>DATBFY010000179.1:0-20245 GCA_036558265.1 Tepidisphaeraceae bacterium | reverse complement strand
TGTCGATCAAGGCCTGCCACTTGACGGTCGTGTTCTGATTGAGGGTGGCCTGCGCGATACCGACGATGATCGCGGGTTCGCTGCGCAGGTGTTCGGAGGCGGGCGCGAGGACGCCGCGCGACATGTGCACCACGCCGGTCGTATCCTCCACGCTGACGAACTGCGGTCCGGCCGCCTGATGGTCCTGCTCGGTGCGTCCCAGGCAGGGGAGGATCAGCGCCTGCTCGCCGGTGATCAGGTGGGCGCGGTTCAGCTTGGTGGAGATCTGCACGGTTAATCGGCATCGCTCCAGCGCCTCGGAGGTGTATCGGGTATCGGGCGTGGCGGCGAGGAAGTTCCCACCCAGGCCCACGAAGACCGTGACCCTTCCCTGGTGCATGGCCTCGATGGTGCGGACGGTGTCCAAGCCGTGCTTTTGCGGGGGGGTGAAGTTGAATTCCTTTCCCAGCGCTTCGATGAACTTGTCGCTCATCTTTTCCCAGATGCCGACGGTGCGGTCTCCCTGCACGTTGCTGTGGCCGCGGACCGGGCAAAGGCCGGCGCCGCGCTTGCCGATCTGGCCGCGGAGCAGGGCGAAGTTGGCGATGCTCTGCACGTTTGCGACGCCGTTCTTGTGCTGGGTGATCCCCATCGCCCAGGAGCAGATCATGCGGTCGGCGTCCATGGCGATCCGGGCAGCCTGGCGGATCTGATCGCGCGAGATGCCGCTGCTCAGGACGATGCGGTCCCAGCTTTCGCGGCGCAGGTCCTCCGCCAGCGCTTCGAAGCCCTCGGTATGGTGCTCGATGAAATCGTGAGCGAGCACCTTGCCGCCGGTGCGCTGGTCCTCCTCGAGCATCTCCTTCATGATCCCCTTGAGGAGCGCCACGTCGCCGTTGATGCGGACGGTGAGGAAGAGGCAGGCCATCGGCGTGCCGGGGGCGAGCAGGTGGAGCGGCTCCTGCGGGTTCTTGAAGCGGATCAGCCCCGATTCGACCAGCGGGTTGACGCTGACGATCCTGCACCCGGCGCGCGCGGCCTTCTGCAGCTCGGTCAGCATGCGCGGGTGGCAGGTGCCGGGATTCTGACCGATCACGAAGATGGCGTTGGCGCAGGCGAAGTCCTCGATCCGCACCGTCGCCTTGCCGAATCCGATCGCCTCGGTCAACCCGGTGCCGCTGGACTCGTGGCACATGTTCGAGCAGTCGGGCAGGTTGTTGGTGCCGAACTGCCGCGCGAAGAGTCCGTAGAGGAACGCGGCCTCGTTGCTGGCGCGTCCCGAGGTGTAAAACGACGCTTCGTCCGCCGACGCCAGCGAGCGCAACTCAGTGCCGATCAGCTCGAACGCGTCGTCCCAGGCGATCGGCTCGTAATGATCCGAATTCTTGCGCCGGATCATCGGGTGGGTGATGCGGCCCAGCTCTTCAAGCCACACGTCGGGCCGTTGCCGCATTTCGGAGATCGCGTGCCGGGCAAAGACGTCGGGCGTCAATCGCCGCGTCGTCGCCTCCGATGCCACGGCCTTGGCGCCGTTCTCGCAAAACTCGGCCATGTTGCGCTTGCCGTCGGGATCGGGCCAGGCGCAGCTCGGGCAGTCGAAGCCGTCCTTCTGGTTGATCTTCAGAAGGGTTTGAAAGCTCCGCTTGACCCCCATCTCCTTCAGGCCGAAGTGACCGGTTTCGTAAATGGCGTAGAGGCCGGCCGCCGTCCGATGCCGCCGGCCCTCGTGGGCGCCCTCGTTCTCGAGCGGAGGCTGGGCGCCGGCGACGCCGCGGGCGAGATGGGCAGCCGGATCCGTGGGTTTATGGTCGTCGCCCTGGTCGGGGGCGCTGTTCTCGTCGTGCTGGTGTTGGTGCATTGATCGATGCTAGGAAAGGGGCCAGACGCCTGTCAGCGGTGAAAGTGACCCGCCGCCTGAAAGATGCGAATCTCAGATTGTTGCGTGCCGCGGTGGGGGACGGCAAGGTACAGCCGCCCGGTGTCGGGAATGAAATAGCACGTGCGGGCGCCGGGCGCGGTGGGGACGTTGCCGAGAACCTTGTAGGTGTCGGGCGCGTCCTGGGCGATGATGCTGATCGCGCCCCCGCCGCCCGAGACGTAGATGCGGCCATTGGTCCCGTCGTAGAAGAGGTCGTCGGTGTCCTCGACGATATCGGCCGACGCGACCGGCTTGCCGGATTCGGTATCGAGAACCAGCAGCCTGGCCGGCTTGCGGCAGCCGATGAAGAGCCGGTGGTGATTCTCGTCCAAGGCCATCGGAAAATTCGCGGAAGCGCCCGCGACCGGCCAGGTGGTCAGGAGCTTGCGGGCCTGCCGGTCGATGACGGCGATCTGCTTCGCGCTCGGTACGTTGACGAAGATGCGCGTGCCATGCCGTTCGAGCTGGAACGATTCGGGGTGGCCGTCCAGTTTGATGTCGGCGACCTGCTGATTCTTGTCGGGATCGATCGCCGCCAGGCCGCCCGAGCCATAGCCAACCCAGAAGAGCCTGGCGGCCGCGTCATAGCGGACGTTGTCGGCATCGTCCTTGAGGTCGATCGACGCGACCGGCTTGAGCGTCGAGGCGTCGAAGAGCCGGCAGGAGCCATCCTTGTCGTTGGTGACGGCCAGGCGGTTGAGGTCGGGCGCGATGGCGACGCCCTGCGGCGTGGGCAGTTCGGCGATGCGGCCCGTGACTTTGTGGGTGGCGATGTCGATCACCTCGACACTGCCGTTGCCCAGCGCGGCGACGAACAGGCGGTTGGACTTAAGGTCGGCGGCGAAGTGGTCAAACCGGCCCTCGACGCCGGGCAGGGCGATCGTTTCGACTTGCGCGAGCAACTCATTCGCCTGCCCCGCGTTCTTCGCGCGCGCGGCGGGAGACTCACACGCGGCGACGAGGAAAAGCGTCAGAAGCAGGATCAAGCTTCGCATGAAATGTCGGGCGCCAAGCGCCAAGTCGGGCCGAGGCGGCGCGCACCCTGATGATCATTCCACAACCCCGGTCCGCTGCCAAGCCCCGGGATTTATCCCGGAATACACCGTCGTGCAACCACCTCCGACACGACTTCCCCTCACCCCGCCGTTAGCGGTCGCACCGGTGGTGCACTTACCGAAGGCTACCGAACACGACCCTGCGGCAAGCATGCTTTATTTTTTGGTTATTGCCATCTCAGCTCAATCGTCTTAGATTAAAGCCGTACCAGCTAGGATGCGTGATCCACGATGGGCAGGGAACGTCAGGACATTACCGAGGCCGAGTTGACCCTGATGCGCGTCCTTTGGCGCAAAGGCCGCTTCAGCACGCGCCAGATCGCGGATGAGATCTACGGCGGCCGGGCCGGTGTGGCACAGTACGCCACCGTGCAGAAGCAGCTCGAGCGGCTGGAAGCCAAGGGTTTCGTCCGCCGCGACCGCACGCTGTTCGTCCACCTCTTCACCGCGGCGATCGAGGCCGACGAGCTGATCGGTCGTCGGCTTCGCGAGATGGCCGACAAGCTCTGCGAAGGCTCGCTGGCGCCCGTGCTCAGCCACCTGGCGCGCACGCAGTCGCTTTCCGAGGTGGAACGGCGGGCGCTTCGCGAGTTGATCGACGGCGGCCCGGAACCGGAGAAAGGCAAGCGAAAGCGCAGCAGAAGGTGACCCATGAACTGGCTCCTGGGCATCGGACTGACCAACGCGCTGGTTTCCGCGGTGCTGGCGGCAGCGGCCGCGGCGTTCGGCGCAACCTGCCGGCGACCGGCTCTGGTCCACGCCCTCTGGTTGATCGTGCTGTTCAAGCTGCTCACCCCGCCGCTCTGGAACGTGCGCATCGATCGGCTGCTCCCCGCCCGGCCGGACGGATCGAGCGGCGGTTTCGAGATGGCCATGGCGGCGACTTCCGGGAACGACTCATCGGTGGAGGCGCCGGTCCAGATGAGTCCTTTGTTCGAAGACGACGCGCTCGTTCGCCCGGTCGAGCGATCGCCCGACCTGGCCCCGCCGCCCGCCCGGCGCGATGGAGCTTGGAAGGGCTGGGCCGCAGTCGTGTTGGCGGTCTGGGGCGCCGGATCGTTGGTCTGCCTGATCGTGATCATCGTGCGCATCGGGCGGTTCTGTCACCTGCTGCGCCAGTCCGAGACGGCATCGGATGAGCTGCGGATGCTGGCGCTCACGTCGGCGCGACGGATCGGGTTGTCGCGCGTGCCGGAGGTCTGTTTCGTGCCCGGATTGGTCTGCCCGATGCTGTTCGGGGTCGTCGGGCGTCCCAGGGTGCTGGTCCCGCGGGGATTGTGGGGGCGGTTGAGCCCGCCGCAGCGGTCCTCGTTGCTCATGCACGAGATGGCGCACTTAAAGAGGCGGGATCACTGGGTGCGGCGGGTAGAGCTGGCGGTCGTCGTGCTCTATTGGTGGTGGCCGGTGGCGTGGTGGGCGCGTGGCCGCTTGCGGGAGGCGGAGGAGGCCTGTTGCGACGCATGGGTGATATGGACATTACCCGGGGTGGGACGGGCATACGCGGGGGCGATCCTGGAAGCCGTGGAGTTCGTGTCCGCCGGACCCGCCTTACCGCCAGCGTTGGCGAGCGGGATGGGCCAGCAGTTCGATCAGCTCAGAAGGAGATTGACCATGATTACGTGTGAACGTCGGATATCGCGGACGTTGCCGTGGTACGGTCGGTTGGCGGTGGCGGCACTGGGGTGCGCGTTGTTGCCGTTGGCGCCCAGCTCGCGGGCGCAAGCGGATGACGAGGAACGGCCGGCGACCGTTGCGCCGGTGCCCCCCGTGGACCCGGTGGCGCCCAGGGTGCAGGTCGGCGAGATCGATCGAATCCCGCTGGAGGACCTGGAGGCCAAGATTCGCAGCAAACTGGATCGCGTGGACCTGAAGGTGGAGAAAGAGTCGAAGCTCGACGAGAAGGAGGCCAAACAAGCCGCGAAGGAGCGCGACCAGGAAGTCGCCGAAGCCCGCGCGGAAGTGAGGGAACTGAGCAGGCAACTCGAACGCGCCACGCGTCGGCTGGCGGAACTGGAGGCCAAGCGCCACGGCTGGAAGGGGGAGCTGGCGGAGCGGCCGAAGGAAAGCCAGCCGGGCGCGCAGCCATTGCAGCCGCAGCAACTGCAGCAGCAGAACTACCGGGAGATGGCGAAGAAACTGGCGGGCAACGATGCGGCGATGCGGGCGCGGGAGCGGCGCCTGTCCGAGATCGAGCAGAACCTGCAATCGCTCCTGAGGGAAGTGCAGTCGATGCGGCGTGATCGGGAGCGAGGCGGCGTCAAGGGACCGATGCCCGTGCCGCCGACGGAGAAACCGGCGCCGGGGCCGAAGCAGTGATGTTCCAGGGCGTTCGGCGCAAGCCCTCACCCCAACCCTCTCCCGGAGTACCGGGAGAGGGAGTAAGGGCAGCGGCACACAGGGTTGTGCGTGGCGGCAGTCGGTGTCATCATTCGCGGTTCGCAATTCGCGTGCAACGTGGGAGGTGTGATGCGCATTTCGCTAACGGACTGGCGGTTCTCGAGGGGCTGGTGTGCGCTGTTGACGTTTGTCCTGGCGGCCGTGCCAATCAATGGGCGGGCGCAGGAGGCGGGTGGCCGGGGCGGAGGCCAGGCGGACGCGGCCGTCGATCCGGCGTCGAAGAAGCTGCTGGCGGCGAACGCGCTGTTCGGGCGCGGGCTGTTCAAGCTTGCGGCGCAGGAGTACGCCGAGTTTCTCTCGCAGTATCCGAATCACGGGCAGCGGACGGCGGCGCGGTACGGGTTGGCCGTCTGCGCCTATCGGCAGGCGGACTACGCGACGGCGGCGACGGTGCTGCGGGAGGTGTTGAAGGACGGCGCATTTGGCCAGCGGGCGGAGGCGCTGGCGGTGCTGGGGCAGTGCGAGCTGGCGGGCAAGCGGTACGCGGAGGCGGTCGCCGCGTTTGACGAGCTGATCGAGAAGTACGCCAAGAGCCCGCACGCGGAGGTGGCGGCGCTCAACCGCGCGCAGGCGTTGTACCTGCTGGGCAAATACGAGAAGGCGGCCGACGCGTGCGGGAAGTTCGCCCTGGCATATCCCGGCAGTGGGCAGCGGGCGACGGCGACGTACTTTCAGGCGCTGTCGCTTCGCGCATCGGGCAAGTGGGAGGAAACGATCGCGTCCGTCGACCGGTTGGCGGGGCAGGATCCGCAGGGGCGTTACGCGGCCGATGCGGCGCTCCTGAAGGGGCAGGCGCTGGAGTCGCTGGGCAAGCTGGACGAGGCGATCGAGCAGTACCGGCGGATGGCGGCGGCGTCGCCGGAGGAACGGAAGGGGGATGCGAACTACGCCCTGGGCTCGGCACTTTACAAAGCGGGGAAATATGACCAGGCAGCGGCGGCGCTGGCGGGGGTGACCGGCGGCGCGTACGCCAAGCCGGCGAGGCTGCAACTTGGACTGGCGCAGTTGGCGACGGGACGGACGGCGGAGGCGAGGACGACGCTGGACGCGGTAGTGGCGGGGGATCCGGAGCGTGCGGCATCCGCGCGATATGCGCTGGCGCGGTGCGACATGGCGGAGAAGAAGTACGACGCGGCCCGCCAGACGCTGGGTGAGTTGCTGCGCGGCACGCCTGCGCCGGCGAACGCGTTCCAGATCCGGCTGGATGGGGCGGTCTGCCTGATGGAGCTGGGGAAGTTTGACCAGGCGGCGGTCGAGCTGGAGTCGCTGAGCGCGGATCGTTCGGCGGGCGACCGGCTTGGCGAGACGCTTTATCGGTTGGCGTTCTCGTTGCATAAGACATCGAAATACGAGGCGAGTCACGCGGCGTGCGCGCGGCTGGCGGCGGCGAGCGGGGTGTCGGCGGAGTTTTCACGTGCGGCGGCTGAGCTGGATGCGGAGAACCTGTTCCTGCTCGGGAAGTATGGTGACGCCGCGCCGGCGTTCGAGAGGCTGGCGAAGGACGCGCGGGACGAGCGGCGTGGGTTGCAGTGGCGGCTGCGAATCGGGCAGTGCGCGTATTTCGGGGGAGATTACGCCAGGGCGGTGGCGCTGCTGACGCCGTTGGCGGAGGATCAGCGGGCGTCGGCGGCGCCGGAACTGCAAGGCGCGATCTTCCTGCTCGGGGATGCGCTGCTTCAGCAGGGGAAGGAGCGCGAGGCGGCGGCGGCGCTGGCGAGATACGTTGGCCTGGCGAAGGAGGGAAATCTTGCCGAGGCGAAGTACAAGCTGGGATTGGCTCGGCTGCGGAGCGGGGACAAGCAGGGTGCGGAGAAGACGCTCGCTGATCTGGTGAGCGGTGCGGATGATCGATCGGCGTGGGTGCAGCGCGGGTTGCTCGAATACGGGCAGATCTTGCAGAAGGCGGGCAAGCTCAACGAGGCGGAGGCGGCGCTGCGGCGCGTGATCGAGGCCAAGGCGCCCGTGGAGCTGGCGGCGCCGGCGACGTATGTGCTGGGGTGGGTGGCGTTCGACGCAAAGCAGTATGCGCAGGCAGCCGAGCGCTGGGGGCAGGTCGCCGAAAAGTATTCGTCCCATGCGTTGGCGGAGGACGCGGCGTTTCGCCGGGGGATCGCGCTCAAGGAGGCGGGACAGGCGGAGCAGGCGGCGAAGGCGCTGCAGGGGTTCGCAGATGCGCATCCGCAATCGTCCAACGCGGTGCAGGCGAGACAGATGGCGGCGGCGTGCCTGGCGGCGGAGGGGAAGAATGACCAGGCGACGGCGGTGCTGGCGTCGCTGGCGATGAGCCCGAAGGCCGGCGACTCGGTCTTGTACGACCTGGCGTGGGCGCAGCGGGGGCAGAAGAACGATGGGGCGGCAGCGGAGACGTACGCGCGGTTGCTCAAAGAGCATCCGGAGAGCAAGCTCGGCCCGGCGGTGCGGGTGGAACTGGCGGAGATCCTGTATGGCCAGAAGGCGTACGAGGGGGCGACAGAACTGCTCGAGGCGGCGATGAAAGCGGACCGCGTCGATGCGAAACTTCGCGCCAACGCCGCGTATCGGTTGGGGTGGTGCTATCAGAAGCTGGGCAAGGCCGCCAAGGCGGCGGAGGCGTTCGGCAGCGTGGATGCCAAGGCGACGGGAAGCGATGAGATCGCAGCATCGGCGGTTCTCCAGGCGGGGCTGGCGTATGCGGACGCGGGGCGGTTCGATCAGTCCGAAGCGGCGCTGACGCGATTCGTAAAGGAGTATTCGACCAACGGCCAGGTTGGGGTTGCGATGCTCAAGCTGGGCGAAGTTCAGGCGGAAGAGGGGAAGTACGCGGAATCGGCCGGCACGTTCGCGGCATTTTTGCAGAAGGATCCGAAAGATCCCTTCGCGTGCCGGGCACACTTCGGCATCGGCTGGGCGCTGGAGAACCAGAAGAAGTACGAGGAGGCGCGGGCGTCATATCAGCGGGCGATCGCCTCGACCAATGGCGAGACGGCCGCCCGCGCCCAGTTCCAGGTGGGCGAGACTTACCTGTACGAGCGGAAGTTCGACCAGGCGATCCCGGCGCTCCTGGCGGTGGAGGACGTCTACGCCTACCCGACGTGGTCGGCGCGGGCGCTCCTGGAGGCTGGACGAGCGTTCGAGGAACTGAAGCAGGCGGATCAGGCGAAGAAGCAGTACGAGCAGTTGATCTCGAAGTACAAGGACGCGCCCGAGGCGGGTGCGGCGCGGGATCGACTGGCGGCGCTGGCGCGGCATTAGTCGGCGGCGCGGGGCGATGTCTCACGTGTTTGACTGGCGAATTACGGAGGTACGTCGATGCAGGGAAGGTCATTTATTCTTGCGGCGACATTGGCGTTGGCGTTGACCTGCCGTTGCGCCTTGGCGCAGAACAGCGCGGCGGCGCCGACGAATGGCGACAACGGAGCGGCGGCGGTGACCCCGCCGGGCCAGCCGCCGACTGCAACGCCGGCGCCGCAGGTCACGGTGTTCCAGCTCTTCTTCAAGGGCGGGTTCTTCATGTACCCGCTGGCGCTGTGCAGCGTGGTGGCGGTGGGGCTGATCCTGGAGCGGTTCCTGGCGCTTCGGCGCTCCAAGGTGATCCCGCCGGCCTTCATCCCGGGACTCAAGGGTGTCCTGAAGGATGTTGCGGAGGATCGGGAGGCGGCGCTGGCATATTGCCGGAAACACGATTCGCCGATCGCGCGGGTGTTGGGGGCGGGGATCAAGCGCCTGCAGCGCGGGTGGCCGGTGGCGGAGAAGGCGATCGAGGACGAGGGGGCGAACCAGGCGATGCGGCTGCGACACAACATGCGGTTCCTGTACGCGCTGGGAAGCGTGGGGACGCTGCTGGGGCTGATCGGGACGATCTCGGGGATGATCAAGGCGTTCCAGGTGGCGGCGGTGGCGGGGGTGGGGCGCGTGGATCAGCTCTCGACCGGGATTTACGAGGCGATGACGTGCACGTTCGCGGGGCTGGCGGTGGCGATCGTGGTGACGACGTTTTATTACTTCTTTAGCGGGCGGATCGAGCGGCTGCTGGTGGAGATGAACGATACGGTCAACCGGTTCGCGGATGATTACGGGATCAACGAGCCGGAGCGGGAGTCGGAGGACGACGAGAAGGAACTGGCCGTCGCCTGAGGCGGAAGGAAGTGTGGCCGATGCGTATCAGAGATCCGCATACCGAGCAGGAAGAGGGTTACAACCTGGTCCCGTTGACGGACATGGTCTTTAACCTGCTGATCTTCTTCATGTGTGCGACAACGTTTGCGCAGGTGGAGAAGGAGTTGAGCGTGCAGTTGCCGCACACGACGGCGTCATTCAAGCCGCTATCCGCGCCGCCGACACAGGTGATCATCAACGTGAAGGAGGACGGCGCGACGGTGGTTTCGGGCAAGACGTATGACCGGCCGGCGCTGTCGGAGCTGCTGGCCGGGTCGCTGAAGAAGGATCCGGCGACGTCGGTGATCGTGCGCGCGGACGAGCGGACGCTGATGAAGTATTTCGCGTCGGTCGCGGGCCTGTGCCGCGGGGCCGGCGTGCAGGAGGCGCGGCTGTCGTACATCGACGACGGTGCGGTGCGGAAGTGACCTTTTCTCGCGCGGCGGGTGACGCATGGACGACGGGAAACCCAGGATCGTGCGGCGTGTCACGTGGGCGCTGGCGGCGACGCTGCTTCTCTGCGGGGCGTTGACGGCGGTCGTCTGGTTCAGCGGGCGGACCGTCTGGACCGACGGGCAATCCACGCGTGTCGCGGCGCGGGATGCGCGATTGCGGGAAGTGCTCTGGTCCACTCCGAAGGCGCTCGAGGAGCAGTTCAACGCGGCCGAGCAGCAGTACGAGCCGTCGATGTCGCCTGATGGGACGGAATTGTATTTCGTCCGCGGCAAACCGGGGCAGGGGGCGCACATATACGTCAGCTACCGGCGCGAGAACGCGTGGACCAAGCCGGTGGCGCTGGACGGCGTCAACGGGCCGACGGACGACCTGGGGCCGCGCGTCTCGGCGGACGGACGGTTGCTCTTCTTCGCGTCGGACCGCCCGGGCGGGCTGGGGGGGTATGACCTGTGGGCGGCGCCGCGCGCGAGCGGGGGCGGCGGTTGGGGCAAGCCGTTCAATCTCGGGCCGGCGGTTAATACGGAGTTCAATGAGTTGAATCCCGATCCGACGCCCGATGGGCGGCGGCTGATCTTCTCCACCAATCGCCAGGCGGCGCGCCGCGAGCAGGTGCAGGCCTGGCGCGGGACGATCCGACAGACCGGCAGCGCGGATTACGATCTGTGGATGGCGGCGATCGAGCCATCCATTTCGACAGCCGCCACGCAACCCGCGACGACGCAAGCGACGCAGCCCGCCACGCGACCGGTTGCGCCGGATTTCGTGCTCAAGGACGCCGCCGAGATTCCGGGGATCAACACCGAATTCAGCGAGGGGGCGAGCTGCATATCGCCGGTGGGCGATTTCCTGTACTTCGCGTCGAATCGCCCGGGCGGGCTGGGCAAGTTCGATCTGTATCGCTGCCGGGTGCGCGGGGAAGGCTTTGGCCCGGTGGAGAACCTGGGGCCGTCGCTCAACACGGCGGAGAACGAGACCGATCCCGCGCTGGCGATGGGGGGCTTTCGCCTGTATTTCAGCTCGGACCGCGACAGTCCGCGCGGCGTCTACACGCTTCGCTACGCCGATTCGCGCGAGGTCTTCGCGCAGCGTGAGGGGCGGCCGATCCCGCGGCTGGGCTGGAGCGTCTGGTCGCTGCTGATCTCGGCGCTGCTGCTGATCCCGCTGATTCTCGCGTTGCGCGGGTTCGACACGCGAAAGTTGAACACGCTGCAGCGTTGCCTGGTGCTCTCGCTGCTCTTGCACGCGCTGGCGACGTTCATCTTCAGCTTTGTGATGGTGACGCAGGAGGTGAGGCGGTCCGTGGGGCGGGGGACCGGTGGCGGCGGTGAGATCGCGTTGAACCTCAACCTGCCGAAGGACGTGGAGATCGGATTGGCGGTGCGCAGCCAGTTGTCCGGAGATCTGCCGGTCGCCGCCGTCGACCCTGCGTCGGTGGCGCGGACGGCGGTTCCGGCCGAATCGGGCGTTGTCAGGCCGCCGGTCGAACTTGCATCTGCGCCGGCTCCGACCGCGCGCGCCCCGGGGAAGGTGAGCGACTTCGCGGAAGCGATCGCCACGCCGGTGGCGGCGCTGGCGATGTCGCAGGCGGCGCCGGTGAATCCCGCGCCCCCGTCGCAGCAGGCATTGGCACTATCCCTGTCCCAGATCGGCCCGCATGTGCCTGCGGTCAAGGTTTCGAGCGCAGCACCGGAGACGCCGGCGAACCTCGAGGCGCAACCTGTGCCCGTCGCGCGCCGGGCCGAAGCGCAGCCCGCCGACGCGGGTCGGCCGACGTCGGATCTGGCGAGCGTGCTGCCCAAACCGACGCCCGGCCGGGCCGCGCAGAGTCTTGTTGAGGCTCCGCAGGCCAGCCCGATGCGCGGGACGATTGACACGGGCGCCAAATCCGATCTTCCTCAACCGTCGGCTGCGCGGGACGTCTCGGCCATGGTCGCGCCGGGGATCACCGCCGCTCCGGTGATTCGGGCGGACAAGCCGGTAGCGGGCGCGTCCGACGCCGGCGTGCTTCGCGGGAGCGAATTGGCGAGTTCGGTCACGCGGCGCGAGACGACCGACGCGCCTCAGGATAGCTCAGCAAAACCTGGCGGGTCGGAATCGATCCCCGCGGCGGCGCCACCGGCGTCGTCGCCGGGGATCGCGTTGACGGTGCCTTCGTCGGTTTCGCCCATCGCCGGCGGAGACAGGGTCGCCAGCGCCCAGGTTGCTCCGTTGGTCAACGCGGCGCCGGCTCCGCTCGAGGTCGCATCGCCTTCGCTCCCGGTCGCGCGCGGCGTGGCCGCTTCACGGCCCGTGGCAGAATCGAGATTGGCGCAACCGGCGGCGGCCGATCCCGGTGAAATTGCCGCCGCGGCCCGGCGCACCGGCGCGTCGAGTTCGATCCCGCAGGCACCGCCGATCGCGACCGATGTCGGCACGCCACCGACCGCGTCGCCCGAGCCCACCGTGGGCCTGATCCCAATTGATCCGAGGCCGGCGAGGGCGGTGCTACCGGCGGGCACGTCCCGGGACGCCGATGGGCTGCCGCAACCGGCCGTCGCGTTCGCGCCGTTGACCGGCAAACTCGGCCCGGCCTCGGTCATCAGTTCTGCGCCGCCGGCTTCGCCGTTTCCGCGCTCGCCCGAACAGCGCCAGCCGCGGATCGAGCGACTGGGTGGGAACCGGCTTTCGGAGGCGGCGGTCGATCGCGGCTTGGCGTACCTGGCGCGCCAGCAGGAGCCCGATGGCCGGTGGACGCTCGTCGGCGACGAGGATCGATCCGCCGCCGCGCCGGGACAGCGTCCCAAGAGCTATCACGACATGGCGAACACGGGGCTGGCAGCCTTGGCGTTCCTCACCCGCGACCAGGTGCCGGGGAAGGGCGGGGCGTACAGTGCCGCCGTCGCGCGGGGGCTTGATTACCTGATCGATAACCAGGACGCCGCCGACGGCGATCTCCGCGGTCCGCCTCATCTTCGCGGCGAAGGGTCGCGGCGCGGGGACATGTACGATCACGCGATCGCGACGCTCGCCCTTTCCGAAGCGGCCCTGATGAGCGGCGACAAGCGTTACGCCCGCGCGGCGCTGCGTGGCGCACGGTTTATCATCGCATCTCAGGATGCGCGGTCGGGGGGCTGGCGGTACGTGCCGGGTGAGTATGGCGACAGCAGCGTGTTCGGCTGGCAGGTTATGGCGCTTCACGCCGCCGAGCAACTTGGATTATTGATCCCCGACCGAACCCGCGAGCGCGCCCGGGGTTACATACGGCTGGCGTCGCAGGGGCAGCGAGGGATGCTGGCCGGATATCAGCCCAGGAAGAGCCCCACGCCCACTATGACCGCAGAGATCCTTTACGCGAGAATGCTGCTGGGTCAGAAGTTGGAGCCGGACGACATCCGGGAGGCCACGGATTTCCTGGCCGATCGTCCGCCCGACCCGCGCGAGCCAAGCATCTATTATTGGTATTACGCATCGATGTGCATGCTCCAGGTGCAGAACCCCGATTGGAAGCAATGGAACGCACGCACGCGCGATGCGCTGATCGGTCTCCAGGCACGTGACGGGAGCTGGGACGCCGACCCGAAATATGCCGAGCGGGGCGGCCGGATCTACATGACCTCTCTCGCGGTCCTGACACTCGAGGTCTACTACCGGTATCTGCCAATGCTCGATCAGCCAGGCGTCCCGCGATGACAAAACGACGCAGCAGGGGGATTGGGTGAGCGCGGCGGCGACGGACGTCCGATAACGGTAGCGTGTCGCCGTCGTCGCCGATCGTCGTCATGGATAGCGGGCTGGGGGGGCTCACGGTCGTGCGCGCGATCCGAGCGGCCCTGCCGCACGAGGACGTGCTCTACTTCGGCGATACCGCTCGTGTTCCGTACGGCGGCAAGTCGCCGCAAACGGTCACCACGTTCGTCCGGCAGATCATCGCGTTTTTCCGCTCGCGCGAGCCCAAGCACGTCGTGATCGGCTGCAACACGGCGACGGCCATGGCGCTGTCGGCGGTAAGAAAGGATTTCCCGGAATTGTCGATCAGCGGGGTGATCGAACCTGGCGCCCGCGCGGCGGCGGAAGCGGCGGGGAAAAAAGAGTTCCCGCTCATCGGCGTGATCGCGACCGAGGGGACGATCCGTTCCCGCGCCTATGAGTTCGCCATCGTCAAGCGCCGCGCCCACGCGCGGCTGCTTAACCGCCCCACACCGCTCCTCGTGCCCATCATCGAGGAAGGCCGCGGCGAGGACGACCCGGTCACGCGCCTGGCGCTCAAGCAGTACCTGCTGCCGATGTACCAGCGCGGGATGGACGTGCTGGTGCTCGGTTGCACGCATTACCCGATCCTCAAGGGGCTCATCCAGCGGATGGTCGGCGAGCGCGTGTCCGTGGTTGACTCGGCCGAGGCGTGCGCCGAAGATGTCGCGCGGCGGCTTCGGGCGGTGGGGCTGCTGCGGGGGGATCGTGACCAGGGCGGCGCGCTCCAGTGTTTCGTCACGGACAATACCCCCCGGTTCAAGGCGTTAGCGGCGCGATTCCTGGGGGTGGAGATCGGGGAGCCGACCCAGGTGGACGTGGAAGAACTGTACGCGCTCAGCCGCCCGTGGGCGGTCGGCAGCGTGCAGTCAGCAGTAGAGGATCGAACGTTATGAGGCGATGGCGCTTGGTCGTGATTGCGGCGGCGGTTTCGGCGGGGGTCGCCGGATGTTCGGCGAACTCCTCGTTCACGCTCAATCCTTTTCAGAAAAAGAAGGGCCCCGAGCCCGAGGTCCTGCCCGCGGCCGAGTGGCGCGACATCCGCCAGGCAAACGCACAACGGATTCACGGTGAGGGCATTCCCACGACGCGGCCCGCTCCCAGCACGCGCGTCAATACGTTCGAGGAGTTCGCCGGATTCCTCAAGTTCACCTTCTGGGATTTCCCCAAGCAGACCATCAGCTATTACCTGGGCAACACCCCCGGCAAGTACGCGCGGATGATGGAGGACGACCAGTCCGGCGACGTGCGGCGGACGGGAATACTGCGGCTCGTGGTCGATTATCCCTTCGCGCGGACCGTCCCCTATACGCAGCGTTACTGGCAGATCGCACAGGGCGACCCCGATGCGCTGGTGCGCGTGGCGGCGGTGCGGGCACTCAACCGCTCGCGCGACCGCAGCGTCGTCACGATCGCGGTCCGGTATCTGGACAGCGCGGACCCGCTTCTGCGACTGGAGGCCGCCAAGGCCTTGGCGAACGTGCCGGACGAGACCGCCGTGCCCGCGCTGTTGCGGCACATGGCCCCGCAGTTCGACCAGCGCGCGGAGGGGGGGCGGCTCGAACCGGTTCCCGAGACGCGCGACGTCCGCGTCGCCTGCGCCGACGCGCTGCGCAACTACCCGACCAAGGACGTCGCCACCGCGCTGATCGACGTGTTGCATGAGAAGGAATTCGAGGTCTCCTGGCAGGCGCGCAAGAGCCTGATCCTGATGACCGGACATGATTACCATTACGACCAGGCCAGGTGGCGCGAGTTCCTCTCCAAGTCGGACAACCCGTTCGGGTAGAATCGCGCCGTTTAGCCGCCCCGGCCACGGGGTGATGGTGTGTAAGCTCGCATGCGCGCCCTCGTCTTCGACAAGTCCCTCTCGTTCAACCCCCGGCGCCCCGAACCCCCGCGCGACGATGGCGACTGCCTGATCAAGGTGCGCCAGGCCGGCATCTGCGCGACCGATCTCGAGATCACCCGCGGCTACATGGGTTTTGCCGGCGTGCTCGGGCACGAGTTCGTCGGCGAGGTAATCGAGTCGCCCTCGGCCAAGCACTGGGTCGGCAAGCGCGTGGCGGGCGAGATCAACGTCGTGTGCGGGCGGTGCGACCTATGCCTGAGCGGCCTGTCGAACCACTGCCGCAATCGCACCGTCCTCGGGATCCTCAATCGCGACGGCGCGTTCGCCGATCTCGTACGCCTGCCCGCCATCAACCTGCACGAGATCCCGGCATCGGTCGAGGATGACGCCGCAGTCTTCGTCGAGCCGCTGGCCGCGGCGTTCCAGGTCATCAAGCAGGTGAAGCTCGACGCCAAGACGTTCGTGACGGTGCTGGGGGACGGGCGGCTGGGCCTGCTGTGCGCCCAGGTGCTGCGCAACGCCGGCTGCCCGGTGCGCGTGATCGGCAAACATCCCGAGAAGATGCGCCTGTGCGACCAGTGGGGAATCCGCTCGCGGCCGGTGTCGGACATCTCGCCGCGCCACGACCAGGACGTGGTCGTCGATTGCACCGGCAGCGCGAGCGGTTTGGAGATGGCGATGCAGCTCGTCCGGCCGCGCGGCACGATCGTCCTCAAGAGCACGGTGGCGGCCGGCAGGGCACTGAACCTGGCGCCGATCGTCATCGACGAGATCAACCTCGTCGGCAGCCGCTGCGGTCCGTTCAAGGAGGCGATCAAGGCGCTGACGGAAAAGAGCGTGGACGTCACGTCGATGATTCAGCGCCGCTTCAAGATCGAGCAGGGCGTCGAAGCGATGGAGATGGCGGCCAAGCCCGGCGTGCTGAAGGTGTTGTTGACGATGGGGTGAAGCTGTCCGTTGTCAGTTGTCCGTGGTCCGTTGTGATGGGAAGGCCCGTTCACTGGGGAAGGAAGGTGGCACTTGGCTCGGACGGCGTTTGAGAATCTGGATGTTTATAAGCTCGTGGTGCGGCTGGCGGATACCGTGTGGCGCGTGGTAAGGAAGTGGGACTCATTCGCGCAAGACACGGTGGGCAAACAGCTGGTGCGGGCTGCGGACGGCATCGGGGCGAACGTTGCGGAAGGCGTCGGAAGGGGGTCGTTTCAAGACAATCGACGGTTCGTCAAGATTGGCAGGGGGTCGTTGTACGAAGTCATCCACTGGCTACGCCGCGCCTACGTGCGCGAACTCATTACCCGCGAGGACACACGCCTGATCAAGCCGATGATCACGGAGCTATCGCCGAGGCTAAACGCATACCTCAAATCGATCGGTCCAAAGGGCAAGAACAACTGACAACTGACAACCGACAACGGACAAACCCAATGGCCAAGGATCTGGCGGTCGTCCTTAACAGCGGAAGCATCAATTCGGCGGTCACGAATGCGCTGGCCGCCCAACGCTACCGGCTCGTGCTGCTCCACGGGGAAATCGGACAGGGGGGCACCCGCGCGCGGGCGGCCTATGACCAGCAGGTGGCGCACTTCAAGCCCTATCGCGAGCACTCGCTGCCGATGCCCTTCATGGAACTGGTGCGCGACCCCAAGAACGTTCTGGCCGTCGCCAGTGACCCGCGGGCCCAGGTCGCCAACCTCGGCCCGCAGATGCTCGACCTGCTGCCGCTCATCGCCGCCGGTGTGCGTTACGCCGCCTTCTATCGTGCCGCGGCTCTCTACCTGGGCTTCCGAGTGGGCGGCAGCGGTGACGAGCTGGCGGCCGCGACCGAGTTCACCCAGATCTGGAACGAGATGATCCAGATGCCCTGCGGCGTGAAGGACCTGGAGGTGATCACGCCGCTCCTGGAGCTCGAGCCCTGGCAGGTCGTGGACGTCGGCTTCCAGGTGAATGCCCCGCTCGACAAGACCTGGAGCTGCCTGGAGGAGGGCACCGAGCCTTGCTGGGCCTGCCCGGGCTGCCGGGCACGCGAGCGCGCGTTCCAGCAGGCGGGAAAGGTGGATCCGTTAAGGGTGGTCAAGAAAGGGTGAACCGCCACCGCAAGCGGTAGGGCTGTGCGGGGCGTTCCCTGCGAGAGTCACATTTGGTCGGGGTGTTCGATGCCGAGCAGGTCCAGGCCTTTGGCCAGAAACCGCGCGACTAAGTCGCACAACGCCAATCGACTCGCCCTCGTTCCTTCATCACTTTGGAGGACGGGGCAATTCTCGTAAAACGAGCTGAACCGCGTCGCCAACTCGTACAGGTAATTGCACAAGTGGTGGGGTTTGAGCTCGCGCGCGACCAGCTCCACGACCTCCCCGAATCGAAGCAGGTGCTTCGCCAGCGCTAGCTCCAACGGCGATTCGAGCCTGACCTGCCCGGATGACGCCTGCACATCACCAGCCTTTCGGAAAATCGACCGGATGCGGGCGTGGGCATATTGCAGGTACGGCGCCGTGTTCCCGTCCATCGCCAAGGCGCGATCCCACGAAAAGACGTAATCGCTCGTGCGGTCCTTCGACAGGTCCGAGTACTTCACCGCCCCGATCCCCACGGCGTGGGCGATCGCGCGCTTCGCCTGGTCGCTGAGCTGGGCGTTCTTTTCCGACGCGAGCTTGAGCGCCCGTTCCTCAGCCTCGTCGAGCAGATCTTTGAGTTTGACCGTGTCGCCCGACCGCGTCTTGAACGGCTTGCCGTCCTCTCCCAGCATCGTGCCGAACGACGCGTGTTCGAGCAACGCGTCGTCCGCCCATCCGGCTTTGCGCGCGGTCGCGAACACCTGGTTGAAATGATTCGCCTGCCGCGCGTCAACGAGGTAAATCACGCGCTGCGCGTGAAGCACGGAGACGCGGTACCGGATGGCAGCCAGGTCGGTCGTGGCGTACAGGTAACCCTCGCCGCCCGCCTTTTCGATCAGCAGCGGGGGCTTCCCAGGCCCGTCGATGAAGACCGCGACGGCACCCTCTGATTCGGTCGCCAGTCCCAGGTGCTTGAGGTCGTCAACCACCGCCGGAAGCATCTGGTTGTAACGTGATTCGCCATATTCGTCCGCGCGTGTGAGAAGGACCCCCAGTTGGTCATAAATCCGCTGGCATGATTCCAACGTTGCTGCGCGGACTCCTGCCCACGCATTGACCTCCTGCTGACTTAACGGATTCGCGGCAACCCCCTTCTGGAGATCGGATGTTACCAACTTCGAAACGGACGCGAGCGGCCGCGGCGCGCGCCGTTCGTACACGATGTACTGCTGGGCTTCGGGAGCTTCCTCGACAGCGCCGACGAGCTGATACGCCGGGAGCAATCGCTCCAAATCCGCATGGTATCTCTCGAGGAATGGTTCGAAGTATTGCGTGCCTTCCGGGTCCGACTTGTAGTCCTCTTCCTGTCGGCGCGCGACCTCTTCGATAAGCTGCTTCCGCCGCACCGCATCATTTTGCTTAACGGCGCTGAGCACTTCCTTCGCCGTTCGCGCGGGATACTCCGGGTCGCCCCGCCGTTCCGCCATGCACAAGTGCCAGATCGCAAGAATGACTCGGCCGAACTGCGTTCCCCAATCCCCGATGTGATTCTGCTTGATCACCCGGTGGCCTTGGAAGTCCAGCACCCGCACCACCGCGTCGCCGATGATCGTGCTGCGCAAGTGTCCGACGTGCAACTCCTTTGCGATGTTCGGCCCCGAGTAGTCGACCACCACCGTCTGCGGCGTGGCCGTCGGCTCGACCCCCAGGCGCTCCGAAGCGCCCGCCTGCGCCAGGAGGCTCGACAGCCACGCCGGGTTCAGGCGAACGTTGATGAACCCCGGCCCCGCAATGCTGATCTCGCTGGCCATGTCCCCAAGGTCGAGCTTGCTCTTGACCTGCTCGGCGACCTGCCGGGGGTTGGTCTTCTGGCCGCTCTTTTCCGCAACCGTCTTCGCCAGGGACATTGCCGCGTTGGCCTGATAATCGCCAAACTTCTCGTTCTGGGCCGGTCCGACCAATGGATCGGCGTCCATGTCAAAGGCGGATCGGATCGCTTGTCGAAACTTGGCGTCCAGGATGGAGGAGATCGTGGGCATGTTGGCCGGAACCGGTCGGTAAGTAATTAGTGGACAATTGCCGCCGTCAGGGGGCTATTATTCTGCGGCGGCGTCGGCGGCGGGGCGGATGGTACAGCGGACGGGCGCGTATCTCCACCTCTGCTGGTAAACGAGGCCGGTTGGGTCGGGTATGACGCCAAGCGCGGACAGCACGAGTGAACCACCGGACAAGCGATACGTCTAACTGGTGGACGTTTTTGCCCGTCCGCGTTTGTGTTTGACGCGTATATTAGCCGAAGGTAATGTAGCCCTCCCGTCCGGTTGTGGCTTCGCGTAGCGGCAGCACAGGATGTGCCGGGGCGACCCCTAACACATGCTTCCCCATCGATTTACACAAAAGGATAGCCGTATGACCAAGAGGTTCGCTCGTTGGATGCTGGGTCTGGCCTTGGCGGGGGCGACGGGAACCGGCTTGGCTGTCCCCATCTGGGTCCACGCCCAGGCGCGGTCGGCCGCCGCTCAACCGCAGCAACTGGCGACCGTGGACGAGCTCAAGGCCGAGGCCTTCAAGGCCCTCAAGGCCGGTCAGTTCGATCGCTCGAGCGAGCTGCTCACCAAGGCGTCTGCCGCCAACGCCGGCGACGTCCAGCTCACCAAGATGGCCCAGTGGACCAAGG
>DATBFY010000178.1:0-16877 GCA_036558265.1 Tepidisphaeraceae bacterium | reverse complement strand
AGCACGCCCAGCCGGACGTCGAAGACAACCTGAAAAAACTGGACCAGCTCCAGGAAGTCCTCTACGCCCAGTCGAAGTTCGCGCTCCTGATCGTCTTCCAGGCCATGGACGCCGGCGGCAAGGACGGCGCGATCGAGCATATCTTTTCCGGCGTCAACCCGCAGGGGTGTTCGGTCACCAGCTTCAAGGTGCCCAGTCACCTCGAGCTCGCTCACGACTACCTGTGGCGCTACCACCAGGCGGTTCCACACAAGGGGATGATCGGGATCTTCAACCGCTCGCACTACGAAGCGGTGCTGGTCGAGCGCGTCAAGGAGATCGTCCCGAAGAAGGTGTGGAGCGCGCGCTACGAGCAGATCAACGAGTTCGAGGGGATGCTGGCGGACGAGAACACGGCGATCCTTAAATTCTACCTGCACATTTCCAAGGACGAGCAGAAGGATCGACTGCAGGCGCGCATCGACGACCCGAAGAAGAACTGGAAGTTCAACCCCGGCGACCTCGAGGAGCGCCAGCGCTGGGACGACTACATGGCCGCCTTCCAGGACGCCCTGGAGAATTGCTCGACGCAGGACGCCCCCTGGTACGTGATTCCCTCGAACAGGAAGTGGTTCCGCAACTGGGCGATCTCCGACATCATCGTCCGGCGCATGAAGCAACTGCCCCTGGAATTCCCCAGGCCGGTGGAGGACATCGAGAAGTACAAGATCAAGTAGGTTCGGCTGTGCCGAACGTTATGGGAGTCCTCTCTCCGCAGTTGAAGAGCGCGGGGGTGAGGGTGGTTGTGCGCACACTGCCCTCCGATCTTGCCCTCATCCTATCCCTCTCCCAGACGCGTTGCGCCATTGCGAAGATGAACACCCAAGGTCGCGTCCGCGCGAGGGGACCGGATCACGCGCATCGGACGGTGAGCACCAGCGGCTCGACCGCCGCGGACCGGTAGATTTTTTGGAATTCCTCGACCGAGCCGAACGGTTCCTTGCGGACGCGACGCGCCGGCACTTCAACGGAAATCGAAGGCTGGTCGAACGGCCAGGGGTCGAGCGTCATCGTCGCCGGATCGGACATGCCGACGTCGACCTTGACCGGCGGCTGGCCCGGCCGCGGATGGACGTCCGCCATCGCCGGGAACAGGTTCGTCCCGCAGCACAGCGCCAGGCTCACCCGATCCATCGCGGTCAGGAGTCGGAAGTTGTAGAGGAGCTGATCGTCCGTCTCCGACGTGTCCAGTTGCGCCAAACCGAACCTGAGCGGCAGGTCGGTGCGCATGCCGAGGCGCTTGCGCAAATCCTCCTGGATCTCCACCTGCCGGTGCTGGAACTTGTTCAGATCAAACAGGTCCTGCCGCGAGGGACTGGTCATGTGCTGCATCGCCCAGCCGGACAATCCGAGCACGTGCAGGCTCACCAACAGGCCCTGGTAATCCCCCAGGTTCATCGCCCGGGCGACCGACGCCCCCCAAACCTGCACCGCCAGCGCCGCCGGCGCCTCGAAGACGTGAAGCGGCAGGCCGTTCGTGTTCAACGTTGGGTTGTCATCGTGCAGCGGCCATCCGCAGTCGTGATGGGCGATCCCCTCCACCGTAATCTCGTACGGCGACGGGGCGGCGAAGCACGCGTTCCCCAGCCGCCGGGCCAGCTCACCCGAGAACAGGGCGTGATCGTGCTGCGTGATCAGCAGGAAGTGCGTGCCGGCGTCTCGACGGATCATGACGGCTCACTTCTTGATCGCCGGCTGGGTCGCGCCCGCCGGTCGGGTGGCCGATGCTTTTTCGATCCGGCCCCAGAGCTGTCCGCCGTGTGGGTTGGCGCCGTCCGCCTGCCACGTGCCCGCGTAGCGGTCGCCGTAGATCACCACCCGCGCGGTGTAGGTGCCCAGGCCCGGGAACCCCAGGTTCGTCACGCTGATCACAGGCGTGTCACCCGCCCACTGGATCGGGATGATCATGGGGATGGTGACGTCCTTGTCGCCGAACTGAACGCGAGCCTGGAACAGCCAACTGTCCCCAAGCAGCTTGCGGACGGAAACGATCGTGTACTTGTCGGGTTTGGCGGCGATCTTGTCGCCCACCGTGTACCGGCCGGTCATCACGACGTTGGTCATCTTGGCCGCGAAGGCCTTTTCGAGGTCATCGCGGCTTGGGGTGGTCGTTGCGGCAGGTTTGGTCGTGGGCTGCTGGGCGAAGAGGAGAGGAGACGGAAGACAGTAGACGGTAGCCAGTAGGAAAAGAGAGACGTGCCGGCGGTTCATCGCGATCTCCTTTGTGTGTCGTGCGCTTATTCTTACTTCGAAGGCGGGAAGATTTCGACCGGCGTTTTCCCCGGGGCGGGCGTCCCATCCGGGCAATGAACGTCCATCACCAGATCGGCGGCCCCGGTGCCCACCGGGCTCCACCTCGTCCCGCCGGGACGCTTCACCAGCGGACCCTCCACGACCGGGCTGAACTTGCTCATGTAGCCGACGAACATCGTCTTGCCGCCGTCACAGGAGAAGACGTGCGCCCGCACCGCCGGCTTTCCGTCGTGCACGAAGGGCGGTCGGTTGGACGATTCGAGCGCGAACCAGGTTTTGCCCTCATCGGTGGTGAAGTACAGCACCGCGGCCCCGGTCGCCGGGATGGTGCGCTTCGTCGTCGCGGGCTTGGTGCCCGCCGGCGACTCCGTCAGGTCCAGGTCTACCACGCTGGTGAAGTATCGCCACCCCCGGCCTAAGAAGAGCTGGTCATTGAGCATCTCCGACAGGCTCTGGTTGACCATCCCTTCAAAGCGGGTCTTGCCGTTCACGATCACGGTGACGGGTTTCTTCAGATCCACCATCTGGTCGTTCAGGTAAACCCGCAGCGTCGCGACGTTGTCGCTCTTGGCTTCGATCTTGTTGGGCGTGGTGAACGCGGCCTGGATCGAGTGGGCGTTGTCGCTGACGATCAGCTTTCCGCTTCCTTTGCGGAGCAGGTACGAATGCTCCTTCCCCGCGTTCACGGGCTGATACACCTGCATCCAGTCCACGCGGTTGAACGTCGGATCCGGGCGGTTGGATCGCAGGTTCGCCTGCTGCGGGTAGAGGGGACGCGCCCGCGCCCGCATCTCGCGGTAGCATTTCTCCGCGATCTCGGGCGAGGGGATATGGCCCAGGTTCCGCGTCTGCTCGAAGATCACCTCGTACTTGAAGTTCTTCAGGATGCTCACCAGCGCGCCGGACTGGTTGGAGTTGATCACCTTGTCGGTCGTATCGGCCCAGACGACCGGCAGCGTGTTTCGCAGGTTCAAAAGCCGAAGCCGCTGCCAGTCGGCGCTGGCGGCGCCGGCCATCGGGTTGATCGCCGCGAAGTAGGTCGGGAAGTGCAGCGCCAGGTTCCAGACGGCGTGGGCCGCCATCCCCTGGCCGACCATGTCCACGCGCGTGGCGTCGATGTTCACCCGGCTGACCACGTGGCGCATCGCGTTGATCACCGAGTCCATCCCCCGATACGACGGGCCATACAGTTCGTCGAAGTTCAACAACGGCATGACCACGACCGCGTCGGGGTGCTGCTTGAGCTCTTCAGCGGTCCACTGCGCGTAGAGCTTGACCACCTCGTCCGCCTTCGGCGGGTTGGCCGGGTCCGTCATGATCGCTCCCAGCGCCGGCAGGCGGATCACCAGGGGCCAGGATTTACTGCGGTCGTAGTTGGCGGGCACGCCGAGGAAATACTGCACATCGTGCGGCCCGATCCGCTCGTTTACGTACGCCGGCCCGGGTGGCAGGGCGGGCCAGCCGAGTTGGATTCGGCACATCCGGCCCAGCGTCGCCACCGGGATGCCGCTTGCGTTGAGGATCTTCTCGATCGCCTTTCGATCCTCGGCCGAATCGGTACGGAAGAATTTCTCCAGCCAGACGTGGGCGTCGTACAGCTTGGCGTAATCATCTGCCTTGTACCCCGGGATCTCCGCGGCGTAGAGCTTCTCCAGCGTCGCCTGCGGCACCAGGATCTCCGGCGGCTCCGGCGGCTTGGCCCGACTCCATGGGGCAAGCATCAGACAGGAAAGCAGGATCACAAAGGTGAAGCGCCAGGTGGACATGCTTCAAGGATAACCATTGCAACGTCGATTGGCATTCCCTGCCGCCGCCTCGCGGCTATAATCCCCGCCCGTCACGTCCAGCCTTTGAATGGAGCAACACGCATGCGGAACCGGGTTGTGGGCCTCTGTGGATTCCTCTTCGTGATCGCGAGCCTTCGCATTGCCGCAGCCGATGGCGGCGGCACACCGCCGGACGCATCGCCGCTTCCGCCGGTCCGCTTCGAGCTGGTCGGCAAGGTCGAGGAGCGCCCGCTCCTGGTGACCCACGACCACACCGGTCGCGCCTTCGTCGTCGAACAGCCGGGCCGGATCTGGATGATCCGCAACGGGAAGATCGCCGACGGTAAACCGTTCCTCGAGCTGGCCGACGAGATTTACGACCAGGGCGAATGCGGACTGCTGGGCCTGGCCTTCCATCCCGACTTTGCCACCAACGGCCTCTTCTACATCAACTGCATCATGAAGAGCGGCGGCAAGCGCACCGTCATCTACGCCGGCAAGCCCCAGGAGCAGAACACGATCCAGACCGTCATCGCCGAATTCCACGCCGACCCGAAGTCGGCCACAGCCGACCGCAGTTCGATGCGCGTCGTCCTGCGCATCGACCAGCCCTACGAGAATCACAACGGCGGGATGATCGCCTTCGGACCCGACCGCATGCTCTACATCGGGATGGGGGACGGCGGGAACCAGCGCGACCCCAGCCGCAACGGCCAGAACCTTTCAGTGCTGCTCGCCAAGATGCTGCGGATCGACGTGACGCCCCGCCAGGGCTATGCGATCCCGCCCGACAACCCGTTCGTCGGCCGGGCCAGCGTTCGTCCCGAGATCTGGGCCTACGGCCTGCGCAACCCGTGGCGCTTCTCGTTCGACCGCTCGACCGGACTGCTCTGGGCCGCGGACGTGGGCGAGGACCGCTGGGAGGAAGTTGACATCGTCCAGAAGGGCGGTAACTACGGCTGGAGCGAACGCGAGGGCTTTTACCCCTTCGACCGCGAGCCGATGCGCAAGGGCGAGCGCCCGCCGGTCGATCCGCCCGCGCTGCACCCCGGCTTCGCCGACCCCGTCAAGGTCTACTGGCACGACCTGGGCCAGAGCATCACCGGCGGCTACGTCTACCGCGGTAAGGCGATCCCGCAACTGGCAGGCTGGTACCTCTACGGCGACTATTCCAAGGGGACGATCTGGGGACTGCGGATCGAGAACGGCCGAATCACCGGCGACCAGGTGCTGCGCATCAGCAACGAGAAGGAGGTCCGTCCGATGCTCCCCAGCGGCTTCGGCGAGGACGGCGATGGGGAGATCTACGTCTGCTCCCACCAGGACGGCAAGGTCTGGAAGATCGTCCCCGGGGCAAAGTGAGGGCGATTCAAACGGCCTTTCCTCATCCCTCTTCTATCGTCACCGAACTCATCACGTCCCCCTGTTTGATCGAGTTGACGACGTCCTGCGACGCCTTGTCGCGCACCTGGCCGAAGACCGTGTGCTTGCCGTCGAGCCAGTCGGTCACCACGTGCGTGATGAAGAACTGCGATCCGTTGGTGCTCGGCCCCGCGTTGGCCATCGACAGGCTGCCCGCCTTGTGCTTGGGCTTTCCCGGCCCGACCTCGTCGCCGAACTTGTACCCCGGCCCGCCCCGGCCAGTCCCCTCCGGATCTCCGGTCTGTACCATGAAGTCCGGGATCACCCGGTGAAATTTCACGCCGTTGTAAAAGCCGTCCCGCGCCAGGAAGACGAAGTTGTTGACCGTCTTGGGGGCGTCCTTGGGAAACAAGTCCAGCGTGATCTTGCCCCGATTCGTGTCAATGACGGCGGTGAACTTCTTGTTCGCGTCGATCGACATCGCGGGAGGGGAGGGGTATTGCTTGGGCATGGGGGGGACTCCTTTCGGGAACACAGGGGATGAAACGTTTCCAATGCCGGTCACTTGACCTCGATCGTGATGCTCTTGATCACGATCGGCTTCACCGGCCTGTCTCGCCCGTCCACTTCGGTCGTGGCGATCTTGTTCACGACGTCCATCCCGTCGGTCACCTTGCCGAAGACGGTGTACTTTCCGTCCAGGTGCGGCGCCGTGCCGTGCATGATGAAGAACTGGCTGCCGGCCGAGTCCGGATCGGCGGTGCGCGCCATCGACAGGATTCCCGGCTCGTGCTTCACGTCGTTGAACTCGGCCTTGAGCTTGTATCCCGGCCCGCCCGTGCCCGTGCCCGTCGGGTCACCGCCCTGGATCATGAAGTCCTTGATCACGCGATGAAACGGCACGCCGTCGTAGAAGTGCTCCTTGGCAAGGAAGACAAAGCTGTTGACCGTCTGCGGCGCCTTGTCCGGGAAGAGCTGTGCCTTGATCGTCCCCTCGCTGGTCTCAATGGTGGCGGTATACGTCTTCTTCGGGTCGATCTTCATGTCCCCGGGCTTGTCATATTGCTTCTTCTCCTCGGCCGCGACGACCAGCGGGGCGAGGGCGAGCAGCGTGAAAACCAGGGCGAGCATCCGGTTGCGCATGGTGTCTCCTGTTGCGGCAGGATCGTGAACTTTTAGACGCGGATGTCAAGCCGATGCGAGCGCGGCCAGCGAACGCAGCCGCTGAGTGAAGTGCGCCGCCATCTCGCACGCCTGAGGCGGGGCGATCAACGACGGCCGATACGTCAACCCGAAGTGCAAGTGATCCCCCAGCGTCGTCGGCGTGAAGACCAGCGGCATCATCGGCCCCGTCGGCGAGACGCGGATGTAGTCCAGCAGCGGCGACGGGTAAAAGTCCGCCGCCCACGAGCGGTTCAGGTTCACGTTTGAAATTCCCCCCGCCAGCGGCACGCGCTTTCGGTAGAACTCGACCACCTTGTCGCGGTTGAGGAATCGCCCCATCGCCAGCCCCGCGAGCATCCGCACGGGACTCGAAAGCGGCACGCCCGTCTTCTTCTGCAACCGCGACTGTGCCGCGATCGTCTTCACCAGCCGCGAGAAGTCCGCCAGATCCTCCGGCCGGCAAAGCGTCGACGTGAACCCGAGGAACAGGCCAAAGGTATCGGACAGATCCTGCCGCGCGTAAGGCCGAAGGTCCACGATCGTCCCCAGCGCCAGATCCGTCCGCCGCGGCGTCCGCCGGATGGGCACGAACTGCCGGCAAACCTCCGCCACCACCGCCAGAAAGAGGTCGTTCAGCGTCGCCCCGTTTCGCCTGGCAAACCCCAGCAACGGCTCGATCAGCCCTCCGCCCACCTCGTGCAGCGCGAACCGGCAGTTGAAATCCGTGTATCCCGGGTGCTCGACCCGCGCCACCCGTCGATTCCGGCTCGACCACCGCACCGACGACAGGAACCCCTCCGCCAGCGCCCAGTTCGTCTGCTGCGGCCCGAAGATCGACCAGTATCCCCCGTGCGGGTGACGCAGCGGCACCGTCCGCGCCAGCTCCGGCCGGTGCAGGCGCAGGAACCACTCCCGCAGCAGGATCCGGATCGACACCGAATCCGCGATCCAGTGATGGTAAACGATCCCCGCGTAATGGTGATCACCCTGGTCCACCACGAACGGCCGAAAGGGGGGCTCGTGCACGTCATCGAACGGCCGGTTGAGTTGCTCCGAGATGAAATCGCACAGGCACGATCCCGGCGAAAGCTCCCGCACCGGATACCGCTGAAGCTCGCCGTTGAGCGACTGGTGCCGAAAGTGCTGCCCGTTCACGTGAACCCGGCCCAGGCCCAGCGTCCCGAGAGTTTCCTGCCACGCCGCCGACAGATCCCCCGATCGCGCCGGCCCCGACAATTTCAGCACCTGCGCCGCGTTATACGGGTGAAGCCGATCCCATTGCAGCACCAGCCGCTGAAAGAGGTTAAGCGGCATCGGGTCGGTGACGGGATGGGCGGTGTCGCTCTGCATCGACAAGGGGGCATTGTAACACCCCGGCCAATCAGACAAGTAGTGCGGCGAACAACAGACATGGCCACCAGTGAACCAAGGATGGACATCCCGCCTCACCTCACGCGCGGCCAGAACCGCCCCGTGCGCGCCGCGTAGTCGGCGTACGACGCCCCGTGAACCGCCGTCAGATATCGCTCCTCCCGCCGCGCCTCCCATTGGAGCAATCCGAGATGAACGAGGCACACCACGATCATCGCCGGTGTCGGCACGATCGCCATCGTGCAGATCATCAGCACCGACGACAGCGCGTAAATCGGATGCCGCGTGTACGCGTACGGCCCGGTCACGACCAGCCGCGTCCGGTCGTCCGGATCGATCCCCATCCGCCACGACCGCCCCATCCGCCGCCAGCAGACCCACGTCAGACCGAACGCCAGCAGCGCCACCGCCAGCGCCGCCCACGACACGAAGGGCGATCGGAAAACCGGCCGAAATGTCGGCGACAGGGCTTGGAGTCGCTCATCGCTCCACCGCAGACCCGCGAGCACCGGCAGCACGATCCAAAATCCCACCGCCGGGAACCAGACCAGCCGCAGCACCCGCCCCAGCCTCTCCGCCGGCCAAAGGTTTCCCGCCCGCCCGGTGCGCCGCCGCTGCTTCCACGCCAGTCGCAGCACGCGCGCCCAGTAGATCGCCATGATCAGACCGACGGCCAGCGCAGGAACTCGATCCACATTTCCGTTGTCGAACAGCCGCATCAGCTTGTCAATCCATCTCACGCCAACTCCACATTCCCCGCGATCACCCGATGCACGCGCTTGCGATCCCTCACCAGCAGCCGCCCCGCATCGTCCAGCCCCAGGCACCGCCCGCTGACCGCCGGCTCATGCGCCCCCCGCACCGTCACCCGCCGCCCCACCAGCGCGTGATGCCGGTCATACTCGCGCAGCAGCAGCGGGAACGGCGTCTCGCTCCGCCGTACCAGCGTCCCATGCAGGTACCGCGCCAGCACGATCAAAACGTCCGTCAGGTCGAACGCACCCCCCTCGGGCAGGCGCAGCTCCTCCAGGAACACGATTCGCTCCCGCAACTCTCGAGGCGCCCGCCGCCGCGGCACGTTTACGTTCATCCCGATTCCGATGAGATCGACGTTATCTAACCGCTCGCAGAGCAACCCGGCGAGCTTCCGCAACGGCGCTTTGGAAGCCGCTGCCGTTAACTGCGCGTAAACCAGATCATTCGGCCACTTCAGTTGGATCGCATTGTTCCCCGCCAGCTCCGCCGCCGCGTTCCGTGCCGCCAGTCCCGCCGCCAGCGGCAGGTGATGCGGCGCCAGGATCGGGTTCACCGGCAGCACGAACGTCACCGTCAGCGACCCCGCCGCCGAAAACCACGTGTTGCTCCCGCGCCCACGCCCCGCCGTCTGCCGCGGCGTCACCACCACGCTGGGCGCAAACAGCTCCCCGCGCTTCCGCAGCACCGCCGCATGATCGCTCGTCGACCGCAGCGTCGAGAAAAAGTGCAGCCGGAACGGCTTGAGCCCCGCGCGAAGACGCTCGAGAGAATAGCCCGTTCGATGGTGGGGCAGACCGTCCTCTGAGTGACATTCCCTTGAATGGTGGGGCAGACATTCTTGTCTGCCCGACGACGAGCTTCCGATCAACCGGGACCTCGGCATCCTAATCCCGCCTCAAATCTTTCGCCCCCTCAGACACGATTACTTCTTGAACACCGTCTGCCCACCCCCCACCTCGCCCCCCTCCAGCGTCAGCATCAGGTCCTGCGCCGCCACGATCGATCCCGGCTTCACCAGCACGTCCGCCACCTTCGCGTCACGCGGGCAGTAGACCGCCGTCTCCATCTTCATCGCCTCGATGCTCAACAGCCGCTCGCCCGCCTTCACCTCCTGCCCCTTCTTCACCGCCACCGTCGAGACCTTCCCCGGCATCGGCGCCGCCACGTGATCCGGGTCTTCGGGGTCCGCCTTCGGATGCTTGTGCAGGCTCGCCTCCAATGACCGATCCGCGATCACCACTTCCCGCGGCTGGCCGTTCAACTCGAAGAAGACCGTCCGCGTCCCGTCGTCACGCGGATCGCTGGTCGTCAGATACTTGATGATCAGCAGCTTCCCCGGCTCGATCTCAACCGTGATTTCCTCCCCGCTCTCCAGCCCGTAAAAGAACGCCGGCGTCGGCAGCACGGATGTGTTGTCATATCGGGCCCGATGCTTGTCGAAATCGACGTAAACCTGCGGGTACAGCAGATACGACAGCGCATCCTCGTCGCTCGGCTCGTGGTGCGTCTTGCCCTCCAGTTCCTTCCGCGTCGCGTTGAAGTTCGCCTTCGGCAGCGTCGCACCCGGCCTCCCCTTGATCGGCTTCACCCCTGCCGAATCCAGGATGATCCGCTGCAAGACTTTGGGGAAGCCTCCCTCGGGGAACCCGATCTCTCCCTGCATCATCCCCACGACGCTCTTGGGGAACGACAGTTTCTTGCCCGGCGTCAGGACGTCCATCGCCGACAGGCCGTTGGTCACCATGAAAAGCGCCAGGTCGCCTACGACTTTGCTCGACGGCGTCACCTTCACGATGTCCCCGAAAAGCTGGTTCACCTGCGCGTACGTGTCGGCGATCTCGTTCCAGCGGGTCTCCAGGCCCATGCTCTTGGCCTGCTGCTTGAGGTTCGTGTACTGCCCGCCCGGCATCTCGTGGTGGTAGACGTCCGACGCCGGGGCCTTGACGTCCTCCTCGAACGGGTAGTACTGCTGCCGCACCACCTCCCAGTAGTCCGACAGGTGCTGCAGTGCCGTCGTATCCATCCCCGAGTCCCGCGGCGTGTTCGCCACCGCCGCCACCAGCGAGTTCAGGCACGGCTGGCTCGTCATCCCCGACATCGACGCCAGCGCCGCGTCGGCGATGTGAACCCCCGCATCATGCGCCCGCAGCACCGACCCGCCGTTGATCCCGCTCGTGTCGTGCGTGTGGAAGTGGATCGGCACGTCCACCTCGTTGCGGAGCGCCTTGACCAGCTCGTATGCCGCGTACGGCTTGCACAGCCCCGCCATGTCCTTGATCCCCAGGATGTGCGTCCCCATTTTCACGAGCTCTTTAGCCATGCTCACGTAATACTTCAGCGAGTACTTCGTGCGCCTGGGGTCCAGGATGTCGCCCGTGTAGCAGATGGCGGCTTCCAGCAGCGCGTTGGGCTGCTCGCGCACGGCCTCCATCGCCACCTTCATGTTCTCCACGCTGTTGAGCGCATCGAACACCCGGAACACGTCCATCCCGTGCGCCGCCGCCCGCTTGATGAACTCCCGCACCACGTTGTCCGGGTAATTGGTGTACCCCACCACGCTGCTGGCGCGCAGCAGCATCTGAAAGAGGATGTTCGGGATCTTCTTGCGCAACTGGATCAGGCGATCCCACGGATCCTCGTTCAGAAACCGCATCGCCGAGTCAAACGTCGCCCCGCCCCACATCTCCAGCGAAAACGCCTGCGGCATCAGGTGCGCCACCGGCTCGGCGATCTTCAACAGGTCGTACGTCCGCACCCGCGTCGCCAGGAGCGACTGGTGCGCATCCCGCATCGTCGTGTCCGTGAAGAACAACCGCTTCTGTTTGGTCACCCAGCGGCAGAACTTCTCCGGGCCCAGCTCCAGCAGCTTGTTCCGCGTGCCCGGCGGCGGCGTCTGGCCCATCGGATACGGGGGTATGACCGGCTCCGCAAGCTCCTTCTTCGCCTTGACCTTTCCCTTCACCTCCGGGCGCCCGTTGATGATCACGTCCCCCAGGTACGACAGCAGCTTGGTCGCCCGGTCGCGACGCGGCTTGAAGCGGAACAGCTCCGGCGAGGTGTCGATGAACGTCGTCGTCGCATCCCCCGAGACGAACGTCTTGTGGTTGATCAGGTTCTCGAGGAATGGGATGTTCGTCTTAACGCCCCGGATGCGAAATTCCCGCAGCGAGCGATCCATCCGCCGGATGCACTCGTGGTGATCCGCCCCCCAGGTCGTGATCTTCACCAGCAGCGAATCGAAGTAGGGCGTGATCACCGCCCCGCCAAAGCCATTGCCGCCGTCGAGCCGCACCGCGAACCCACCCGCCGATCGGTAGGTGGTGATCCGCCCGTAATCCGGGATAAAGTTGTTCTCCGCGTCCTCCGTCGTGATCCGCGCCTGGATCGCCACCCCGTTGGTCGCAATATCCTCCTGCGCCGGAATGTTTAGCGGCGGCTCGAAGAGCCGCGCGCCTTGCGCCACGAGAATTTGACTCTTGACGATATCAATCCCCGTCACCACCTCCGTGACGGTATGCTCCACCTGGATCCGCGGGTTGACCTCGATGAAGTAAAACTCATCCGCGTCCACGTCCACCAGGAACTCGACCGTCCCCGCGTTGCGATACCCCGCCCCCTTGCACAGCCGCACCGCCGCCTCGCAGATCCGCTGCCGCAGACTCGCCGACAGGTTCCACGCCGGCGCCACCTCCACCACCTTCTGGTGCCGCCGCTGCACCGAGCAGTCGCGCTCCCACAGGTGAACCAGGTTCCCGTGCGCGTCCGCCAGGATCTGCACCTCGATGTGCTTGGCGCGGGCGATGTATTTCTCGACGAACACCTCCGGACGCCCGAACGCCGCACCCGCCTCCCGCTGCGCCTCCTCCAGCTTGCCGGCCAGCTCGTCCGCGTTCTTCACCACGCGCATCCCGCGCCCGCCCCCGCCGAAGCTCGCCTTGATGATCACCGGATACCCGATCCGCTGCGCCGCCGACTTCACCTGCTTCAGGTCCGCCAGCGCGTCCTCGGTGCCCGGAACCGTCGGCACGCTGGTCTTCACCGCCAGCTTTTTCGCAGCCGTCTTGTCGCCGAACGTCTCCAGCAGCTCCGGCGTCGGACCGACGAACGTGATCCCGTTCTCCCCGCACGCCCGCGCCAGATGCGCATTCTCGGATAGGAATCCGTAGCCCGGGTGGATCGCGTCCGCCCCCACTTCCTTGGCGATCGCGATCAGGTTCTCGATATTCAAATACCCCTTGACCGGCTCGCCGCCCTCTTCGGGCCCGATCTGGTACGACTCGTCCGCCTTGAACCGGTGCAGCGAGAAGCGGTCCTCATACGTGTACACGGCCACGGTCGTCAGGCCCAGCTCGGTGGCCGCGCGGAACACGCGGATCGCGATCTCAGACCGGTTGGCGACGAGAAGCTTTTTCATGGGGAGGAAGTTGCCAGTTGTTCGTTGCCAGTAGCCGGCCACGGCCGCGGGTATTGTGGGAAGCATCACCCCATTTTCAAGACGCCACGCCGCGCGCCGTGACGCGCCCCAAGAAATAACCCACGGCAACGTCGCCGTGGGTCGTTTTGAATCAGTTTGGGTCAGCCTGCCTTACTTCAACGCGTGCAGGAACCGATCCTTCCGCGGCAACCACATATCATCATAATCCAGCGAGAACACGATCCGGTTCGCCCGGCCCAGGATCTGGTCCCGCTCCACATAATGTCCCCGGAAGTACCGCGAATCCTTGCTGTTGTCCCGGTTGTCACCCATCATGAAGTAATGGTCCGGCGGGACCGTGTACTCGTCGAAGTCCCGAATCACCTGCCGGCCCGGCGACTTCAGCAACGCCACGATGTGCGCGTGATCCCCAAGCTGCTCCGTGTAAAAGTCGTAGTTCTTCTGCTGATCCGTCGGGATCGACGAGTTGTCCGGCGGATCCCAGGGCGTGTACGACAACGCCTTCCCGTTGATCGTCAGGAACCCGTTCTTGTACTGGATGCGATCCCCCGGCAGCCCCACCACGCGCTTCACCAGCCGGATGCCGTCATCCGGCGAGTAGAACACCGCGATCTCCCCCCGCTGCGGCCCCGACCATTTCGCCAGGTGCCAGGTCGTGTAAGGAAACTTCAATCCGTACGCGAGCTTATTCACGAAGATCCGATCCCCTTCAAAGATCGTCGGCTTCATCGACCCCGTCGGGACGTCGTTCCAGTCCGCAAAGGTCGAGCGGAACGACGTGAACAACAGCACCAGCAGCAGGATCGGCCTGATCTGACGCCGCCAGTAATGGATCAGCTTCCGTCGGGTATGTGGGGTCATGGGGATCCGCAGATTGTAGCCCAGAGGCCAATGAGTTACGAGCCCGCCGGGCGGCAAGTTCATCCACTATCGACCGGTCCCCGGGCCCGCTTCTGCTATATTCAGGTTTCGTGAAGACCGCTGCCCGACCCGTCACCGCAAGAACAATGGAGGCACTCGAGCCGCGCCAGCTTCTCACCTCCGGGCTTCGCTTCGCCGTCGTCGGCGACTACGGCTTTGCCAATCCCGTCGAAGGCCAAGTCGCCCGGCGGATCAAGAGCTGGAATCCCGATCTCCTGCTCACCACGGGAGATAACAACTACTCCTATGGCCAAGGGTCGACGCTGGATGCGAATGTTGGGCAGTATTATCACGAGTTTATCGGGAATTATGCCGGAGTTTACGGTGCGGGGTCGGAAGAAAACCGCTTTTTCCCAACTCTTGGCAATCACGACTGGTTCGGCGCGAGCGGCGTTCCCAACCTGCCCAGGCCTTACCTGGATTACTTCACGTTGCCCGGAAACGAGCGGTATTACGACTTCACCGCCGGACCGGTGCATTTCTTCTGCCTGGACAGCGATCCCAACGAGCCTGACGGAAAGACGCCACAATCGGTGCAGGGACAGTGGCTTCAGGATCGCATGGCCCAGTCCACCTCGGTCTGGAACGTGGTCTACTTCCACCAGTCCGCCTTCTCATCCAGCGAGCACGGATCCGATCTCGAAATGCAATGGCCGTTCAAACAATGGGGAGCCGACATCGTCCTCAGCGGCCACGACCACGTCTACGAACGGATCATCGATCCGGTAGACAATCTGCCGTACCTGGTCACCGGCAACGGCGGCAACCCAAGCCTCTACCCCTGGGTCAAGACGGTCGCGGGGAGCCAGGTGCGCTACAACGACGACTGGGGCGCCCTCAAGGTGGACGCGACCGATGCGCAGATCACCTTCCAGGAGATCACCCGCTCCGGCCAACTGATCGACAGCTTCACTTTGAACGCCAGCACGACAGCACCGCTTTCACCCTCCGACCTGACCGCATCGCCGATATCCGCACGCCAGGTGGACCTGACCTGGTCCGATAACTCCGGTGACGAGAGTGGGTTCCGGCTTGAACGCTCCGCAGCAGGGGTGGCCTTCCAGACCATCGCCATGCTCGGGCCCGGCGTCACGCGCTACTCTGACCTGGATTTGACCGGTGGTACCCACTATGCCTATCGCGTTGAGTCCTTCAATACCGCCGGGGACTCGGCCCAGCCATCGGACGCGACGGTTGTAACGCCCGCGGGAAACCTAACCGGCGTTGTCGCGCCCGCGAAGCTCACCGCCACCCCCATAACCGACTCCCGCATCGATTTGAAATGGGATGCCGTCGAGGGAGCAGGGGGGTACAAGGTCGAACAGTCCGCCGACGGCATCGTCTACGACCCGATCGGCACGACGCCGGCAGCCCAGACGTCCTTCAGTGTGACCGGACTGTCGCCCGGGACGGTGTATTACTATCGCGTGCGCGCATTCACCGCCGCCGCGGGCGACTCGCCATTCGCCAACTCGAGCACGACCACGCTGCTACCCCCCACCTCACAGCCCGATCTGGCGGCGGCAAGCGACAGCGGGATCGCCAACGACGACAACATCACCAACGCCACCACCCTCACCTTCACCGGCCTGGCGCCGGCGGGCTCGGCCGTCCAGATCCTGGCAGACGAGCAGGCCGTCGGGAGCGGGACCGCGGGTCCCGACGGAACCTATTCGATCGCGGTCGCCGGGTTGGGAGAAGGAACACACTCGATTTCGGCAATCGTGGATGCATCGCCGGCGTCCTTGCCGCTTCTCATCCGGATCGATCGGACCCCTCCCAGGGTCGCGGCGATCCGATTCAACGGCCAAACGTCCAGCACGAATGTCAAACGGATCGAAGCGACCTTTGACGAGCCCGTCGTCGCCCCCCTCGCCCAGCTAACGCTCAAGAACACCACAACCGGCAAGACGACGCCCTCAGCGTCCATGGACGTGATCTGCAATGCCCTGTCCGAACAGGCAACCTGGTATTTCCCCGCGCTGCCTTACGAAACGCTCGAAAACGGAAATTACACGGGGACGATCGGCGCGGGCATTGCCGACCTTGCGGGGAACGCCCTCGACGGCAACGGCAATGGAAAGGGGGGTGACGGGAAGTCCTTCACCTTCTATCAGTTACCCGGCGATGCCAACGCGGATCGGGTGGTCAACGTGGCGGACTTCCGGATACTCTACACCCACCTGGGCTCGGCAGCCCTGGACGACCCGGCCGATTTCGATGGGGACGGCACGGTCGGATTCGGCGATTTTCAGATCCGGGAAGTCAATACCGGTCGGTCGGTACCGGCAGCGGCCGCCCAGCCCGCCGTCGCCCCGGTTCGACCCACCGTCGTTTTTGCGCGAAGGCGCGTCCGCGCATGACCCTTGATCAGGCGCAATTTGCGATCTCGCTGCGGGAGGCCGTTCACACCGCCGCCGCCCGGCCGAACGTGCGGGAATCGGTCGAGGCAATCTATCGGGAGCTTGCCGTCGAAGTCGAGCGACGGCGACCGGTTTGTGTGGTATCCGGGCGATGCTGCCGCTTTGAGGAGTTCGGACACCGGCTCTACGTGACGACGCTGGAGCTGGCGGTGTTCCTGCGGGGTTTGGACGGGGTCGGATCCCTCCCGGCGGGATGGGACGGGACGGCATGGGACGGGACGGGATGCCCCTTCCAGTCCAACCGCCTTTGCACGGTTCACGCGATTCGGCCGTTCGGGTGCCGGGTGTTCTTTTGCGATGCGACGGCGACCCAGTGGCAGAACGAGGCTTACGAGGCGTTCCACGGTCGACTCAAAGGGCTCCATGAGCAGTTGGGGGTGCCCTATT
>DATBFY010000177.1:0-18872 GCA_036558265.1 Tepidisphaeraceae bacterium | reverse complement strand
TCCGAACGGGAAGCTCGTCGAGCCGGCGCTGCCCGACGATCTTCACATCGCCGACGTGCTGCGCGCCAACCCGGCGCTTGCCAGGGAGCCGGTCCTGGATCGTTGGACGCGGCTGCACGTGGCGGTGGCGCGGGGGCGGATCAACGCGGTGGAGGCGCTGGTATCGGCGGGCGCGGACGTAAACGCGGCGGGGTGGGGCGGGTGGACGCCCCTGCACCTGGCGGCGGCGCTGGGGCAAGAGGAGACGGTGGAATTCCTGGTGAGCCAGCGGGCGGACGTGCGGTCGAAGACGGTCGACGGTTGCACCCCGCTGCACGCGGCGTCGGGCGCGTGCGTGCCGCCGACCTGCCGACCCCTGCCGCCGCCCGATCCGGCGATCGTGAAGTTCCTGCTGGACAAGGGGGCCGACCCCAAGGCCGCCGACGCGCGAGGCCGCACGGCCCTGCACGGGCTGGTGGCGCGGGGCGAGGGCGCGCTCGTCCGGTCGCTGCTCGATCGCGGGGCGGAGGTCAACGCCAAAGATCAGCGCGGACGCACCCCGCTGCACCGCGCGGTCGAGTGCGGGAACGAGTCGGCGGTGGACGCGCTCCTAGCGGCCCATGCCGACGTCAACGCAACCGACGCGACCGGCCGCACGCCGATCCGGCTGGCGCCCTATAGCCTGTCGTACACGACGTACAACCCGCCGATGGTGAAGAAGCTGCTCGACCATGGCGCGCAGGTGGACCTGGTGACGACGATTGCTCTCGGGAGCGTCGAGCAGGTGGCGGCGGCGATCGAGCGCGATCCGAAGGCGGTCAACCAGAAGGGCAAGACGCAGGACGAGCGGTTGCCGCTGCACTGGGCGGTGTCTCGCAAGTCGCCGGAGATGGTCAAACTGTTGCTCGATCACGGGGCAGATCCCAACGCGAAGGAGAAAGACGGCAACCCGCCGCTGCACGGTGCGGTGTTCGCCCAGAACCCGCAGGTCGTGTCGATGCTGATCGCCGCGAAGGCCGACGTGAACGCGCTGGGCCAGGGCGATTGCACGGCGTTGTACTGGGCGTGCAACAACCTGGACGTGGAGGTCGTGAACCTGCTGCTGGCGGCGGGTGCGGACCCGAATACGAAAGCGGCGCGTCAACCCAACCCGCTGAGCGCGGTGCTGCAAAGCGCGCGCGAGGGGCGGTTCGGCTTCGCGCAGAAATCCACGCCCGCGGAGCGGAGCGCGCTGGCGAAGACGCTCATCAACGCGCTCCTGGACCACAAGGCCGATCCCAACGGGCCGGTCTGGGGCGGCGGCTACTCGCCGATCTTCGGCGCGGATGAGGAACAGGCCGAGCTGCTCCTGTCGCGCGGCGCGCGGCTGGACGTGACGACCGAGGACGGCAACACGCTGCTGCATTACGCGGCCATCCTGTCGCGCGGGGACCTGGCGCGGTTCGCCATCAAGCACAAGCTGTCGCTGGAGGCGAAGAACAAGAAGGGCGAGACGCCGCTGCACTGCGCCGTCGGCTACCTGCGACCCAGCGAGGCCGTGGTAGAGATGATCCTGGCGGCAAATCCGGACCTGGGCGCGAAGGACAACGAGGGCCGCTCGCCGCTGCACCGGGCGGTGATCATCGGGAGCGTGCCTGCGGCCACCGCGCTGTTGAACCACCAGGCCGACCCAGAGGCCCGGGACAACGAGGGCGCCACACCCCTGCACCACGCCGCCAAGCTCGGGCGCGACAACATGGTCGCGCTGCTGATCGACCGGGGGGCGGCGGTGAACGTCCGGGATAAGGCGGGGCGCACCCCGCTCGACTGGGCGACCAGGGAAACGACCCGTGCGCTCCTGGTGGAACACGGGGCAACCGGAAAATGACTCGGATCGCAAGCTTAGCCATCCGCCGGCGTCGCGGTCGCAAACGAGATCTCCGGGAAGATCGACCGGATCTCCTTGGGCGGTTCGATCTCGAACGTCAGCCGCTTCTTCGTCCGCGGGTGATCGAACGCCAGGGCCGTCGCCGCCAAAAGCAGGCGCATCTTCGGATGCTTCGTCAGCCCGTAGAGCGGGTCGCCGGCGATCGGGGTCTTGCGGGCCGCGAAGTGGGCGCGGATCTGGTGCTTCCGGCCGGTGTGCAGCTTGATCCGCAGCAGCGACAGGCGGTTGCCCGGCGTGATCTCGTAGAGCGGCACACCGGCGCCGGGCGCCTCGGGCGCTTTCGAGGGGTTGGGCTTCTTCGGCACCTTGACCGTTGCCAGCGTCTGGTAGTGGGTGACCGCGAGCTGGCCTTCGGATCGATCCTCGGTGCGCACGACCCGTCCGTCGGGCAGTTCCTTGAGCCAGTTCTCGATCCGGCCGTCCTTCGGCGTCGGCACGCCTTCGATGACGGCCGTGTAGACGCGATCGACCGTGCGATGAAAGAGCTGCCGCTTGAGGTGGTGGTAAGCCTTGGGGTGCTTGGTGAAAACGAGCAGCCCCGAAGCGTCCCTGTCCAGGCGGTGGATGATCCCGATCAGCGCGTCGGGACTGGTCTGGCGGAGGTACTCCTTGACCATGGCCGCCAGCGTGGGGCGCGTCTCGCGCTCGGTCGTGCTGGTTAAAAGCCCCGCGGGCTTGAGCACGACCAGGAGGTCGTCGTCCTCATAGAGGATGCGCAAGGGGAGCGTGTGCGGAGTGCGGCCCAGCACGGGCTTGGGCGGGGGCGGCTTGGGCCTGGCGCGGCGGGGCTTGGGCACGCCCTGGTCGAAGATCTCGATGCGGTCGCTCGGAGCAAGTTCCTGCTTCAGCCGCGTGGCGACCTGGCCGTTAAGCGTGATCCGGCGCTCCTGGAGCATGCGCTTGAACGTCGTGCGTTTGATGGCGGGGTGGTGCTGGATCAGGTAGTCGAGAAGGCGCATGGGGGCGAATGTCCGAGGGTGACAAGGAAAAGTCAAAACGCGCTTTCGCGACGCAAGTCGGGGTCGCGCGCCGACTGGGCAGTTTCCCCTACGCAGAATCGTCATGAGAGGTGGGGAGCCGGGCGGGACAAGGTGACCGGCTCCGATTTCCCTCAAGCGGCCGGGCTTGAGTATGGGCATCAATGCTGCGGATGAGCTTTGCGCGGCGTTGGATTTGCTGGGGCGGGTGAACCTGACGTGGGCGACGCGCGCGTGGGCCGTCGCGTGACCGAGTCAACCCTTCTGATCTCCAAAAGGAGTGTTTCCATGCGGACGAGGAAACGAGCGGTATTGTCAACGGCGGCGGCCGCGGCGCTGGCCCTGGCCGGCGCCGGGATGATCGCCGGCTGCAATGACAACGATAAGAGCCAGCGGTCGAACAGCGGCACGTATGACAGCGGGGCCGGCACGGCCGGCAGCCGCAGCGGGCCCAACACCGGAACCTACGGCGGCGTCGATCGCAGCAGCGGCGGATATGGCACCGGATCGACCGGCGGGGCCTCCGGCACGAGCGGCCGCTACGGCACGGGCACGGGCACGGGCACCGACACGAGCGGCTACGGCACCGGCGGCACCGGAACCAACACGAACAACAACAGTGGCGCTGGATATGGCACCGGCGGGACCAGCGGCACGAGCGGCACCGGAACCGGTACGAACACCGGAACGGGCACGACCGGAACGGGTACCGGCACAACTGGCACCGGTACCGGTACGAGCGGCACGGGCACGGGCACGGGCACAGGCAACAGCAGCGGGCGGACCGGCTCGTCGTCCAGCGGCACCGGGACGGGCACAGGTAATACCGGAACCGGCGGCACCAGCACCGGCGGCACCGGCACGACCGGTGGCGGCGCGGGCGGTACCGGTGGCGGCGCGGGAACCGGCAGCACCAGCGGCGCCGGAACCGGCGGGGGCACCGGCGGCGGTGGCACCGGCACCAACACCGGAAACGGCCAGTAACTGCTCACGAGCGACAAGACTCCGTGCAAGAAAGGCCGGCGCGGCGGTCGAATCCGAAACCGCGCCGGCCTCGACTCTGCGCGCGGCGCGATCCGCGTGTCCCGCGCGGCCCCCATGCAGATGGTTGGCGCGATTTACGCGTCGTGCGGGGCCCATTAGACTGGCCTTATGAGTGCTTCATCCCCGCCGCTGGTCGGGATCATCATGGGTTCAAAATCGGACTGGCCGACGATGCGGGCGGCGTCGGAGGTCCTGGCGCGGGTGGGGATCGCGCACGAAAGCCGGGTGGTCTCGGCGCACCGGACGCCGGATTGGATGGCGGAGTATGCCAAAGGGGCGCGGGGGCGGGGGCTCTTGGCGATCGTTGCGGGGGCCGGCGGGGCGGCGCACCTGCCGGGGATGACGGCGGCGCTCACGTCGCTGCCGGTGATCGGCGTGCCGGTACGGTCGCATGCGCTCGCCGGGCTCGACTCGCTGCTGTCGATCGCGCAGATGCCGGCGGGGGTGCCGGTGGGGACGGCACCGGTCGGCGACGCGGCGGCGGCAGGGCTGCTGGCGGCGCGGATCGTGGCGGTGGCGCGGCCGGAGCATATGGAAGGACTGCGGGCACTCGAGCGCGGGGCGGGGCATGAGGGGAATGGGCACGGCAGGGAACAGGTGGGATAGGCCGCGCGACCGGCAAATTCGCTAACCGCATGCCTGGCGGCGGGCTATAATCCGCGCGGGCCCGGACCGGCGCGTGTGCGGCGGGCTTGCGATCGATCGAATGGAGTCGGGATAGTCGGGACACCTTTCCCCATGCGACGGATTCTCAGGTTTTTCGAACGGCGCCGGCCGGAGCCGCCGCCGGAGTGGACGTTGTCCGCCGAGCTGCACGAGCAACTGCTCGAGTTGCTCTCGCAGATCGGATTGGGGATCGTGGCGGAGGCGCGGGGGCCGGTGCCGCTGCTCACGTTCGGTCGGCGGGTGCTGGAGCGGTTGGAGCGGTCGGCGGCCCCGCCTGTCTCGGTGCCGGTGTTTTCGGATGCGCTCAAGCGCGTGATTCGCGAGATGGGGCACGAGCGGCTGCGGGTGATGTCGCCGACGGATTTCCTGGGGGTGGGGTATATCTATAACGCCGACGATCCGCAGACCTGGCCGGTGCGGTCGAGCCGGTGACAACCGGCGAGGCCGCTTCAGCGGCTGGGTCTTCCCGCGCCTACTGCTGTCGTTCGATCACCCGCCCGAGCATCTCGATCAGGCGCTCGCCCAGGGGGCGGTGGCGCCACTGCTCCAGGGTGACCGGGCGGCTTTGCTGGAGGTCGCGGAGGAAGTCCTCGTTCAGGCGGTTGGCGAGGGGGGCGCAGCGGGCGGCGAGGTTGACCTCGTCGTTGAGGCCGAACGAGCGGTTGTCGAAATTGGTCGAGCCGACGACGCTCCAGACGCCGTCGATGATCAGCGATTTGACGTGGATCATGGCGGGGTCGTACTCGTGGATCTCGACGCCACCGGCGAGGAGCTGGCCGTAGCGGCGTCGGCTGGCGGAGCGGGTCATGGCGTGGTCGCTGCGATTGCCGGGGGTGATGACCTTGACGGCGACGCCGCGGGCGACCGCGTCGACCAGCTCGCGGCGGACGCTCTTGTCGGGCAGGAAGTACGGCGAGGTGATGTGAATCGAGTGGCGTGCGGCGGCGAGCAGGGTCTGGAAGAGCACGCGCGAACGGCTGGAACGGCCGGCCGAGGGGGAGCCGATCACGACGATGCCGGCGGCCTCGTCGGGCGAGGGCTCGCCGCCATCGTCGGTCGTCTGGCGGGCGCACGCGGGGAAGTACTCTTCGCCCACGAGGATCTCGTCGGCGGCCTCGAGCCAGTTTTCGGCGAAGGTGGTCTGGAGGCCGATGACCAGGTCGCCGGTGACGCGGACGACGGTGTCGCGCCACGCAGGCTCCCCCTTCTCACCGGTCAGCCAATTGTCGCCGATGCCGGCGCCGCCGATGAAGCCGACCTGGCCGTCCACGACGAGCAGCTCGCGGTGGGTGCGGTTGTTAAGGCGTTTGAGCGTGTACCAGCGGAGGGGCTGGTACCAGCGGACGCGGCCGCCCGCGTCGCGCAAGGGGGCGAAGGTGCCGTCCCAGGTGGCGAAGCTGCCGACGGCGTCGATGACGAGATTGACCTTGACGCCGGCGCGGGCACGCTCAGCGAGCGCTTCGACAAACCGCCGGCCGATGTCGTCCTTGCGGAAGATATAGGCTTCAAGATTGATGCTGTGCCGGGCGTTGCGGATCGCGTCGAGCTGGGCTTCGTAAAAGACGCTGCCGTTGGTCAGCACGTCCACGCGGCTGTCGCGGTGGACCTGGGCATCCGCCAGGGCGCCGATGAGGCAGAGAAACTCGTCCGAGTCGAGCGGGTGTTCCGGGGCGCGGACGTGATATTCGAGGCCGGGCTCAAACAGGACGAGCAGGAACAGCACGACCACGATGACGATGGCGGGGATGGCGAGGTAGGGGAGCATGGGGCGCCGGGTGCGGTTAACGAACGATAGCCGCCCGGCTTCGCGCCCGCAGCGCCCAAGCTTATATTGTGAGCCCCTTCACGGAGGTCTTCATGCACGTCCTGCGATCGAGTGGCGCGAGGTTTCTGGGGTGTGCGGTCGTCCTGTTCATCCTGGCCATCCAGGCTTGCGGTGCGGACAAGCCCGTTAAGCGGTTGATCGAGTTCGGGTGGGATGAGCCGGATACCGGTTTCATGCGGCGGCACGTGGCAGAGATGGAAGCGACGCCGTTCGACGGGTGCGTCTTCCACATCAAGGGAGATACCGTCTGGCAGTGCTGGGGGACCCGGTCGTTCGGCGACGCCGACGTGCGGGCGGGGGTCGAGGATCTCAAGGCGACGCCGTTCAAGCGGTTTACGCACAACTTCCTGCGGCTCAACACCACGCCGGGCAAGATCGACTGGTTCGACGATCACTCGGCGGTGGTGAACAACGTCCGGCTGATGGCCAAGGCGGCGCGGGAAGGCGGGTGCAAGGGGATTCTCTTTGACACCGAGCAGTACGAGGGGGCGCTCTTCGATTACGGGAAGCAGCGGGACGCGAAGAGCAAGTCGTGGGATGAGTACGCCGCCCAGGTGCGCAAGCGTGGCCGGGAGGTAATGGAGGCGTTCCAGGAGGGGTATCCGGACCTGACGATCTTCCTGACCTTCGGCTACTCGCTGCCGCGCGAGGAGGCGCGTGGGGATCGGGCCAAGCTTTCGAAGGTGCATTACGGCATGCTGGCGCCGTTCCTGGACGGGATGGTGGACGCGGCCAAGGGGAAGACGCGGATCGTGGATGGGTACGAGCTGTCGTACGCCTACAAGGACACGGCTCGCTTCGCGCCGGCGTATCAGAACATGCAGAGCGGGGTGCTGCCGTTCGTCGGGGCGGATGCGAAGCGGTATCGCGAGGCGTTCTCGTTCGGGTTCGGGGTCTGGATGGACGAGGACTGGCGGAAGAAGGGGTGGGACGTGGACGACCCGTCGAAAAACTTCTACACGCCCGAAGCGTTCGAGAAGACGGTGCGGGCGGCGCTGGAGACGTCGGACGAGTACGTGTGGATCTACACCGAGACGCCGAAATGGTGGAGCGACCAGGGGAAGCCGGTGAAGCTGCCCGCGGTGTATGAGGCGGCGCTTCGGCGTGCGGCGGGGCGGCAGCAACAGTAGCTCTCAACACAGGGCGAGCGATGGACGCGTGGCGCCGACGAGCAGGTCGATTGGCCGGCATTCTGCTGGTGGTGACGTGGACGCTTTCCGTCCGGTCCGCGGATCTCCCCGCGCCGCCCCCGGAGCTTTCCGAATTCTTCAATCCCCCCGAGCAATATCGTGCTGACCTTGGCCGTTTCCGCTCGCCGTTGCTGTTCGATGACGGCACGCGGGTCGAGACGCCGGCCGACTGGCAACGACGGCGCACCCAGATCCTTGCGACGTGGCATCGGATCATGGGACCGTGGCCGGATCTGATCGGCGAGCCGCGCATGCAGACGCTGGCAACGACCCGCCGCGAGAACATCACGCAGCGCGAGGTTCGGCTTGGCATCGCACTGGGCGGGCAGGACGTGGACGGTCTGCTGCTGGTGCCGGATGGGAAGGGGCCGTTTCCCGCGGTGCTGGTGCTGTATTACGACGCCCAGACCGGGGCGGGGCTGGGGGCGAAGTTCCGGGATTACGGGTGGCAGCTCGCGCGGCGCGGGTTCGTGACGTTGTCGCTCGGTAAGCCGAATATGCCGGCCAATGCCCAAGGCGCCGGCGGCAGCCCGCGCGGTGGCGTTTACCTGGGTCCGATCGGCCAGCCCGTGCGGGTCGAGCCGCTTTCCGCGCTGGCGTACGCCGCGGTCAACGCGCACACGGTGCTGGCGCGGCGGGCGGACGTCCGCGCGGACCGGATCGGCGTGGTCGGTCACTCGTTCGGGGGGAAGTGGGCGATGTTCGCGTCCTGCCTGTATGACAAGTTCGCCGCCGCGGTCTGGTCCGACCCGGGAATCGTCTTCGACGAGCGGGACCGGCGAAAACAGAATCCCGACGGCAGCGTGAATTACTGGGATGTCTGGTATCTGGGGTTCGAGCTGGGGCAGGTCGCCGACCCGAGGCACGTCGGCGGGTTTCGAAAGCTGCCGTCGGAAGGTCAGCCGCGCACGGGGGCGTACAAGGCGCTGGTGGAGGGCGGGCACGACCTGGTGGAGCTTCACGCGTTGATGGCCCCGCGGCCGTTCCTGGTTTCCGGCGGCACGGCCGATCTGCCCGCCGAGCGGTGGCCGGCGCTCAACCACGCGATCGCGGTCAACCGCCTGCTCGGCTACGAGAACCGGGTTGCCATGACCAATCGAAAGACGCACACGCCGACGGAGGAATCGAACGAGCAGGTTTACCGGTTCTTTGAGTGGTGGTTGCGGGATCGACACTGAGCGTGAGCCGCTACTTTTCGCGCGCGCGTTGCCAGGCGAGGCCCGGGTGGTCTACGCGAAACTGGACGATCCGGCGGTGTTTGACCTCGGTCACATAGGCGGTGCGGCCGTCGGGGCCGCCGAGGCAGATGTTGGTGGGGGAGTCGCCCAGGACGTCGATCTCGCGGAGGACCTTGCCGTCGGCGACCGAGAGCTTGACGACGGTGCCCTTGCCGTGGCGGGTGACGTAGAGGTTGCCTTCGGCGTCGCAGCGCATGCCGTCGAAGCCGAAATCGTCGAACTTGCGGAGCAGCCGCTTGTCCGACAGCGAGCCATCGGCGGCGATGCTGAAGGCCCAGATGTTCCGCTGGACGGTCTCGTTGACATAGAGGCTCTTGCCATCGGGGCTGACCTCGATGCCGTTGCTCGTTCCCATGTCAGGCATCGCGAGCGTGACCTTCCCGGCGGTATCGATGCGCCAGACCTGGCCGGTGTTGGTTTTCCAATCGGGGTCGCTGGCGTAGATCGTGCCGTCGGGGGCGATGGCAAGGTCGTTGGGCTGGTGCATGCGCTGCTCATGGGCGAAGACGCGGATCTCGCGGGTCTTCGGGTCGATGCGCAGGACGTTGTGACCGACGTAGTCGGCGACGTACATGGTGCCGGCGCGGTCGAAGACGATGCCGTTGCCGACGCTCTTACCTGGCAAGGTGACGAAGACCTCGGCGTTGCCTTCGGGCGTGATGCGGCCGATCGTCTGCTGGCGCGCGAAGTTGACGGCGTAGAGGTTGCCGGCGGCGTCGCAGCAGGGGCCCTCGACGCCGGAGGTGAAGCTGCCTTCGGCGGTGAGCGGATGCGCGACGAACAGTTCGTCATCGGCCGCCCGCACAATTTGGACCGAGAGGGCGACTAAGGCGACGACCATCGCGATTCTCATCGTTGCTTCTCCTCATCCAGGCGCATGGCGAAATGGATCTGCCGCGCGACCTCTTTGAATCCCAGGCTGGGGTAGAGGGTCTGGCCGATCGGATTCTGTTCGAGCGTCTCGATCTTGGCGACCTGCATGCCGCAACGGCGGAAGAAGTCGATCGCGTGATTGAGGAGGGCGCGGCCGAGGCCCTTGTTCTGGTGGGCGGGATCGACGGCGAGGTTGGGGATCCAGCCGATGCCGCTGGCGGGGTTGAGGCGGGTGGTGACGTAGCCGGCGATCTGGCCGGCGGGGTCCTGGGCGACGAAGACGCCGTCGGGCTGGAGTCGGCAGTCGTCGGCGATGGCGGCGACCTTGCGGTCGCGCCAGTCGCCGAGGCCAAAGGGGCCGAGAAGCGTTTCCATGTTTCGGTCAATCGAAACGGGGCCGAAGGTCTGGGCGGTGATCTCCTGGAGGCGCGCCAGGTCGGTCGCTTGGTACGCTCGGATGGTGTAGCCGTTACTCATGCCGTGAAACCCTCGGTTGCGCATCTTACCGAAACTTGCACGACGCGTCCTTGGCGGTTGCGCTCCGCCCGGTTCAATGATACAGCCCGCCCAACCCGCCCGGATTGTCGGATGAGGGCGAACCAGACGGCGGCCAGCAGGGTACAACTTTGACCCCGCGCCTGTTACATTTCTGCCCGGAGGGCCGTTGCGAATGCCGTATCCGTCGAACCCGTTCGATTCGCTCGAACCCCGCACGCTCTTTGCCGCGCCGACGCTGGCGGCGCTTCCGAATGTCACGGTTCTGGCGGGGGCGCCGCTCCAGATCCCGCTGGACGGGGCGGATGTGGACGGCGACGCGCTGACGTTCTCGGTCACCTCGAACAATGGCAACGTCACCGGCCGCATTTCCAGCGCGAACGACCGCAGCCTGAAGATCTCGGTGAGCCACGCGTCGTCGGGGGCGAGCGACCCGGCATTCACGGGGGACATGGTGCTCAAGCTGCTCGAAGAGCGCGCCCCCAAGACGACGGCCCGGATCATCCAGCTCGCCCAATCCGGCTTCTACAACAACCTGACATTTCACCGGATCATCAACAACTTCGTGATCCAAGGCGGCGATCCCAGGGGTGACGGCACCGGCGGCTCGGGCGTGGAATTCGACGACGAGTTCGATCCCGGATTGCAGTTCACGGGCAGCGGCCAGCTTGCGATGGCCAAGAGCGCCGACGACACCGACGATTCGCAGTTCTTCATCACCGAGGGTCCGCAGCGGCACCTGGACTTCCAGCACACGATCTTCGGGCAGCTCGTCGAAGGCGAATCGGTGCGCGACAAGGCGAGCAACGTGGCGACCGACTCGAACACCGGCGCGCCGCTCAAGCCGGTGGTAATGACGGCGGTCAGCGTGATCGCGGATAAGCAGAACGCGGTGCTGTCGCTGTCGGTGCCGAACAACGTGACGTCCGGCACGGCGACGATCACGGTGACGGCCAGGGATCCCGGCGGCGCGCAGGTGCAGCGGACGTTCACCGTCACGATCGGGCCGGACACCACAAATGACAGCCCGTACCTGACGAGTTATCCGACTCAGCTAACGACGCAGGCGAATACGCCGGTGAGTTTTCAGCTTACCGCCAATGACGTGGAGGGGGACGCGCCGACCTTCCTCGACTGGTATGGCATTTACGTCAACTTCGTGCAGAACCACCAGCCCGGGGCGGAGCAGGGACAGGTGGTGCCCCCTGAGCCGACGGGCGAACCGAACGTGCCGATCGTGCTCGACAGTTCCACGGGGGCGGCGACGATCTCGCCCAAGAACAACGTGGCCGGCGTCTACCCGATCTACGTCGGGGTCGCGCAGACGCTTGCCGGCTTCGACAGCCAGATCTTCCCCTTGTTCGTGAACCCGGCGGCGCCGACGTCGATCGACCTCCTCGACGCCTCTGATACGGGCGCGAGCACGACGGACAACCTGACGCGATTGAACAATGCGAGCGCGTCGTCGAAGCTGCAGTTCCAAGTCAACGGCGTGCTCAGCGGGGCTGTCGTGAAGCTGTTTGATGGGGCGACGCTGCTGGGGCAGGCGACGGTCCCCACCGGTCAGACCTCCGTCGTGATCACAACTTCTGGAACGGCGGCACTCGCTGACGGTCTGCACAACCTGTCCGCGACGCAGACCCTTGCGAACGTGAACTGGACCGCCGGCAACCGTTCGGGCACCGCGAACCTGCTCAGCGTTGCTTCGGCGGCACTGGCGCTTACCGTGGACGCGACGTCGCCGACGATCTTGCTCGCACCGCCGTTCAACCCCTTGGTCGCACCGCACCAACTGGTCTTCAGGTTTTCGGAGGACGTGTCGGCGAGCCTCAGTGCAGGCGACGTGGCGCTGCTGAACACGACGACCAACACGCCTTACGAGTCGATCGCGCCGCTGCCGATGGGCGCGGCCTTCAGCTACGGTTTCCCGTTCGACGTGACGGGCGGCGTTCTGCCCGACGGCAACTATCATGCGACGCTGGCCGCCGGCAACGTTACGGACCGCGCCGGCAACCCGCTGGCGGCGGGCGCGACGGCCGACTTCTTCGTCCTCGCCGGGGACGCCAACCACGACCGCCACGTCGATTTCAACGACCTGGTCGCGCTGGCGCAGAATTACAACACGACGGACGGACGGACGTTCGATCAGGGGGATTTCAATTATGACGGGAACGTGGATTTCAATGACCTGGTGATCCTGGCGCAGCGGTACAACACGACCCTGCCGGCGCCGGTCGCCGCACCAGTTCCGGCGGCAACGCCCGTCAAGCCTGAACCGGCCAAGCCGATATTCTCCGTCATATCGCTGGCCAAGCTCCAAGGGATGACCAAGGCGCCAGCAAGAGCGCGACGCTCGTGACCACAACGAGCGCGGGCCCACAGGGTATTCAGAGGCATCACCAACCAGGGCGAGGGCACACATGCAAGTCGAACAAGGGCGGCAGTACCACAACCAGCAACGGCAGTACGGCAGCACGAGGTCAAGATCGCCCGTCCTCGAACCCCTGGAGCCCCGTCTCCAGCTCACCGCCGCCAACTTCCTGGTCGCCAACGGCAACATCGGCAGCCGCAAGAACTTCGTCTACGAGTACAACCAGTCCGGCCAGATCGTGCGCACGCTGCAGTTCCCCAACGGCGACAGCGGCATTCGCGACGTGGTGGTCGATCCCCTTGGACGCATCCAGGCCTTCGACGGCACGTTCAGTCCCACGCTGGCGACCTACAACGCGGGCACGTACACCAGCCACACGTACTCCGGCTGGTCGATCTACAACGTGGGCGACTTCGGGGGGATTGCGGCGATCCGCGATTTCGTCTTCGTGACCGACGAGGCGGCCGGGGGTGACGCACAGGGCATCGTCCGCTTCGACACGGCCAACAACTATGCCGGCCAGCGGTTCGCTACCGATCTGGATACCGCGGACCTCTCGATCGGGATGGACGGCCTGCTCTACGTGATGGCGGGCAATTCGTCCAGCACGACCGGCCAGGTTGTGGTGTTCAACCCGTCCACGATGGAGCGGGTCAGGACGATCACACCGCCCGGCCTGGACAACCGCGCCGTGACCGCCGACGCTGCCGGCAACATCTACGTCGGCAGCTACAACGGCTTCATCTACAAGCTGAGCCCCTCGGGCACGCTCCTCAAGACGATCAACACCGGGGCCGACGACCTGGACATTTCGACGGACAACGTCCTGCTGGCGCGCACGGGCACGAAGGCGTCGCTGTACGACACGAACCTGAACCTGATCAAGGCGATTCCGATCAACCTGTCGGACCTCGGGTCGGCATTCGTGGGCTGGGCGACCCCGCAGGTGCCGCCCGGGCCGAACGTGATCAGCGCCGAGTACCTCTACGCGGCGCCCAAGCCGACGCTTCGGCTCAAGTTCACGCGCGACGTCTCGCCGTCGCTGGACGTGTCGGACCTGCGCCTCCGCGATGCCAGGACGGGCGTGGACCTGCCGCTGACCGGGGTCACGCTCCACTACGACCCGGCGGCGTTCACGGCCGACTTCGTCTTCAACGCCGGCCCGCCGCCGGACGGCAACTACCACGGCACCGTGCTCGCCTCACCCGGGCTGACCGACCGCAATGGGAATCCGATGGCGGCGGACTTCAGCTTCGACTTCTACGTCCTGGCCGGCGACGCCAACCGCGACCGAACCGTGGACTTCGCCGACCTGACGACGCTGGCGCAGAACTACAACACGACGGGCAAGAATTTCGCGCAGGGGGATTTCGATTACGACGGCGACGCGGATTTCGCGGACCTGGTGATCCTGGCGCAGCGGTACGACACGACACTTATGCCGCCGGTGGCGGCGCCAGTCCCGGTGGCAACGCCCGTGAAGGCCAGGTCGGCCGAGGCGACCTTCTCCGTCACATCGGTGGCGAAGCCCAGGGCGGGGAGTGCGAAACCGAAGCCGGCAGCGCCGAAACGGCGGTGATGAGCGGGATTTTGCCTGCATCGGTCGTTCGCTGAGCGAGCGTGGACCCCACGCGAGCGCGCCGCTTGTCGTATTCTTGCCTATTTATGACCACGTAAGCAAATTGCGTGTTTCCGGGCGAAAACGAGCCCGCTTTCCCCGTAACATTCCTGCTGCGCTGGCTAATGCGTTTGCCCGTCGACCCAAAGGAGGAACGCCCCGTGAGACGTCGTACGACGCCACACATCGCAGTCGAGTCGCTCGAACCGCGCACTCTCCTGTCCGTCCAACTCGCCGCGGACGTCAACACCGACACGTTCTCATCGAACCCGATCGATTTCGTCACCCTGGGCAACCAGGGCCTGTTCTTCGCCGCCCAGGCCGATGGGTTGTATGCGCTGTGGCGGACCGACGGTACGGCGGCCGGCACCACGCTGGTCAAGGGTGGGTTCGCGGCCAAGCCGCTGGTCCCAGAGTCCACGTTCCATCCCGTCGTGGCCGGTGACAAGGTGTACTTCCAGTACGTGAGTTCGGCGGCCAGCGGCCCCATTCAACTCTGGGTGACGGACGGCACGACCGACGGCACCCGGCCACTTGCCGACGTCAAACCGGGCTATTTCACCTTTTCGCCGTATACGAATTACGTCGCGTTCGCCGGGCGTGTCTTCTTCAACGCCACCGATGCCAACGGGATCGAGCTCTGGTCCACCGACGGCACGCCCGCGGGCACGTCGATGTTCATGGACGTCGCTCCCGGCGCCACCAGCGCCAACGTCCGCGGCCTCACCGTCGCCGGTCCGTACCTCTTCTTCGAGACGACCGAGAATGGCCTGATGGACCTCTGGCGCACCGACGGCACTCAGCAGAACACCGTCCGGCTCGCGCAGTTCACGTTCACGGCCCCACCCGAGATCGTCGCCCACCAGGACAAGGTCTACGTCGCCGCCACCCCGCCCGGCGAATACCCCGACCAGATCTGGGAGTCCGACGGGACGGTCCAGGGAACGCGGCTCTTTAAAGACATCTCCCCCGCGAACAACGTCCCAGTCGGCAATCTCACGGTCATGGGCGGCAACCTCTACTTTACGGCCGCCACCGGTGCCAGCAGCACGGCGACCCTCTGGCGCAGCGACTTCACGCCCGAAGGGACGGCCCCGGTGCTCCCCAACCCGCCCACCGGCTTCAACCCCTATCCGCTCGCCGCCGGGACCGACCAGTTGTTCTTTTACGCCAACGACCCTACCGCCGGTCGCGAACTGTGGCGTAGCGACGGCACGGCCACGGGAACATACCGCCTGGCCGACATCCGTCCCGGCACCGCGTCGAGCGTCCCGCAGGCAATGTTCAAACCCCTCGTCACCGCGCGCGGCGCCTACTTCTTCGCCGACGACGGCACGAGCGGCGCCGAGCTCTATTTCGCCGACGGCGGTGCGGCCCCGGGCAGCACCTACCGCGTCAAGGACATCTACCCGGGCTCCACGTCCTCATTCGACACGCACGTGGGCTTTCAAGGCGCCATGCTTCCCGACGGACGGTTGCTGCTCGACGCCGACGACCCGGCGGTCGGGTTCGAACCGCAGGTGAGCGACGCGACCGCCGCCGGCACGCACCCGATCGTCGACATTAACACGCTGACGATGAGCTCGTTTCCGGCCGAGTTGATCGACGCCGGAGGCGTGCCGCTGGTCGGCGCCCGGCCGCCCAACGACTTGCGGCCTTCTCCATTGCAATTCACGCGGGCACTGTTCCGTATCGCGCCCGACGGGGGTGCGCCGACGTATCTGAGCGCCGCGGCCCCGGACACGGACGAGAGCCAGAACGGGCCGGTCACGGGGCGGGGCCGGTACGAGTACGTCACGTTCAAGGGCTACACTTACTTCTACAACGCGTTCGCTGGGACAAACAACCACTTGTACCGCACGGACGGCACGCCCGCCGGGACGCAGTCATTCCTCTCGTTCAACAGATCATGGCCCGAGGACACATTCGCCACCCGCCGCTACCGCCACCTCGCCGTAGTGGGCGACCGCCTGTACTTCACGGGTCCGGACAATGCGGCCGGCTCGGGCCTTGCGCTCTACCGCACCGACGGGACGCCGCAGGGCACGGAGGAGGTCTTCCACGCGCCGGTGCGCATCACCGATTTGATCGCCGGCCCGGACGGTCAGACGCTCTACTTCTCGCCCGATACAAAGCTCGCGAAGATCGGCAACGGAGCTGCCGCAGCCGACGTGTTTGCCGAAACCGGTCAGCAGGTGCTCCACCTGGGCTTCGCCGGCACGCGGCTCGTCTTCAGCAGCCTCGCGACCGGCGCTAATTTCCTGGGCTTCAGCGATGGGTCATCGAACAACGTCACCCTTTTCACGGGCATCAATGTCAGTTCGGACTTCACGGTCTTTAAGAACAAGGTTTATTTCCTGACCGGCAGCACGCTCGCTGAGTCCGACGGAACGGCCGCCGGCACGCGCAGCGTCTGGGCCAACGGCGTTGAGGGGCGGTCAGTCACCGGATGGAACCGAACGGCCATCGGCGATTACCTGTATTTCGTAGGCTCGGATTCGGCACACGGCTCGGAGTGGTGGCGGACTGATGGGACGGACGCGGGCACCAACCTGTTCGCTGACGTCGTGCCTGGCTCGGGCGGCTCCGACCCCACCGTCCAGACCGGGCAGGCCGACGTCGCCCGCTCGATCGCTACTTGGCGCGGGAGCATCTACTTCACCGCCCAGACCCCAGGCGAGGGCGCCGAGTTGTGGCGCGCCGGCGCGAGCGGCGGCGGCACGCCCGAACTGGTCGCCAACCTCGACCCCGGTCCCACCGGCTCGGACCCCACCTCCCTCACCGTCATCGGCGACCAGCTCTACTTCATCGCCACGCGCCCGGACGTCGGTCGAGAGGTATTCAAGGTGGTGGACGATGTCGCCCCGCGCGTGGTCGATGCCGCGTTCGAGCCGTCGGGCCTGAACGGCGGCGGCAGCATCCGCCTGCATTTGAGCGAAGGGGTCACCTTGGGGACCGGCAGCGCGCCCACGCTGCAGCGCCAGGGCGGTGGCCCTGCGCAAGCGATCACGCCCGCGTTGACAAGCACGTACGACGCCGCGACCAACACGTTGACGATCACGCCTGGGTCACCCTTGCCCGACGGCGATTACCGCCTGTCGATCCCCGCTGCGTGGCTTACGGATGCCGCCGGTAATCCGCTCGGGAGCGATTTCATGTTCGACTTCTTCGTCCTGAACGGGGATGCCAACCGCGACCGGGCCGTCGACTTCAACGACCTGGTCATCCTCGCCCAGCACTACAACAGCACCGGCAACAAGCTCTGGTCCGACGGCGACTTCACCGGCGACGGCAACGTCGATTTCGATGATCTGGTCATCCTCGCCCAACGCTACAACACGACGTTGCCCGCGCCGATCGCCTCACCGGTTCCTGCTGCTACGCCCGTGAAGCCCAAAGCGGCCAAGCCGGTGTTCTCCGTCACGCCGGTCTCGAAGGCGAAGTCAATAAAGCGCGTCCCAGCCGCCGCCGGGATTACGATCGATCGGTGACGCGATGCCTCACGGCGTCGAGCGGGCCGTGGACGCTTCGGGCGTCACGGTGGCGATCGGGGTGCCGTCGTACGTCAGGCGGAACCGCGCGGCGGGCGACTCCAGGACGAACAGGCACGTGTGGTTGAAGCGCTCGCCGGCCGCCAGCGTCACGGGCAGCGGGGCCGGCAGCTCGACCGCCGGGCGCAGGTGCGTGCCGTCGGGCAGCAGCAGCCCGAATCGTGGCGGCGCGTTGATCGACGTGCGCGTCAGCGTCCGCGGCGTGTTGACGGTCAGGTCGAAGTTGACGGCCAGCACGCTCGCGTTGTCGCGCGGCGACGTATAAGTGACGCGGAGCGGGACGTAGTCGGCCTGCTCGGGATCCAGCTCGTAAGGCTGGACGCGCGCCCACGCCACCTTTGCCGAAACGCCGGTCGGCTCCTCGGGCATGGCATAGAGCGATGCGGCCAGGTGCTCGGCGGGCGGGGGCGAGGCAACGACCACGGGCGCCGCGGGCGCGTCCGACGGCGGCAACGGGAGCGCCATCTCCGCCGACGGACCGATGCGCAGCGCGAGCGACCGCTCGCCGCCGGTGACGGCGAACACCAGCCGCCGCACGCGCACCGCGGGCTTCTCGCCCCGTCGCAGCGTGTACTCCGGCCGCTCCAGCGAGAACGTGCCGTCGGAGGTCAGCGTGCCGATCGGCAACCGGGGCTGGCCGTCGGCGATCAGGACGAACTGGTCCTGCCGCAGCAGCAGCAGGCTGGGGGCGTCGGGCAGGGGATTGAGCGCGGCGGTGAATTTGGCGTCCACGACCAGAAACCGGCTGCCGTCGGTCAGGCGGCCGGTCTGCACGAGCGACGCGGTGGCGGCGGTCGGGTTGCCGAACTCGCGGCCGGTGCACTGCAATTGCTCGAACCGCTGCGCCGTTGCCGACAGCAGGTCGACCAGGAACCACTGCGGACGTTCGCGGCGGATCGGGACGCCCCGCAGCGCCAGGTGGCGCGGATACTTGTCCCAGACGACCAGCGCGCGGTCGTCGGCGAGGAGCCCGGCGAGCACGCCGCCCAGTCCCTCGTCGCCCGAATCGGTGTGCACCTGCCCGATCTGCCGGCCGCTGGCGCGGTCGATCAGGATGCCGCCGCCGACCACGTAGCTCTGCGAATCGCCGCCCCACTCGAACTGCAAGCTGGCGGCGT
>DATBFY010000176.1:0-4082 GCA_036558265.1 Tepidisphaeraceae bacterium | reverse complement strand
GGGTCGAGCGCCGGTCAAGGGGCGTACGGCACGCCTCGTCGGTAGAGTCGGGTGCCGATGGACCACGTGAAGCTCGGACGCACCGGACTCGACGTCTCCCGCATCTGCCTCGGCTGCATGAGCTACGGCGTCCCCTCGCGCGGCACGCACCCCTGGTCGCTCGACGAGGAGCACAGCCGCCCGTTCATCAAGCGGACGCTCGAGCTCGGCATCAACTTCTTCGACACCGCCAACGTCTACTCCGACGGCACCAGCGAGGAGATCCTCGGCCGCGCCATCCGCGACTTTGCGCGGCGCGACGAGCTGGTCATCGCCACCAAGGCCCACGGCCGCATGCGCAAGGACCCCAATGGCCGCGGGCTCTCGCGCAAGGCCATCCTCACGGAGATCGACGCCAGCCTCAGGCGTCTGGGGATGGATTACGTCGATCTCTACCAGATCCATCGCTGGGACTACGACACGCCGATCGAGGAGACGCTCGAGGCGCTGCACGACGTGGTCAAGGCGGGTAAAGCGCGATACATCGGCGCATCGTCGATGTACGCCTGGCAGTTCTGCAAGGCGCTGCAACTCGCCGAGCGGCACGGCTGGACGCGGTTCGTCTCGATGCAGAACTATTACAACCTGCTCTATCGCGAGGAAGAGCGCGAGATGATGCCGCTGTGCCAGGACCAGGGCATCGGCGTGATCCCCTGGAGCCCGCTGGCGCGCGGACGGCTCGCGCGGCCGTGGGATCAGAAGGAGAGCACCCGCCGCGCGGAAACCGACGAGTTCGGCAAGACGCTGTATGCCAGGACCGAGGAGGCGGACCGGCTGGTCGTCGATCGCGTCGCCGAGATCGCCGGCCGGCGCGGGATCCCGATGGCGCAGGTGGCGCTGGCATGGGTGCTCGCGAAGCCGTTCGTCAGCGCGCCGATCGTCGGCGCGACCAAGCCGCAGCACCTGGAGGACGCGGTGGCAGCGCTGTCGGTAGACCTCTCTCCGCAGGAAATCGCCAGGCTGGAAGCGCCGTACGTGCCGCATCCGGTGCTGGGGTTCACGTGATCAGTTCAGCTTCAATCGCGGATCGTCCAGCTCCAGTCGATACATGATCTGGTTGTACTCGTAGTAGGGCGTCGGGTTCTTGTTGCCCGAGAACGTGTTGACGTACGACCCCTCGAGATAGATCACGCGCCCGCCGTCGCGGTCCAGAAAGGGGTGCTGCGTCGGGTTGTAGAAGTCGTGCGCGTCGCCGGGCTTATTCGCGTGGGTGATGATCTTGCGCGCCTTGACCCACGGGCCCTCGGGCCGGTCGGCCTCGCCGTACCACACTTCGCCCAGCACCGTCGCGCCCAGCACCTCCGACGCGATCATCACGTACCGCTTGCGGTAGTCGTTCCAGAAGCACGAACTGTTGTTGAGCAGGATCGGTTTGCCGGTGCCCGCGTCCTGAAGCCGAAACGGCGATTCGTCATCCTTCATCTGCCCCGCCGCGATCAGGTCGCGCTGCTGTCGCGACGTCAGCGGCGGCGTGCCCTTCTTCCAAGCCCAGAGGAGTTTTCCGTTCGCGTCGCGGTCGAGCTGCGCCTTGTCCTTCCCGCCGTAGCGCGTGCCGGGTTTCAAGCAGGTGTATCCTTCATAGGCGGCGAGGTCGAGATACGATTTCTGGTCGGCCCTGACGCGCAGCGCCGGGTAGGGCGCGGTGAAGTAGACGTAATCGGCGCCGTCCTTGTCCCTGGGGCGAAACGGATATCCCGTCGGAACGATCGGCGGGTCGAGCGGCTCCTCCTTGAGCTTCTCGAACACTTCCTTCTCGTCGTTATAGAGGACGAACCCGTTCTCGAGCACCGCCCCAAGTCCGCGCCGGCGCTGGTAATACGCCAGCATCCGCTCGTGCCCGGTTTCGTCGGGTAGGACCACGAGTCCCGATAGCCACACCACCCCCTCGCCCTTCATCGGCGACATCGGACGCGAGAAACCGTCCGTCCCCACGAAATAGTGCAGGTTGATCCCGACGTCGGGGTTGAGCTTGTCCGGTGCGTCGCCGGTCGCGCCGCTCATCGCGAAATTGCCCAGCGCGTACGAAAGCCGGTTGGTGTCACCATAGAACCAATAAGTGCGCCCGCGGTAGAGCGCCGCGAGGATGCTGTCCTGCCCGGTCACCTGGCCGTTCAGCAGCGGCTGCTCGATCGGCGCCTTGCGCCCCAGCAGCACCGTGTCGCGATAGATCCCCTGCCCGGTCACGCGGTAGAGGCGCTGCGCGATGTTGATCCGCTTGATCTTGAGCGTCGCGCTCCCGCCAGGCTTGGTCTCCAGCGCCTTTCCGCGGATGCCAAATCCGTCGGCCGGAAACTCGTACCCGTGACTGGCGACAGCGAAAAAGACCCGCTGGTTCATCAGTCCGGGTTCGTAGAAGGCGACCAGGCCGTTCGAGTCCGTGTAGTACCGCGCGCCACTCGTCGTCTGCAGTTCCACCATCGGCACGCCGCGGCCGGTCTGGTCGTCCACGATTCCGATCGCGAAGTAGCGGCCAGGTTCGGCATCCGGCGCCTGGGCGCGCGATAGCGAGGCGACAAGCAGAAATGCGATAAGCGAAAAGAGGCGTAGCGGGGTCATGACGATCGATGATGATCCGAGTCGTCACCGGTTTCAACCGTTCATCAACGTTCGCGCACCATCCCGATCTGCTTCAGGTAACGCATGACGCCGGGATGGATCACGTCCGCCTGCGGCGCCGCCAGCAGCGTGTTGGCCGCCGTGGTATCGCGTGCCTGCGGCAACCGCCGCCCGAGATCGCCCTCCCCCCGGTGAAGGTCGCGCGCCAGACGATTGGCAACGTCGTCCGGCAGCCCGGGTCGCGACAGGATAAAGCTCCACGTCCCGACGGTCGGCACCGGTCTATCCTGACCCGCATAGGCGCCGGCCGGAAGCGACATGGGCTGGAGGATTGGGTACCGGGCGTGCACCTGCGCGACCTGTTCGGCACCGAGGCCGATGAATCGGGCACCGGCGGGGCCCGCGGCGACCTGCGCGAACCCCGGCCAACCCAGGCCGCCCCCCCACAGGGCTGCCGCCGACCCGTCCAGCACCGCCCCTGGCCCGTCCGCGGCCCGCTCGAGCAGCACCGCGTCGAAGTCCCGCCGCATGTCGAGTCCCAACGCGTCCAGCGTATAGCGGGCCTGCACCACCAGCCCCGAACCGGCGGCGCCGAACACGACCCGCTTTCCCTTGAGGTCGGCAACGGTGCGGTATGGCGAATCCCTGCGCACCACGAACAATCCTGGCGTCGCATACATCGCCGCGATGATGCGCAGGCCGCTCCCCGCCCGCGTGAGCGCCTCGTGCGCTGTCGCGCCCTGGACCAGCGCCAGGTCGAGCCGGCCCGATTCCAGCAGCGGCACGTTCTGGGCGCTGCCCTCGGTGGGCTGCAGCTTCAGGGTGAGCGTCGGGTCGATCGCCTGAAGCGTCTGCGCCAGTGCCCGGGCGTACACCTCAAACCCGCCGCCAGCCGTCGCCGTGCCCAGCGCCAGCGTGACGGGTCGATCCTCATTTGATCGTTCGTGGGCGCAACCCCCGGCAAGGGCAGCGATGGCCAGCACGATGAGACATGGTCCTGCAAGTCGCATCGAGGAGATCCTATCGATGTTCCCGCGAAGGTGCTTGAAGTCCCTGACCGAGTCGTCATTATGCGAGCCCCTCGTGTAACGCATTGCCGCCACGCCCTTTGCAATGACCGGTCCGGTAGCGGGAGTTTTCTGCGCTTTGGCGGCGAACATAACCAATCTTCAGGCGTAACAACCTTGACACTCGGCGGAGTCGGACTATGATCTGCCGAACAATGATCGCGGGGTAGAGCAGCCTGGTAGCTCGTCGGGCTCATAACCCGGAGGTCGGAGGTTCGAATCCTCCCCCCGCTACTGATTGCAGGAAAAGGACTTGCGGTGACGCGAGTCCTTTTTTTGTGTGTGCCAGGCATGTTGTGCATCTAGGAGGTGAAAGTCCTCTACGGGCCGCAACGAGCGGAACCGTCCGTCTAAGCAAGGGTGTCGGCCGCGAGGCCGAATCTGAAGGAAGCGATGGAGGCTTGCCTCCACGACGGGAGT
>DATBFY010000175.1:0-5697 GCA_036558265.1 Tepidisphaeraceae bacterium | reverse complement strand
GTTGGGGAAGGGTCGGCCGGCGATCGTGATCCTGTCGATCATGGCACAGGAGAACCTGGGCCCGCCGCTGCCGAACCCCGATTCGCAGAACAAGAACATCCGACTTTACAACCAGGCGCTCGCCAGGAGCGCCGCGTCGCGCGGGCTTCGTTTTGTCGACCTGTACGACGTCCCTGCCGCGTTCGCAAAAGCCAACGCGGGGCGTCACTTCACCGACGATGAGATCCACCCGACGGCTGCCGGCTACGCGTTCGTCGCTACCGAGATCTGTCGGCGCCTTGGCGTCCCGACACATGAGTGGAACGACCGCGACGAACGCATCCGCCGGCTCACGGTCGAGAAAAACCAGCTCTACTTCCACCGCTGGCGGCCGCAGAACCAGACCTACATCTTCGGATTCCGCAAGGCCGAGCAGGGGAGGAACGCGGTGGAGATCCCGCAGTTCGACCCGCTGATCGCACAGCAGGAAGCGCAGATCAACGCCCTGAAGAAGTGATTCGCAGCCGGAGAGTGAAATGATGGTCGTTGTCGTCGATCGCATCGGAACGTTCGTGCGCGTGATTCTTTCCGTGCTTGTCCTCATGGCGGTTTCTGGCGCCACCGCCCAACCCGCCCCCGACCCCGACCCCGAGCTCGAGCGCAAGAGCTTCCAGATCGCCGACGGCTTCGAGGCCAGCCTTTTCGCTGCCGACCCGATGCTCGACAAGCCCATCCAGATGAACTTCGATCCCGCCGGGCGGCTCTGGGTCGCCACCTCCGAGGTGTACCCCCAGATCAAGCCCGGCCAGGTCGCCGACGACAAGATCCTCATTCTCGAAGACACCAGGGGCGGTGGCCGCGCGGACAAGGTGACGGTCTTCGCGCATGGCCTCTTGATCCCCACGGGCGTCCTGCCGGGGGACGATGGCGCATACGTCGCCAACTCGACCGAGATCCTGCACTTCAAAGATACCGACGGCGACGGCAAGGCCGACGTCTCGCGCGTCGTCCTTTCCGGGTTCGGCACCGAAGACACCCATCACATCATCCACACCTTCCGATGGGGGCAGGACGGCATCTTCTATTTCAATCAAAGCGTTTACATCCACTCGCACGTCGAGACTCCGTGGGGCCCACGGCGCCTGGCGGCTGGAGGCACCTGGGCGTTCCGGCCCGAGACGATGGAGCTGAGCGTCTTCACCCGCGGCCTGATCAATCACTGGGGCCACTGCTGGGACAAGTACGGCGACTCGTTCCTGACCGACGGCGCCGGCGGCGAGGGCGTCAACTACGCGTTCCCCGGCGCCTGCTTCCCTTCCATCAACGACCAGGCCCCGCGGATCATCCACGGCCTCAACCCCGGCAGCCCCAAGTTCGCCGGCGCCGAGATCATCTCCGGCCGCCACTTTCCCGACGACTGGCAGGGCGATCTGATCACTAATGACTTCCGCGCCAACCGCGTGGCTCGATTCAAGCTGAGCGAGGACGGCAGCGGCTTTTCGTCGAAGCTGATGCCCGACGTCATCCGCTCGAAGGACAAGGCCTTCCGCCCCGTGGACGTGAAGATGGGCCCCGACGGCGCGCTCTACATCGCCGACTGGTACAACCCGATCATCAATCACGGCGAGGTCGATTTCCGCGACCCGCGGCGGGACAAAACGCACGGGCGGATCTGGAAACTCACCGCAAAGGGCCGCCCGTTGCTCGAACGGCCAAAGCTCGCCGGCGCGACGATCGAACAACTGCTGGAGGATTTGAAGTCGCCGGAGGATTACACGCGCCGCCAGGCTCGCCTGGTGTTGCGTGAGATGGAGACGGCCAAGGTCGTTGCGGCCCTGGACCGGTGGGTACTGGGGCTGTCCGACGCCGATGACTTCACGCAACTGCAGGCGCTCTGGACATACCAGACCGTGAACGTCCCCCGGCACGACCTGGCGAAGCGGCTGCTGCGCGGCACCGACCCGGGCATCCGAGTCGCGGCGACGCGGGTGATCGGCGCCTGGGCTCCGCGAATGCCTGACGCCCTGGAAGCCCTCAGGCCGCTCGTCGCCGACACTCACCCTCGCGTACGGCTCGAGGCCGTCCGTGCGCTGGCGGAGGTGAAGAAGCCCGTCGCGATGGAAGTCGCGATGGCGGCGCTAGACCGGCCGATGGACCCACTCCTCGACTACGCCCTCTATCTCACCGCCAACGACCTTCAACCCATCTGGCTCCCGGCATTCCAGGCCGGCCAGCTCACCTTCGATCACAACCCGAAGAAGATCGAGTTCGCCCTCAAGGCGATCCGCAACCCGGCGGCGATCCGGCCGCTCGTGGACGCCTTCAAGGCCGGCAAAATCGCGGCCGGGTCCCGCAAGGACATCTCCGATCTGATCGCATCGCTCGGCGGCGCGGACGACCTGGCCGTCCTCTTCGACGCCGCGCTCGATGACCACTCGGATAACGCGACGAAACTCTCACTGCTGCAAGCCCTCGACCGCTCCGCCCGCCAACGCAACGTCAAACCCCGCTCGGACTTCTCAAAGCTCAAATCACTGATGACCGGCCAGACCGACGCCGCCGTCTGTTCGGCCGCGCTGCGACTCGCGGGCGCGCTCAAGGCCACGAGCCTGCGCGACCCGATCGTCTCCTGGGCCGGCAATGTCGATCGAGGCCCACAAATCAAGGCGAGCATCGAGGCGTTGGGAGAGCTGGCCGATCCGGAAAGTCTGAGAGAGCTCCGCGCGCTCGCCGGGCCGAGCGCCAACAACACGGTCCGCCTCTGGGTCGCCGCCGCGCTCGCGTCGGGCGATACCCAAGCCGCCGCCGACCTCGCCGCCCAATCTCTCTCGCGCGATTCGCAGTTCGAGATCGACCTGACGTCCGTCCTGGCCTCGTTCACAAGGCGAAAGGACGGTCCGCAAATCCTCGGCCAATCCCTGCGGAAAACTCCGCCTACAGCCGACGCCGCCAAACTCGCCCTTCGCGCCGTCTACGCCCTGGGCCACGCCGAGCCCGCTCTGGTTGATCCCCTCAAGGCCGCCGCGAAGATCGACGCCCAACCGCATCAACTCTCCGAATCGGAGATGATGCAACTGATCGCCGACGTGCAATCCAGAGGCGATCCCAACCGCGGCGAGACCGTCTTCCGCCGCGCCGACACCGCCTGCCTCCGCTGCCACTCGATCGCCGGCGCGGGCGGGCAACTCGCGCCCGACCTGGTCTCGGCCGGGTCGGCGCCGGTCGATTACCTGATCGAGTCGATCCTCCAGCCCACCAAGGCCGTCAAGGAGGGTTACCACGCGCTGATCGTCGAGACCAACGACGGCGACCAGATCACCGGCATCAAGGTCCGGCAAAGCGATAAGGAACTGATCCTCCGCGACGCTGTCCAGGACGAGATCGTGATCCCGTTGGACACGATCAAAGGCAAGCCCCGGCAGGGGGGCTCGATGATGCCCGCGGGCCTTGCCGATCCACTCACTCGGCAGGAACTTGTGGACCTGGTTCGCTTCCTTTCCGAGTTGGGCCGTCCCGGCCCGTTCGCAGTCGGCACCCAGGAGGTCGCGCGTCGATGGCAGGTCCTCGATCCGGCGCCCGGCGATGTGACCGCCGGCCGGGACCTCCGCATCCCCGCCGCGGCGGTTTGGATGCCCGCCTATGCAAAGGTCTCGGGCAGTCTTCCCGCGGGCGCCGCCCCCAAGCTCGCGCGGGCCGAGGTTAACGTCACGACTCCCGGGACCGTGAAACTCGTGTTACCGCATGCAAACATCCCGGTCTGGATCGATGATCGACCCGCCAAGGTCACCGGAGGCCAGGTGACGCCGGAACTGTCGCGCGGCCTCCATACAGTGACGCTGCTAGCCGCACCGGGGGCCGACCTGCGGTTGGAACTTGGGGACGTAGCAGGTTCACCCGCCAAAGCTCAATTCATCACCGGACGTTGAGACATTCGTCAGGATCCTGCGGATAAGCTGCGCATGCCACGCCGCGGCCGGTAGATCTTCCCCATCTTCACTTGGCCGCCCGACTCAATTTGAGGAGCTTTACTCGGCCGTGGTCTTTATTTCTTGCCCCACCCCCGACAGCCGCGCAAAATAACCCCGGTTCCGGGTTACCGTGCGCCACAGAGAGGGGGAGGCCGTCACACGTCTCGACGGCGGGAGTTTGGGCCCATGGCGATCGTCGCCGAATGTCCGGCCTGCGGCAAACGCTTCAAGGCCGACGAGAAGCAGGCCGGCAAGAAGGCCAAGTGCTCGCAATGCGCCAACGTTTTCGTGATCGCCGCACCGGCCACTCCCAAGGGTGCAACCGCCCCAGCCGTGGCTGTCGAACCGGCTGCCGCGCCGACCCGATCCGCTGCCACCACCGGACCCGGGACGAAGATCACGTCTGATGGGCTGACAGCCCGCAGCCCCGCCAAGGTGCCTACCCCCGCCAAGCCCGCCGTGCGCCGCCGCCCCCGCGCCGACGACGATGACGATATGACCCTCGGCGTCCAGGCGCTGCCGGAAACCTCTTCGGAACCGCCATCCGCGCCCGCGACACCGCCAGGGCCCAGGACGTCGGAAATACAAGCCCCAGCCGCCTCCCAAGCCACGCCGACCACAATCATCGACCCCCCGCAAACGGCCACTGACCAGTCCACTCTTGTGAGGCCCGCGGGTGGAATCTGGAAATGGGCGGTCGTCGCTGCCGTCTTCGCGGTCTGTGCCGGCGCCGCCGCAGGCTGGGTCGGTCCGAAGGTCGTCAATCGCATCAAGTCGATGCGGATGAACGCCGCCGCCGCCAACGGCAGTGCGCCCCCCATGGCAAAGGCCGGCCCAAGCGCCAATCTCTCGGGCGCGAAGCGCAACGTTGCCTCAGCCTCCCCCAACGCCCCCCTGGCCGTCCCCGTTCACCTCCTGCCCGTCGTCGCCCCCGCCGTGCCAAAGACGGGCGCCGCGTGGTCCACCCAGGCCGACGTCGCGGCGCCTAAGCTCAAGCTGCCGGACGATTTCCGCCTGGCCATGCCGGGTGAGCCCCCATTGCGGCACAACCCCAACTCGCTCGTGCTCTCTCCCCCTCCCGGCGGTATCGCCGCCGTCACCCTCCTGCCCGATGCCGATGGCTCGGCGCCGACGATCCAGGTCTGGAACCTCTTCGGCAGCAAGACCGCGCAATTCAAGTTGAACCAGCCGCTCGCGTTCCCGATTCTCAGCCCGGACGGCAACTACTACGCCGGCCAGGTCTTCGACGACGCCGCACGCGTCGTGCGGGTCGAATTGTGGGCGACGCTGGGGGGCGCGCGGGCGTATTCGATCGACGTTCCCGCGACCGCCCCGTTTAACGCCCCGGTGGCGCTGGGCTTCCCGATCCCCGACCAGGTCGCGCTTTACGGCGAGAAACTGGCCGTCTGGGACCTGAACAGCAAGCAACCCGTGCGCGAGGTCGGCCTGCGGCCGCGCAGCGACGATTCGCGCGCCGCCGCCAGCGCCCGGCTGAAGCTCGTCGCCGTCGCCGATTCGCGCCAGCTCACGATGGTGGATTTGGCGCAGGGCAAGGTGCTGGGTTCGACGCCCATCCCCGACGCGGTCGTCGCCCACCCGCACAAGCGCCTGACCCTGCGCGCGATGGAGTTCTCCCCCAGCGGGACGGAACTCGCGCTGGCGTTCGACAACCGGCAGTCCACGCGCCGCATCGCGATTTACGACGTGGCGACCGGCACGCTCAAGGCGCTGCACGCCCCGGCCGCCCCGT
>DATBFY010000174.1:0-1602 GCA_036558265.1 Tepidisphaeraceae bacterium | reverse complement strand
GGGCACGCCTGAAGTGGTCGGGATCACCCATATGCAGAGTGAAGTCAGATCGGCTCAGGCCGCTTCTTGGTCGATCACGCACGATGGGCGATATAGGAGTAAGAAGACGCGGTTAGCCTCTCTACAGAATCTCAGTTAATGAGGCAGTTTGGAGAACCACATATGGCCGCTTCATCCCTGAACGATACGGTCGGACAAACGCACAAGGGAATGGTCTGGGTGGAGGGCGGCGAGTTCTGGATGGGCTCCGAGGACTTCTATCCCGAGGAGCGTCCTGCGCACCGGGTGGCGGTGGACGGGTTCTGGATGGCCGAACACCCTGTCACCGTGGCCCAGTTCCGTCGCTTTGTGAAAGCGACCGGCTACGTCACGTGGGCCGAACAGGCACCGAGTCCCGAGAGTTACCCGGACGCCTTGCCCGAGCTCCTCGTACCAGGCTCGCTGGTGTTCACCAGGACGCGTGGACCGGTCGACCTTTCCGATTTCCGTAACTGGTGGACGTGGACGGTGGGCGCCGACTGGCGTCACCCCGAAGGTCCAGAGTCAAGCCTCAACGGCCGCGACAGGCACCCTGTAACGCACGTCGCATACGCCGACGCGCTGGCTTACGCCAACTGGGCCGGACAGGACCTGCCGACGGAAGCCGAATGGGAATATGCGGCCCGGGGAGGGCTTGATCGCAAGACATTCTGTTGGGGAGACGAATTCGCTCCCAAAGGGCGCATGATGGCCAACACCTGGCAGGGAGCGTTCCCCTGGCAGAATCTGCTGCAAGACGGCTACGAGCGAACCTCGCCCGTCAAGGCTTTCCCGGCCAACGGCTACGGCCTCTACGACATGGCCGGCAATGTGTGGGAGTGGACCCACGACTTCTTCACGCCCGGCCATGCCTCACCTGAACATCCCTGCTGCGCGCCGCACAACCCGAGGGTGAGTTCGCCCGTCGAGCGCCACGGAAGCGTGCGCGAGCCCATTGCCCGCCGCGTCACCAAGGGCGGTTCACACTTGTGCGCACCCAACTACTGCCTCCGATACCGGCCTGCGGCGCGGCAAGGCCAGGCCGTCGACTCCACGACGTGTCATATCGGGTTCCGTTGCGTCGTACGTGCCGACCGGAAACAGCATGCTTGACGAAGGTGCGGCGCGTCCGCCCTTCCTGAAGACGAGGGTCAGCGGCACTACCGCTCATGCGGAATCAGCCAGCTCCTTCGTCTCCGCGGCATCAAGACTGTTCTCAATGACGGCGTCGAGGTTGCCCCAAACGGTCTGGGTTGAGAACGTCTGCTGGGCGTGCTCCAGCAGCGGCAGGATGTCCTCGCCGCGCCGGTTGACCGCCACCACGATAAGGCGGAGTCTCCCGCTTCGAGGAGATCTGCTGCTTTGTTTACATCGGCGTCAGGAATGTTGTGCGAGAAGTAACCGACAATTCCGCCGGCTGCCGCGACGCCGCCGGCGCAGCGCCGAAAGCGGCCGCGAGACCTATCTGCTCTTCGGGCCTGACGGGAGCGAAGGTATGGACAAGCCGGTCGTCAAGCCGTCCTTGCCGATGACGTTCGACCTCGAGAGCGACGCCCAGGAGCGATACAACCTAGCCAGCGCCAG
>DATBFY010000173.1:0-6247 GCA_036558265.1 Tepidisphaeraceae bacterium | reverse complement strand
CGACGGTTCCGTCCAGCGTGGCGTCGCCCGCCAGCGTCGTGCGGACCAGCACCGCCGTCGTGTCCACCGGCTCGCCCGTCCACGTCCCGCCCGACGCCACCTCGCTCGCCTCGGCATAGCCGACGGCGAGCTTCGAGTTGGCCTGCGCGGCCGACGACGTGATGCCGTTGCCCGACCAGTTCCCCCCGCCTCCGTACGCCGAGATGATCTGGCCGCGCACGATTGGCAGCTTCGACGCATCCGTGTAATCGACGATCAGCCGCCCGTCGTTCAGGTCGAGCTTGGCGTCCGGGTTCGCCGGATCGTTGAACTGCACGTCCGTCGTCCGAAGGAGCTTGTTCCCCGCCGACAGCCGCGCCGTCGTGTTCGTCTGGAGGACCAGCTTGCCGATCCGGTGATCGGCGGCGAACTCCAGCGTCCCCTCCTGCACCGTCGTGTCGCCCGTCCAGTGGTTGGTCGTGTTCGACAGCGACAGCGTGCCGCCGCCGACCTTGGTGACCGCGGCGTCGCCCGTCAGCGCGCCGGCGAGCTCCAGCGAACTGCCGGCGGCGACGCCGAACGTCGTGTCGGCATTCATCGCGACCGGCCCGGCGAAGCGGCTCGTGCCCGACAGGTTCTGGATCGCGCCCAGTCCCGCCACGCCCGTGCCCGATGCGTACACCGGCTCGGCGGCGGTGTAGTTCACGTTCGCGAACGCCAGCGTCGCCCCCGGCGCCACGAACGTCGCGCCGTTGGTCGCGCCCAGCGCGTTGTTCGCGCCCGCCACCGCCGTCCCCAGCATGATGTTGAAGGTGTTCGTGAAATCGTTCCCGCTATTGGTCAGGATCACCGTGCCGTCGTTGTTCCGGTTCACGACGCTCCCGCCGTTCGACGGGGTATACTGATCCAGCGACCCCAGGCCCTTGTACAGCATGCCCGGGCCGCTGATCTTCCCGGCCAGCGTCAGGCTGCCCGTCTGCATCCCCTCGAAGTTGCTCCCGATCACCGGCGAGATGTCGCTGGCCACGCGGATGTCAATCGGCGAGCCGGCGCCGCCCAGCACGATCGCGTTGCTGATCGTGCTGTCCGGGCCCTCGTTCTTGCCGATCGCCACGTACGCCTTGGGGTCCAGGTTCACCGTGCCTGAGCCGGCCGAATCACTCGCGTTGAAATCGACGATCCCCTGCACGATGTTGATCCCGCCGTACGTGCTGGGCGCGTTGAACACGATCTGGCCGCTGACCGTCCCGCCGCCCAGCCGCGTGATCGTGCCCGGGCCCGAGACCGCGCCGTTAAAGAAGAACGGCCCGTTCGTCATGATCGCGTTGTTCGGGCCGATCAGGACGCCGCGGTTCTTATCGATGTTGCCAAAGCCATTCCCCTGGATGATGCCGCCGTCGATCTCCAGCGCGTTGGCCGTGAACGTCGCGGGCGGCGTGCCCAAGGCGCTGTCGTCCTGGAACTGAAGGTTCCCCTCCTTGATTACCCAGCGGCCGGTAAAGTCGTTCCCCGGCCCCGGGCGGAAGAAGCCCGGCCCGATCTTCGTGATCACGCCGCTGCCGTGGATCAGGTTCGCCGCCGTCGTGTTGCTCACCTGGAAGATCACGATTTCGTATGGGCTGGGCACGTCGATGGTCCCGCCGTTGGGCCCGATCGTCATGCCGCGAGTTCCACCCGATACCGAGATAAAGCTGGCTCCGGCGGCCGCCAGGCTCGTGGTCGTCAAGGTGTTGAACCGGATCGTCCCGCCGTCCAGCATGTACGCGTCCGGCAAGGGCGAGCCGGTAAACCCGTCCGGAATGCTGTTGCCGCTGGAGAGCGCCACCGTCCCCCCTCCGGTCACCCACAGCTTGTCGTAAGACATCGACGGGCTGGCGATCGCGCCGCCGAACGTGCTGATCGATTGCGGCACGCCCAGCGTGAGCGTCCCCGGTCCGGCCTTCCATACGGTGGATGTGCCCTGGCCCGCCGGCGTCGTGGACCCGCCCCGGTACACCATATCCCCCGCCCCGCTGATCTTCAGCACGCTGTCGTTCCCGAACGCGATCGACGACCCGCCCGTGCCGGAGACGGCCGGCAGGTTCTCCGCGTTCAGGCTCGCCACCTCCTGTGATACGTTTGCGGTCGCCAGGTCCAGCGTCGCATTCCCATTGAGCGCCAGCTTGGTCGTCACCGGAAGCTGGTTGCTGACCGTCAGCGTCAACGTCCCCTGGCTGATGTCCGTCGGCCCGGTGTAGTTCGCGAAGCTCACCAGCGTGAGTTGCCCCGGGCCCACCTTCGAGAGTCCCCCGCTCCCCGTGATCGCTGGCCCGATCGTGTTGGGCCCCTGCTGCGTGTAGATCACGCCCTGGCTTCCGCGGAAATCCAGCTTCCCCGCGTTCCCCGTGATGTTGGCGCCGGCGTTGAGGATCACCATCCCGGGCGCCGTGCCGTTGCCGACCGTCAGCGTGTGCCCGCCCGTATCCACCTGCCCCGCCAGCGTCCCGTCCCCGACCTTCAGCGCCGCCACCGACGTGTCGGCCAGGAGGACCGCGGGCAGGTTCTGCTGTACCACGTCGGTCGCGCCCGCCGTCGTCACGTCACCCGACGTGTACGTCGCCTTCACCACGCCGTTGGGACCATAGCTGACGAAATCGCCCGCCGTCTGTGCCGCCGCCGCAGGGACCTGCGACAGGCTCGTCGTCGCGATCGCCCCCGGGATCAGGTTGTCCGCCAGCGCCACCCCGCCGTTGAACAGGATCGCCTCACCGGCCGCGGTATTCCCCAGGTTCGCCGCTCCGCCCGCCGCCGTGATCACCAGCGTCCCCTGCCCGTTGCGCACCAGCACCGAGTTGGCCGCCGCCCCCGCGTTTCCGAACGTCGCCCTGAACTGCGCGTTGGTCCCGCGGTTTACGTTCAGGATCGCGCCCGGACCATACGCGAACGTCGTGTCCGCCGCCGCGTTCGCCAACGCGTAGTCCACATTGGTCCCCGACCCGCCCGGCGTCAGCGACAACGTCCCGCCCGAGATGTCGTAACCGCACGTGCCCAGCGGCGTGCTGATCCCGCGATTGGTCTTGAGCGTCCCGTCCTTAATGATCCACTTGCCCGAGAACGTCGTGCTGTTGTCCGAATCGACCGTCAGGATCCCCTGCCCGCGCTTGGTGATCGAGTTGCTCCCCGTGATCGGCGCGCCGCCCTGCGAGCCGATCACCAGGTTCGACGCCACCGACCCCAGCGCGGTGATCGTGCTGTCCGCGGTGATCGTGATCCCCTTGTGCGTGCCCAGCGTCGTCCCGCCAAAGCCCGTGTTCGACAGCTCGCCGCCTGACAGGGTGATGTAATCGTTCACGTTCGTCGCCGGGTCGGCCCCAAGCCGGTTGTCCGCCCGGAACGCCAGCGTGCCCGACTGCACGACGTACTTACCGGTGAACGGGCTCGCCGCCGTATTCGTGCTCGTCGAGTTGATGATCTGGATCCCCGTGCCGGTCTTGACGATCGTCCCGTCCCCGCTGATCGTCCCAAGGTAGTTGTTCGCCAGGTTGTCCCCGCCCAGCGTCAGCTTGAACCCGTTGACATTGACGTTCCCGCCGGTGTCGCCCGCGCCGCCCAGCGACCCGATCGCCTCGTCATGCCCCAGGTCCAGGTTGACGTTGGTCGCGTTTCCGATAAAGACCGGCGCGGTGTCGCCGAGGGCTTGGCCGTTCTCGACCCGCAGCGTCCCGCCGCTCACCGTCACGAACCCGGTGAACGTGTTGGCGCCGCTCAGCGTCATGTTTCCCGCCCCTTGCTTATCGAACCGACCCCCCGCGCCCTGTATCGACCCGGCGAAGACCGAATCGGTGTTGTCCGATCCCACCGCGATCCGGCTGCCCGTCGTGATCCCCAGCGGCAGCGTCCCGAGCTTGACCGTCGAGCCCGCCACGCCGCTGAGCGATCCGAACGTGTCGTTGATGATGCTCATGTCGAGCACCGCGCCCGACGCGATGTTGATCCGGCTGGTGAGCACGTCCGCCGCCGACGCCGCGTACCGCAGCGTCCCCTCGTTGATGTTCACGTCCCCCCCGCCGATCAGCACCTTCGTGAAGCTCAGCGTCCCCGCGCCCGTCTTGGTCAGCCCCGCGCTGCCCGTCACGCTCGTGTTGAACGTGACGCTGTGGCCCGCGTCCACGTTCACCGTCCCCGGGCCGTTCAATCCGAGCAGCAGCGTTCCCGTCCCGCTGTTGAAGAACGCCGTGTCCGCGCCGGATACGAAGATCCCCTCGGTCGCGATCGTGTCGTTCACCAGCACCAGCCCGCCGGCGCCGGTGAAGTGCGCATTGGCGTCGAACGTGAACGGGTTGAAGGGCGCTGTGGACGTCGGCGTCGGCGCCCATCGGTTGCTGATGTTATCCCACAGCCCCGGCCCCGACTGCACCGTCCCCACCCCGTCGGCGTCGAAGTACTGATCGTCCGCGCGCACGGCGGACCCGCCCCATAGCTGCGCGGCGGTCGCAACGGCGACCCCGAACACCACGCCAAATCCCCGCTTCGAACGACCCACGACACCCACGCGACGCACGACACCTTGTGCTTGACTCACTGCTCTCTTCTCCCTCTTCACGGCTGTGAAGAACGACCAGACTTGAAGGACGATTGGGTGACCATGGACGGTCACCGCGCGCGATAACCCACGTTCGAGAAATCAGTTGTTATATAATTACGCGCGGTTTTTCTTTACAGGTCAAGTAAATTCCCCTATTTTCGACACCCACCGGAAGAGCCCGTCCGGCGGACCCGGGGCTCACCGCACTGATATAACCGTGTTCCTGCTCTCACGTTGCCGCGCCGCCCGCGCGCGGAGAACCCATGCGCGTCCTGATCATGTCCGACATGGAAGGCGTCTCCGGGATCGTCAAGTGGTCCCAGGTGAACGGCGGGGCGCCGATGTACGAGGAGGGACGACGCCTCTATACCGAGGAGATCAACGCCGCCGTCCGCGGCGCTCTGGCGGCCGGCGCCACCGAGGTGGTCGCCGTCGATTGCCACGGCGCGGGCGGCGACTGGACCTTCAACTCCTTCGTCCCCGAACTGATCCACCCCGACTGCACCTGGGTCAGCGGCCACCCTTGGAGCCGCTATACCGAGATCTTCGAATCTGGCTGCGACGCCGCCCTGATGATCGGCATGCACGCCCGCGCCGGCACGCCCGATGGCGTCCTCTGCCACACGATCTCCACGACCACCTGGCGGAACCTTTACTTCAACGACGACCTGGTCGGCGAGTTCGGGATCAACGCCGCGCTCTGCGGGCATTACGGTGTGCCGGTCGTGGTCATCACCGGCGACGACGCGACCTGCCGCGAGGGCCGCGAGCTGCTGGGCGAGCGCCTGGCGGCGGTCGCGGTCAAGCGCGGATTGTCGCGCTACTCGGCGCGCAACATCCCGCCGGTCAGGGCGCGGCGGATGATCGAGGAGGGCGTCAAGGCGGCGCTGGCCGCGAAGCAGTGGCCCAGGCCCTACGTCCCCAAGGCGCCGACGACGATCACCATCGACCTCTCGACCGTGGACAGCGCCAACCAGTTCAAGGACCGCCACGGCGTCGAGTTCCCCGACCCGCTGAAGGTCGTCAGCCGCGGCAAGGACTGGCTGACGGCGTGGAACCAGATCTGGCATTGGTGATGCCGATACGAAAGCCCCGTAGCACGGGCGCCTCGCCCGTGTCGGTCAGAGACGCAGATGACTGGTTTGGCGACGCATTCCGACGAGAGACACGGGCGAGGCGCCCGTGCTACGGGCTTTCTGCCCGTACTCTTCGCCGGCTGCGCGATGGTCGTCGTCTGCGCGCTGATCTGGGTGGCGGTGCTCGTCTCGCATGATTCCGCGACGCCGCGCCTGGGCAATCCGCCCGGGATGGTGGATCGCCTGGACTTCTTCGACACCGCGGCCGCGTGGTCGTCCGGGAAGCGCGATCACGCCGAGATTCTGGCCGATCGACTGGTGCTGGCCGATTCCCGCGGGCAGTATCCACGGATCGGCATCTGGACCGGACGTGAAACGCGCACCGACTTTGGCTTCACGGAGCTGCTCCCCTCCTACAACCCCGACTGCCCCGTGGACACCGGGTTGCGGCTCGACGTTCGCACCCGCGATGGCCGCTCGGGTGAGTGGTCGAACTGGTTCTATCTCGGATGCTGGGGCCGGACCGTCGGCAAGGAGGATCGCCAGACCCGAAGCGACTTTGGCCGCGTGGACATCGACTGGCTCGCCCTGCGCCGGCCCGCCGACGCCTACCAGGCCCGCATCACGT
>DATBFY010000172.1:0-24403 GCA_036558265.1 Tepidisphaeraceae bacterium | reverse complement strand
CGTCGTCGTCTCCCTCGTCGACGCCGAGACCGGCCAGCGCGGCTACGTCATCACCGGCTCGACCGAATACCTGGCGCCCTACCAGACCGCCGTGGGCCGCATCGCCGGGCAGTTGAACCAGCTCGATCGCCTGGTGCGCGGGCAGGCCGTCGAAGAAGACCGCGTCGCCCAGCTCAGGCGCCTCGTGGACGCCAGGCTGGCCGAGCTCGAGCGCACCATCGCCCTGCGCGGTCGCGCCGGCTTCGACGCGGCGCGCGACGAGATCCGCGCAGACCTGGGCAAGACCATGATGGACGACGCCCGCCGCGTCGCCGACGACATGCGGCGGACCGAGGAGGCCACCCTCGCCCTGCGAACCGCCGAGCGCGACGCCAGCGCCCGCACCGCCGTCACCACCCTGATCGGATCGGCGCTCTTCAACCTGCTCCTGCTCGCGCTGATCGCCTGGGCGGTGCGGCGCGACGCCGCGGCCCGCGCCGCCGCGCTCGCCGAACGCCAGCGCCAGCTCGAGCTGCAGCGCGACAACGCGCGCCTGGCCGCCGATGTCGAGCAGCGCCGCCGCACGAACGAGACGCTGACCGCCCTGACGACGCGCCTCGAGCAATCCAACCGCGAGCTTCAGGATTTCGCCTCCGTCGCCTCCCACGACCTCCAGGAGCCCCTGCGCAAGATCCAGGCGTTCGGCGACCGCCTCCGCACCCGCTTCGCCGCGCCGCTCGGCCCCGACGGGCAGGACTACGTCGACCGCATGCACGCCGCCGCCAGCCGAATGCAGACCCTCATCAACGACCTGCTCGCCTTCTCGCGCATCACCACCGGGGCCCAGCCCTTCGAGAAGGTTGACCTGGGCGATGTCGCCGCCGGCGTCCTGTCGGACCTGGAGGCGCGCATCGAGCACTCCGGCGGGCGCGTCGAGGTCGGCCCCCTGCCGACGATCCAGGCCGACCCCCTCCAGATGCGGCAACTTTTGCAGAACCTGATCGCCAACGCCCTCAAGTTCCAGAGGCCAAACGTCCCGCCGATCGTCCAGGTCACCGCCGAAACGACGGCGGCGGCGGCGACCACCACGCCCGGTGAGGACGACGCCCGCCGCCGGCAAGGCCCTGCCTGCCAGATCCGCATCGCCGACAACGGCATCGGCTTCGACGAGAAGTACCTCGATCGCATCTTCAACGTCTTCCAGCGCCTCCACGGCCGCAACGAGTACGAGGGCACTGGCATCGGGCTGGCCGTCTGCCGTAAGATCACCGAACGCCACGGCGGCACGATCACCGCCACCAGCCGCCCGGGCGAGGGATCGACCTTCGTCGTCACCCTGCCCGTGAACCAGCTCCAGGCACCAGGAGACCTCGACGATGTCAGCAGCAGCCGGACCACCAGGAGCAGCGACGACGAGTACGACGACGACGCCCGGCAACGCCAGGCCCATCACGATCCTGCTCGCCGATGACGACGCCGACGACCGCGTCCTGGCCTGCGACGCCCTCAAGGAGAGCCGCCTCGCCAACGACATGCGCTGCGTCGAGAACGGCGAGGAGCTCATGGACTACCTGCACCGCCGCGGCGCGTTCGCCGACCCGGCGCGCTCGCCCAGGCCCGGCCTGATCCTCCTCGACCTCAACATGCCGCGCAAGGACGGGCGCGAGGCGCTCGCGGAGATCAAGTCCGACCCGGCCCTGCGGCAGATCCCCGTGGTCGTGCTGACCACCTCCAAGGCCGAGGAGGACATCTACCGCACCTACGATCTTGGCGTGAACAGCTTCATCACCAAGCCGGTCACGTTCGACGGCCTGGTGAACGTCATGCGGACGCTGGGCACCTACTGGTTCGAGATCGTGGAGCTGCCCGCCGCCGCCGGACCCCCGGCCGGCGAAAAACCTCAGGCGCCGCCGCGCGTATAATCAAAAGTTGTTTGAACAGCCAATGACCGCCGATCGCCCCGTGAAGGTTCTGATGGTCGACGACGACGAGGACGATTTCCTGATCGTCCGGGACCTGCTGCGCGACGCCGGTGACGGTCGCTACGAGCTGACCTGGGTCTCGCAATTCGACCAGGGCGTGCGCGGCGCCTGCCACCCGGGGACCGCCGACGTCGTCCTCGTGGATTATCGCCTGGGCTCCCACGACGGCATCCGCTTCGTCCGCGAGGTCGTCGCCCGCGGCTGCAACGCCCCCGTGATCCTCCTCACCGGGCAGGGCGACCGCGCCGTTGACCTGGCCGCCATGGAGGCCGGCGCCGCCGATTTCCTCAACAAGTCGCAGATGACCGCCGACCTCCTCGAACGCGCGATCCGCTACGCGGTCGCCCAGAAGAAGTCCGAGGAGCAGCGGCTCACCCTGCTCGCCGAGCGCGCCGCCCGCACCGAGCTCGAGGAGGCCGGCCGCGCCAAAGACGAGTTCCTGGCCATGCTCAGCCACGAGCTGCGCACTCCCCTCACCCCCGTCCTCATGACCGTCTCGATGCTGGAAAAGGACCCCAACCTTCCGCCGCGCGTGCGCGAGGACGTCTCGGTCATCCGCCGGAACCTCGAGATCCAGGTCAAGCTCGTGGACGACCTGCTGGACCTCACCCGGGTCGCCCGCGGCAAATTCGAGCTCCGCGAGGAATTGGCCGACGTCCACGACCTGGTCCAGCACGCCCTGGAAACCACGCGCCGGGCCGACCCTAAGTCTACAAAACTCGACATCACCGTAAATCTCGGTGCTAAAAAGCATTACGTATGGGGAGACAAGGCGCGGCTGGAGCAGGTGTTGTGGAACCTGCTGCGCAACGCCTTCAAGTTCACCCCCGAGGGCGGCCAGGTGTCCGTAGCCACCCGCAACCCCCCCGAAGGGGGCGTGGCGGTCACCGTCAGCGACAGCGGGGTCGGCATCGAGCCCGAAAAGCTCCCCCTGATCTTCAACGCCTTCGAACAGGGTGGCCGGGGGGTCACCAAGCAGTTCGGCGGGCTCGGACTGGGCCTGGCGATCTGCAAGGGGATCGTCGAGCTCCACGGCGGGACGATCCGGGTCGAGAGCGGCGGCCCCGGGCAAGGAGCCACCTTCACCGTCACCCTCCCGACCACGACCGTTCGCCAGAAGCCCGAACCGCTCGCCAAAGAGCGCGCCGCCGCGACCCCCCACGGCGCCGCCATCGACCCCCGGCTGCGCGTCCTGCTGGTCGAGGACAACCTGGTGACCCTGAAGGTCATGAGCCGGCTTTTCCGCGACTTCGGATACGAGGTCACGCCCGCCCCGGACGTCGCGACGGCGCGGTCCGCCGCCCAGAAGACGCGTTTCGACCTGGTCGTCAGCGACCTGGGGCTGCCCGACGGCGACGGCCTGGAGCTGATGCGGCAGTTGCGCGACCAGTACGGGCTTCGCGGGATCGCGCTGTCGGGATACGGGCAGGCCCAGGACGTGCGGGAATCGCGCGAGGCGGGGTTCGTCGAACACCTGGTGAAGCCGGTCGATTTCGCGCGGCTGGAGGCGGCGGTGAGGCGGGTGACGAGTGGCGCGGGGGAGTGAAGGCAAAAGGCAGAGGGCAAAAGGCAAAAGTGAAAGGCACGGAGGGGCGGTCTGGGTTCGTTTTGCGCCAGGACACGTTAGGTGCAGGTTGGAGCACTTTGGCGGGTATTGGCGTGGGGATTGAACGACGAAGAACACGGAGGCCACGGAGGGGGGATCTGGCTTCGATTTGCGCGGGCGCGTGAGGGGTGTGGTGGATGGCAAGCTGGGCCGTTTTGAGGGCGATTTTTTTCGAGATGGGGAGTTCTGGGGAGTTTTGGGGAGCGCGTTGCGGCGCGCGACGTTGCGGCGGGCGCGATCAGAAGGTGGGGCGGGCGTGGATCGAGCGGTCATGGCGTCCTCCTGTCCGGGCTGGCCAAGGGGGCGCGGCTGGGCGCACGATCCCCTTTGATGACGATGATACCGAACATATTACGAACTGTCAAGCGCGGATGGGCGAGACTCTGCCGTTGTTTTTGGATGGTTGCTCGGGAGAATCTGGGTCATGCCTACATATGACCCGCGCGATGAGGTGCCGGTGCTGGAGAAGATGAAGGCAGCGGGTTGGATCACGCGGTATTGGCAGGACCGTCAGGATCTTTATGTGGAATGGACGGAGGCGGGAAGGCGGAAGATACGCGCGTGGCAGGCGAATCAGCAGGAGCTGGGGTTGGAGTCGGAGAACCAGGTGAAGGTGCTGGAGTTCTATTCGCGGTATCTTTGACCGGCCGGGCGCCAGGATTCCTGTCGATGCAGAACCGCCTCTGTGCCGGGTTGGCGGATCATCCGTATTGCGTTATACGGCACCGGGCGAACGTGTATGGTCAACAACATGTATCCGGCAAGGGTCGCGGCATTGCTGTTCGAACTCGTTGCCGAAGTCGGGCTGGACATCGAGTCTCCCTATCGGGAGGAGCTTGAGCTGAATCCGCCGCTGAGCGTCGATGATTTCACGGACGCCGTGCTTTTTGCCGACTTCCGGGGACGCCCGGTGCGTCCGGCGCTTCGCAGGCAGGTCAGGGCGCGGGTGTTGAAGCACTTCCTCGATGCCGGACAGGCGGGCGCAGGAAGTTAGCTAGGGTGAAGCCGAATGGCGGGGATGAGCGACAGTTTGTGGACAGCGCGCCCCTGAAGACAGCTCTGGTGAGATTGGCTGACGCTCCTGCCTTGTGCGGCGTTTGCGCATTTTGCCGGGGGGCGGGTTGGTTCACCGCGTGCTCTGGTCTGGCAAAATGCTCCAACGCCGTGGGTCAATATGCTCCCGCGCGCGGGTTTGTGCGTCATGGGCGGGCGGGCCGTGCACGCTGGACTCGGCGAAGAATGTCGCGTGTCGGCACAAACCCGACTTGTCGTCGTCCTGGTGCTCCTGGCACTGGCTCGGGCGGCCGACGGGGGAATTTCGGCGCCGAATTCATCAGTGATCAACTCGCGGGACGGTACGCGGATGCTGGTGATGCTGTCGCCCGAGCCGAGTTCTGACCAGACTTCAACTGCCAAGCTGCCGGACGGGCGGGTCGTGAATATTCATGACGTATTCGCGAAGTCCGGGGTGTACGAGACGGCAACGTTTGCGCCTGTCTGGCAGGTCGATTGGTTTGCACTGGGGCACGACGTGCTTTGCTCCGACGATCTTCGGTACGTGGCGCGGCGGAACCGGTGGGGCTTTCACGCGGGCCGGGCGATCGCGTTCTACGACCGGGGAAAGCTGGTGCGCACGTACGATTGCGCCACTTTACTGACCGGCATGAAGGGGGCATGGTGCTTGCCGTTTTCGACGTGGGATTGGCACACGCGCTGGTATGAGGGATTTGATCTCGATGCGGATCACAAGGCGGTATTGCTTTCGACGGCCCGGCGGCGGACGTACGTCATGGGCCACGTGATCGATCTGGGACGGCAGGAGTTCGACCGGTTCGACCTGGCAAGCGGCAGCGCGGTTGGCCAGTGGACGGCTGGCGCGTGGGTGGTTTGGGCGTATGGGGTTGGCTTGGTATTGCTCTTGGTCTCGTGCGTGGTTGTGATGGTCCTGTCGGTGCGGTGGTGCTGGCGGAGGATGAAGGTATCGGACCGGCGTCGGGGGTTTTCGGTCGCGGTGCATGCTGGCGACTGATCGAATTTACCTTTAAGGCGAGCGATGCGCGATCATGACCACCCGTTCATACCTGCCATAATCGGGTGGGCTGGGGTGAGGGCAGTGTCGGGCGCGGAATGGCGTCCGGTTTTGCCCTCACCCTATCCCTCTCCCAGACGCGCTTCGCTGCGTGCGCGATGAGCGCCCACGGTCGCGTCCGGGAGAGGGGACCGGATCACGGCGCGCGCGCCGTGATCTTCGTCACGTTTCACGTTTCACGAGCTCACGCGTCGAAGTACTTCGCCTGCGGATGATGCACCACCAGCGCATCCGTGCTCTGCTCGGGGGTGAGCATGAAGTTTTCCGTGAGCGTCACGCCGATGTCCTGGGGTTGGAGGAGCTGGGCGATCAGCGCTCGGTCTTCGAGGTTGGGGCAGGCGGGGTAGCCGAAGCTGTAGCGGCTGCCGCGGTATTTCTGCTGGAAGAGGCGCTTGATTGCCGGATCGTCCTCGCTGGCGAATCCGAGTTCCGTGCGCATGTACTTGTGCCAGTACTCGGCCAGGGCCTCGGCGCTCTCGACGCCGAAGCCGTGGAGGTAGAGGTATTTCTGATACTCGTTGGCGGCGCGGAGGCGTTCGGCCAATTCGGTGGCTTTGTCGCCGACGGTGACGAGCTGGACGCCCAGGACGTCGTACTCGCCGCTCTCCGTGGAGCGGAAAAAGTCGGAGATGCACAGGCGCCGGCGGCCCTCCTGGCGGGGGAACTTGAAGCGGAGGCGCTCGCGCGGGCTGCCGTGGGGGACGATGCGCTTCGAGTGGTCGATGCCGCAGGCGCATTTGGCCTGCTGGAATTCCTCGGTGTGGTAGACGATCAGGTCGTCGCCGTGGCTCTGGACGGGGAAGTAGCCGTAGACGACCTTGGGCTGGAGGAAGCCTTCGGCCAGGGCGCGTTCCTGGAGGTCCTTGAAGACGGGGATGGCCTTGTCTTCGATCAGGCGGTCGTACTGCTCTTCGGAGAGCGCGCCCTTCTTGAGGCCCCACTGGCCCATGAACAGGGCGTTGGGGTTGATGAAGGGGAAGATCAATCGCGGGGACAGGTGCTCCTTGACCACCCGGCGGCCCCAGAAGGGCGGGCAGGGGACGGGGTTTTCCTGGGAGATTTGCGGGATGTTGGCGGCATCTGCGATCGAGGGCTTGACGGCGCGCTCGCGGAGCTCCTTTCGATGCTTTGTCCGCGCGCGCTGCTGTTCGACGACGGTGGTGACGGCGCCGCCGGCGATCTTGTCCATCATGTGCAGGCCGTCGAAGGCGTCCTTGCAGTAGAGGAGGGGGCCCTTGTAGAGGCCGGCGAGATCTTCCTCGGCGTAGTCGCGGGTGAGGGCCGCGCCGCCCAGGAGGACGGGGATGTTCACGCCGCGGGCGTTCATCTCCTCGAGGTTTTCCTTCATGACGGCGACGCTTTTAACGAGGAGCCCGGACATGCCGACGGCGTCGGCCTTTTTCTCGGCGGCGGCCTTCATGATGTCGGCAACCGGCTGCTTGATGCCCAGGTTGTAAACGGTGTAGCCGTTGTTGGTGAGGATGATGTCCACGAGGTTCTTGCCGATGTCGTGGACGTCGCCCTTGACGGTGGCGAGGACGATTTTGCCCTTGGACTGGCCTTCGACCTTATCCATGTGCGGCTCGAGGTGGGCGACGGCGGCCTTCATGGTCTCGGCGGACTGGAGGACGAAGGGGAGCTGCATCTGGCCGGAGCCGAAGAGCTCGCCGACGACCTTCATGCCCTCGAGGAGGATGTTGTTGATGATGTCCAGGGGGGCGTAGGACTTCATCGCCTCATCCAGGTGTTGGGTGAGATTGCGTTTTTCGCCGTCGATGATGTGTTTCTTGAGTTTTTCCTCGATGGGGAGGTTTTCGTCGGAAGCGGAACCGCTCGCTGAAGCGAGCCCTACGTTGGCGTCGTCAGGGAAGAGGGAGACGAAGTGCGTGAGGGGGTCGAAGCCCTCGCGGCGCCGGTCATAAATGAGGTCGAGCGCGGCGTTCCACTGGTCTTCGGGAATGCGGTTCTGGGGGAGGATCTTGCTCCCGTGGACGATGGCGGCGGTGAGGCCGGCCTCGCGCAGCTCGTGGAGGAAGGCGCTGTTGAGCACCACCCGCGCGGCGGGTTTGAGGCCGAAGCTCACGTTCGAGAGGCCGACGACCGTGTGACAGTCGGGCAGCACTTTGGAGATCAGGCGCGTGCCCTCGATGGTTTCCAGGGCGTTCCGCCGGTCTTCCTCGATGCCGGTGCTGATCGGCAGGACCAGCGGATCGAACATCAGGTCTTCATCCCGCAGGCCGTACTTGCCGACAGCCAGGTCCCGGATGCGCTCGGCGATGGCGATCTTGCGCTCCTTCGTGCGGGCCATGGCCTGGATCTTGTCTTCGTCGATGGTGCCGGCGACGACGGCGGCGCCGTACCTTTTGGCTAAGGCGCAGATGTGCGCGAGCTTCTCCTCGCCGTCCTCCAAATTCATGGAGTTGAGGACGCAGCGCCCGCCGGCGAGGCGCAGGCCGGCTTCCATGACGGCGGGGTTGGTGCTGTCGAGCATGAGGGGGACGTTGACGCTGTTGACGTAGCGCTTGACGACCTCGTGCATGTCGCGGACGCCGTCGCGGCCGACGAAATCGACGCAGACGTCGAGCATGTGTGACCCATCCCGCACCTCGTCGCGGGCCATGGAAACCAGGCCGTCCCAGTTCTCCTCCTGGAGGAGGCGTTTGAACTGCCGGCTGCCGTTGGTGTTCGTCCGCTCGGCGACGATGAGATAGGAGAGGTCCTGGCGGATGTCCTCGGCGGCGTAGAGGGAGGAGATCTGGGGCTTTGGTTTGATGTCCCGCGCCTTCGCGCGATGCGCCGTCCGGGAGGGCGAGGCTCCGTCCGAGCCGCGGGTTCCCCGCGGCGCCAGATCCAGCGCCTTGCACAATTCGTGCAAATGCTCCGGCATCGTCCCGCAGCACCCGCCTACCACGTTCACTCCGAATTCATCGACGAAGCGCATCACGCCCCTGGCGAAGTCGGTGGGGCCCATCGGGAAATGGGATTTGCCATCGACCATCACCGGCAGGCCGGCGTTGGGGAGGGCGCTGACGTACCGCGGCCAGTGCTCGGCGATGTAGCGGGCGGACTCGGTCAGCTCGTAGGGGCCGAAGGCGCAGTTCAGGCCTAAAAAGTCGATCTCATCATAGGAGATGAATGTCGCGACGACGGCCGACGGGTCGCTGCCGGTCAGGGTCTGGTTGCCGTTGTCCTGGTCGAAGGACATCTGCACCATGATCGGGACGCGCCGGCCGACGGCCTGGAAGGCCCGCCGGGCGGCGACGATGCAGTTCTTGACGCAGAGCATGTCCTGCTGGGTTTCGATGAGCAGGACGTCCACGCCGCCGGCGAGCAGACCGCGGATCTGCTCGTAGTACGACTCCTCCATCGTGGCCCAGTCGGTCATGCCCAGGGTGAGGATCTTGGTGCCCGGGCCGACCGAGCCGACGACGTAGCGGGGGCGGTCCGGAGTGTCGAACTTGTCGCAGGCGCGGCGGGCGATCTGGGCGGCGGCGACGTTGTTCTCGAAGACGCGATCGGCCATGTCGGCCTCGGCCAGCACGATCTTGTTGGCGCCGAACGTGTTGGTCTCGACGGCGTCGCAACCGACGGCGAGGAAGGCCTCGTGGATCTCCTGGATCACGTCCGGGCGGCTGAAGTTGAGGACCTCGGAGATGTTCTCGTGCCCGAGCCAGTCCTTGTGGAGGTCGAGCGGCCGGGTCTGGAGGTTGGATCCCATGGCGCCGTCGAGGACGACGACGCGTTGTTTGACCAGTTCGAGGAAGGGCTTTCGCACGGGTTCAGGTTCCCATTGAAAGGTCCGGCGGCAAGTGGGCACGGATCGCGTCAACGCGCTATCGTCATCCTGAGGGAGTTTCAAACGACCGAAGGATCCTGCCCGAGCGGACAATCACTTCCCCTCGCGGCTAGATCCTTCGCTTCGCTCAGGATGACGGCCAAAGGCCGTTGGCGACACAGTCACGGCATGGATCGCCGCAGATGATCCATCCGTTAATCCGGATTTATTGTTGAATGAGATCCGGCCGCTGTCAAGCTCGCCAGTGAAGAAATGTAGGCCGTTTTGTAATGGCTTTCCGGACAAGCCGGGGCCTATAAACCCGCGATGTTCTGGATCTGGTGCGGTTTTGTCGTTTTTGTGCTGCTCCTGTTGGCCCTGGACCTGGGGGTCTTCCACCGCAAGGATCATGTCATCAAGACGCGGGAGGCGCTGACCTGGACGGGGGTGTGGATCGCGGTGGCGCTGCTCTTTTCGATCTTCATCTACTTTGGCTATGAGCACCGCTGGATGGGGATGGGCCAGCAGGTGGACTGGATCGACGGCACGCACAACGGCGGCTGGGCGGCGGTGGTCAAGTACCTCACCGGGTACGTGATCGAAAAATCGCTCAGCGTGGACAACATCTTCGTGATGGCGGTGCTGTTCTCGTACTTCGCGGTGCCGGCGATGTACCAGCATCGGGTGCTGTTCTGGGGAATCCTGGGGGCGATCGCGATGCGCGGGGTGATGATCGCGCTGGGGGCGCAGCTTGTGAAGTATCACTGGGTGATCTGGGTATTCGGGGCGTTTCTGATCTTCACGGGCTTGAAAATGATGTTCACGCGGGGGGAGGGGTCGCACGATCCGGGGAAGAACCCGGTGACGCGGGCCGTGCGGAAGCTGGTGCCGGTGACGGAGGAGTATCACGGGCATCTGTTCATCGTCCGGCGCGCCGGGCGGCTGATGCTGACGCCGCTGGCGCTGGCGCTGGTGCTGGTGGAGACGACGGACCTGGTGTTCGCGGTGGACTCGATTCCGGCGATCTTCGCGATCACGGCGGACCCGTTCCTGGTCTTCACGAGCAACGTGTTCGCGATCCTGGGACTGCGGAGCCTCTATTTCGCGCTCTCGGGGATGATGGACAGGTTCAGGTATCTGAAGGTGTCGCTGGCCGTGGTGTTGATCGTGGTGGGGGTGAAGATGGTGACGGCGAAATATCTGAAGGCATATCTGGGGGAGCATTTCAATTTGTATCTGCTGGCGGGGGTGTTCGCGATACTGGGGGTGGGGGTGGTTGCGTCTTTGCGAAAACCCCGTAGCACGGGCGGCTCGCCCATGACAGACCGCTTCCACAAACAAAGCGCCCCTGCTACGAACAACTCAACGTCCTTCATCCGTTGAGGGAGTTGGGGTATTCTCCGCAATTCGGCCCCGCGCTAGAATAGACGGCTTATGCCACACCTGCCCCCCAACTTGCAGACCCTCGAGGTCATCCTCTACGCCGTCGCGGCGGCGATCATCCTGTTCCTGGGCTATCGGATCGGCCGGGCGTTCGGGCATCTCCGGGCGTCGAAGCTGATCGATAAGAAGGAGCAGGAGCTGTTCACGACGCAGAAGGGGTTCAAGACGCTGTACGAGCAGGAGATCGAGACGCTTAAGGGGGAGAACGCCAAGCTGACCGAGCAGGCTAAACTGCTGAACCAGCGGGTGGAGGAATACCGCAAGAAGGCCGCGGGGCTGGGTGGACTCTTCAGTCACAGCGCGAAGAAGAACGACGCGATGTACGCGCTGCTCCTGGAGAACGAGGCGCTGGAGGAGGCGCTTTACGCCCAGAACGAGAAACTGCGGCAGGAGCGGACGGATGGCCTGAAGGAGCAGATGCGGGCGACGAGCTATCGACGGGTGCTCATGTCGCAATTGCTCAATGACGAGCGGATCAAGCAGTACGTGAACGAGGTGCTGGCGGACGAGAAGCGCCTGCCGGGGCCGGATACGCAGACGGCGTCGAGCGCGCAACCGCACGTGGCAGCGGCGGCGAACGGCGAGCATCCATGAGCGAAGTGGGCTCTACGTCTGGCTCGGCGGGCCGGGTGGCGATCGTGACCGGCGCGTCGCGCGGGATCGGGCGGGGAATCGCACTCGCGCTGGCGAGGGAGGGGTTCGGGGTGGTCGTGAATTACGCGCGGAATGCGGCGGCGGCGGAGGAGGTCGGCCGCGAGATCGAAGCCGCGGGATCGCGCGCGCTCCTGGTGCAGGCGGATGTGTCGGTGGGCGAGGATCGGCGGCGGCTGGTCGAGCGGACGGTGGCCGAGCTGGGGCGGATCGACCTGCTGGTGAACAATGCGGGCATCGCGCCGGAGGTTCGGGCGGACCTGCTGGAGGCCAGCGAGGAGTCGTTCGATCGGCTGATCAATGTCAACCTGAAGGGGCCGTATTTCCTGACGCAGCTCGTGGCCAATCACATGCGCTCGGCGGGGACGCGGGGCGGGAAGATCGTGAACGTGACGTCGGTCTCCGCCTATGCGGTAAGCGTGAACCGGGGGGATTATTGCGTCGCGAAGGCGGGGCTGGCGATGATGACCAGGCTGTACGCCGCGCGGCTGGCGGAGTATGGGATCAACGTTTACGAGGTTCGCCCGGGGGTGATCGAGACGGACATGACCGGGCCGGTGAAGGCGAAGTACGACGAGCTGATCTTCGAGCGGGACCTGACGCCGATCCGGCGGTGGGGGACGCCCGAGGACGTCGGGCGGGCGGTGGTGGCGATCGCCAGGGACCTGTTGCCGTTCTCGACGGGGGAAGTGATCAATGTGGACGGGGGGTTTCACCTGCGCCGGCTGTAGCCGCGGGCGGCAGGACGAAGGCCCACCACCAGTCCTTGTCGCGCGGGACTTTCTCGATGAATTGCCAGCCGGCGGGGGGGGTGGGCGGCGGGGTTTTCGGGTCCTGGAGCATGACGACGACCTTCGGACGCGGGCCGGGTTGCATGTGCGCCAGCTCGTCCATCGAGACCCAGTCGGTGATGCGATTCATGTAGATCGAGAGGTCCACGCTGGCGCGTTTGCCGCGGGGGTGGGCGTTGAACATCCGGGCGTCCGGGTAGGCGCGCCAGATCGCTTCGGCCAGTGGCCGCATGGGGCTGAGCCCCGCTTCGGTCTTCGCGTAGCCGTAGAGGACGGCGGCGTGGACGAGGAGCATGACGATGACGGTTGCGCCCAGGAGGGCGGCGACCCAGTGGCGGCGGAACAGCATGGCGCAGGCGATGACCAGGCCCAGGGCGATCGTCAGTCCCGCGCCCCAGGGGGGCGAGAGCCAGGGGTCGCCGGAGATTGTCACCAGCCAGGGCGTGCAGCGCGTCGCCGCCAGGGCCGGGAGGATCACGCCGATCGCGACCAGCAGCGCCCAATGCTGGGCGACGGCGACGTGGTCGAGGGCGTTCCAGGACTCGCGCTTGCGCGCCAGCGCCAGCAGCCCTCCCGCGGCAACGACCGCGGCGGCGCCGGTCGTCGGGTACATGTAGCGTTCCTTGCGATCCTTGTAGATCGTCATGAGGAGCAGCGGCACGAGCGCGAGGAAGACGGCCAGCATCATCCCACGGCCGCGCGCCGAGATTAAGCCGCCGATGAGGCTGATCGTCCAGGGAAGCACGTAGGGCAGGAGCAGAAGATACTGAATCACGCTGCTGGGGCGCTCGCCGCGCTCCTCGGTGGCCTCGGTCATCCAGACCTTGAGGCCGCCGGGGACGTGACGGATGACGTAGACGTACCAAGGGAGCGCGACCAGGAGCATGAACGCGAGTCCGACCGCAACCGGCGCGAGCCAGCGGCCGAGGCCCAACATCCGCCCGTCGCGCCGCCAGACGACGAGCAAGAACAGCAGCACCGGCGCCGGCGACTGCACCCACGCGACCGGCCCCTTGACCATGAACGCCAGCCCCAGGGCCGCGCCCGCGCCGAGGCAGCCGAACCACCGGCGGTCGCGCAGCACGGCGTGGGCGAAGAAGACGTTGGCGACCATGACCCACAGGCCCAGGTGGACGTCGATCGTCGCGGTCGGGCCAAAGCGCAGGAACATCAGCATCGTCCCGCCGATGAGCGCGGCGACCAGGGCGGTGGTGGCGTCGGCGACGACGAGCCCCAGCTCGTAGACCGCGATCAGCATGACGCACGCGGCCAGGAGCGAGGGCCAGCGGGCCTCGAAGGCGAGGCGGTCGGCGGCGGCGCGCCGGGCTGACTCGTCCCGGCTCGACATCGCGGCAACCGTCGAGGGGCGGATGGCGGCGGCGGTGACCCACGCGGTCAGCGGGGGCTTCTTGACGCGGGTCTCGCCCTCGAGCGTGGGGATCAGCCAGTTGTGCGAGTGATCGCGCCGCAGCTCCAGCGCCGTGGCGATGTTCAGGTTCTCCATGCCGCCGGAGAACTCAAGCCAAGAGAGGGTCGGGGCGATCGCCCCGAAGAACAGCAGGATCAGCCCGACCCAGACGAGCGGGCGCGGGAGCCGTATCCCGGCGTCGGGCGGGGCCGTCGTCAACTTGGTTTCCGACGTCATCGCGACGGATTCTAACGGCGGGCGGATCGCGCGAAAGTCCATGCACGCCGACAGTCCCCTCATGTTTTACGCATTTGCTGTCGCTATACTTCCGGCGTCCGCGACGACCATCGTGAAAGGAACCCCCGTGTCCGCTGCACGCGTCTGCAAGTCGTACAAGGTTTTGGTCGGGATGGAGATCCACGTCCAGCTCGCCACCAAGTCCAAGATGTTCACCGGCGCCGCCAACGGCTTTGGCGGGGAACCGAATTCGCAAGTGGATCCGCAGGTGCTGGGGCTGCCCGGCACGCTGCCGGTGATGAACAAGACGGCGGTCGAGTACGCGATCAAGGTCGGGCTGGCGCTGGGCTGCACGATCGCGAAGCACACGAAGTGGGATCGAAAGTCGTACTATTACCCGGACCTTCCGAAGAACTACCAGATCTCACAGTACGACCTGCCGTTGTGCTACGAGGGCGTTTTTGAGATCGCTTCCGGCGAGGCCGCTTCAGCGGCTGGGCCATCGTCGCTCAAGGTCCGCATCCGCCGCGCGCACCTGGAGGAGGATGCCGGCAAGCTCCTGCACGAGGCGCCGGGCGGCTACGCGATCGACTACTCGATCGTGGACCTGAACCGCGCCGGCACGCCGCTCCTGGAGATCGTCACGGAGCCGGATCTGTCATCACCCAAGGACGTGGCGACGTTCGGGCAGGAATTGCAGAAGCTCGTGCAGTTCCTGGGTGTCTCCGAGGCGCAGATGCAGATGGGCCACATGCGCTTCGAGCCGAACATCAACGTCCACATCACCGACGCCGACGGCGTGGTCCACAAGACCGCGATCACCGAGATCAAGAACCTCAACAGCTTCTCGGTGCTCGAGCGCGCAACCGCTTACGAGATCCAGCGGCAGATCCGCGAGTGGGAAGAGACCGGCAGCCTGGGCAAGAAGAGCACCTACGGCTGGGATGAGGCGACGGCGTCCACGTTCCATCAGCGGGACAAGGAGGAGGCGCAGGATTACCGCTATTTCCCCGATCCCGACCTGGTGCCGGTGGAGGTGAGCGAGGAGTGGCTGACGCAGCTCAAGAGCCAGATCGGCGAGCTGCCCGCGGCGCGGCTGAAGCGCTACACGGACGCGCTTGGGCTGCCGGCGATGGACGCGGCGATCCTGGCGGGGGACCGGGCGACCGGCGAACTGCTCGACGGTGCGATCGCCGCAGGCGCCAACCCGAAGCGCGCGGCGAATCTGATCCTGTCGCACGGGCGGCGGCTGGCTAATGAACGGTCGCTGCCGTTGGGCAGGTTGAACCTTCGCCCGCAGCGGTTGGCGGAGGTGGCGGCGCTGATCGACGCGAACAAGATCGCCGCCGCCGAACCGGCGGGGAAGGTGCTGGAGCGCCTGCTGGATCACGACGCGCCGGCGGAGCAGATCGCCAGCGAGCTGGGGCTCATCCAGTCGAGCGACACCGGCGCGATCGACGCCGCCATCGACGCGCTGATCGCCCAGAACCCGCGGCCATTGCAGGACTACAAGGCCGGCAAGCAGGCGGCGCTGGGGGCGCTGGTGGGGATGGTCATGAAGAGTGTGAAGGGCCTGAACGCGAAGGTGGTGCAGGAGCGGTTGAGGGAAAAACTGGGTTGACCCGACGAGAGCATGCGCTCTTTCCTGCGTGTCGATCGAACGTCTCCTGACCGCTTTGCCGATAATCAGAGCAGCAAGGGAGCCGCCGCCCAGATGAATTATCACCGCCGATCCACGCGTCCCGACGGGGTCTATTACCGCGAAATTCGCCGGCGGGGCGGGGGCGGGAGCGCGACGGCGCACCGGCGCCGTGGCGGCGGCCGATTCGTCCGATCCGTCGTCGTGATCCTGCTGATGGGCGTCGCCGGACTATTGGTCACCGTTGGCGTCCGCAGATTCTTTTAGCTGCTTGACGACCGTGCCGGCTACGCCGGCACGCGCAGTACCCGCACCGCATTGTCGTGCAGGATCTTGCGCGCAATCCCTTTCGACGGCGCGAGCCACTTGATCGCGGCGATCGTCAGCGCGCCCTGGCAGATCGGCGGCTTGCCCGGGTGGTCGTTGCAGTCGCTGCCGTAGAAGATCTTGTCCTGGTGCATCAGCAGGAACGCGCGGGCGTGCTCGGGGTCGCGGTGGAGCGAGTTCAGGCCCGAGCCGGCGGAGATGTCGGCGTAGAAGTGCTCGTAGTCGCGCAGGTATCGGTCGGTGACACCGCCCGGCTTGTAGGGCGTCTTGGGGTAGAGGTTCTTCGGGTCGTCCGCGTAGTCGGCGTCCACGTTGGTCCAGGTGGTCTGCGCGTGGGCGATGAACTTGACCGTTGGGTACTTGTCCATCACGCGCCACAAGCGCCGAAAACCGTGGTTGTACATGCCCACCTGGAAGTGGCAGAGGACAGGCACGTCGTAGTCTCTTGCGACGTCGGCGATGACGGCAAACGCGGGGGACTCCACATCGATGTTGAACTTCTGCTCGCCGATGCCCAGCGCGCCCAGCTTCAGGTACTTCTCGATCTCGGCCCGCGCGCCATCAAGATCGGGCGTGTCGTTGGCAAAGAAGTAATACTCGCCGGGGTGGTCCTGCGTCAGGCGGTAGCAGGCTTCGTTCGTGCCGGCGCCGACAGCCAGGCCGTTGGACTTGCCCATGTGCGTGGAGGGACGGTCCACATACCGGCCGGCGGGCAGCAGGATCGTCTTGCTGATGCCCATGTTCCGCTGGTGGGCGAGCAGTTGCTCGTCGGTGCGGCCGGAGTAATTGGTGTGCTGGTGGATGTCGATGATGGGTTCGGTGGTCTGAGTTGCGGGTTCTGCGTTTCGAGTGGTCGGCTCTGGGGCGCCGGCCGTGGGAACGAGGTGGCAACCGGCGAATAGGGCGGCGGAAGCAGCGAGGAATGAGCGTCGGGTGGGCGTGCGTTCGGGCATACGACGAGTAATAATCCAGTGTGATGAATTGGACAAATCCGCCTCGAATTGACGGCGCGTGTCGGAAGCCTGCCGCCAGGAAGGAAAACGAACACGGGCAGACAAGAATGTCCGCCCCACCGGTTTGCCTGTGTTTCCTCGCTCTTCTCTGCGTCCTCTGCGCCTCGGCGGTGATCTTCGCCGTCGAACCTGAGGTGCCGGACAGCCAGATGCCGCGCTTCCCGGTGGTCGAGCCCAAGGACGCCGTCGCCACGATGAAGGTGCGCCCCGGCTTCCACGTGGAATTGGCGGCCTCTGAGCCCAACGTCGCCTCGCCCGTGGCGATGGCGTTCGATGAGGACGGGCGGCTCTTCGTCGTCGAGATGATCGATTATTCGGAGCGACGGGAGGAGAAGCTGGGCCGGATTCGACTGCTCGAAGACGTCGATGGGGACGGCGTTTATGAGAAATCCACGGTCTTCGCCCGGGGGCTGCCCTGGCCGACGGCGGTGTTCCCGTGGAAGGGCGGCATCTTCGTCGGGTGTACGCCGGACATCCTGTACTTCAAAGATAACGACGGGGACGGGCAAGCGGATGAGAAACGCGTCGTCTTCACGGGATTCGCCGAAGGCGTGAAGCGCTTGAACGTTCAGGCGCTGTTGAACAGTTTTAACTGGGGACTCGATAATCGCATTCACGGCGCCGCGTCGTTCGATGGCGGGCGGGTCGTGCGTGCCGACGGCGCGAAGCCACAAGCGGCGGCGGTCGAGCTGCGCGGCAAAGGCTTCGCGTTCGACCCGCGCTCGCTCGACTTGATTGCCGAGGACGGCGGGGGCCAGCACGGTCTATCTTTCGACGACTGGGGCCGCATGTACGTCTGCAGCAACTCCCACCACATCCAGACCTTCGTCTACGAAGGTCGCTACGCCGATCGCAACCCGGCCTACGCGATGCCACCGCCCCTGGTTGACATCGCCGTGGACGGCCCCGCCGCCGAGGTCTACCGCGCCTCGCCCGAGGAGCCCTGGCGGGTGATCCGCACCCGCTGGCGCGTGGCGGGAATCTCCTCCGGGCCGATCGAGGGGGGCGGGCGCTCGGCCGGGTACTTCACCGGGGCGACCGGCGTCACGATCTACCGAGGCGACGCGTACGGGCCGGACCTGCTGGGCGATGCGTTCATCGGCGACGCCGGCGGCAATCTGGTCCACCGAAAGAAGATCACGCCTGACGGCGTCAGCGTGAAAGCGCAGCGAGCGGCGGACGAACAGACCCGCGAGTTCCTGGCGAGCACCGACACCTGGTTCCGCCCCGTGCAGTTCGCCAACGGGCCCGATGGCTGCCTTTACGTCATCGACATGCACCGCGAGACGATCGAGCACCCGTGGTCGCTGCCCGATTCGCTCAAGAAGCACCTGGACCTGAACAGCGGCAACAACCGCGGGCGGATCTTTCGGATCGTGCCCGATGGATTCAAGCGACGACCCACCCCGAAACTGTCGAACGCATCCACCGAAGAACTCGTGAAGTTGCTGTCGCACCCCAACGGCTGGCACCGCGACACGGCCGCGCGATTGCTCTACGAGCGGCAGGACAAGACCGCCGTGCCGATGCTGGAGAAGCTGCTGCAGGGCAATCGCGACGGCTCGCGCGAGGCGTCACTCGGCCGACTGCACGCGATTTATGTGCTGGATGGCCTGGGCGCGTTGACAGTCGAGCACGTGCTGACGGCGCTGAGCGATGCCTCCGAGCACGTCCGCCGGCACGCCGTGCGCTTGAGCGAGCGCTTCCTGATCGCCAAAGAGGCGACCGCCGTGCTCACGGACAAGCTCGCGGCGTTGGTCGATGACCCGTCGCTCGACGTGCGCTATCAGCTCGCGTTCACGCTGGGATACCTGCCCGACGATCGCCTCGCCGGATGGCTCGTGAAGATCTATGCGAAGGATCCCGGCGATCCCTGGATCGAGGCGGCGGTGCTCAACTCGATCGGCGGCCGCGCATTTGAGCTGTTCCGAGAACTCTACGCGCCCGCGATGGCGGGCTCGCCCGCATCAGCCGCCTTGGGACCCAAACTCGCCGGGATGATCGGCGCCCACGCCGTCGGCGATGAGGTCGCCGCCGTCATGGAAACCGCCGCCGCCCAGACCGACCCGTTGCGCATGATGCTCCTCACCCGCGCGCTGGGCGCGGGCCTCCACAAGGCCGGCATTCCCATCGAGGTCGAGAAAGGGCAGGCCATCCTCGACCGCGCGATCGCCCTCGCCACCGACGCAAAGGCAGATCTTTCCGCCCGCGTCGCCGCCATCGGCGTCCTCGGCTGGACGACCTGGGACCTGCACGCGACCACGCTCCTCCCCCTGCTCGAGCCGCAACAGCCCCAGGCCATCCAGCTCGCCGCGTTATCGGCCTTGGAACAGCTCGACCGCGGCCAGCTCGCCGACGAGATCCTCGCCCGCTGGAACGCCTTCACGCCTAAGCTCCGCGAAACCGCCGCCGCGATCATGGTCAAACGCCCGGCGCGCGCCCTGGCGCTGCTGGAGGCCGTCCGCGCCAAGACGATCAAGCCGGCCGACCTCTCCGGCTCCCAACTCGCCGCCCTGCGCCAAAGCTCGGACAAATCCGTCAAGCAACTGGCGGCGAAGCTACTCGCCGCGCCGACCGGTCGCCGCGACGACGTGATCAAAGCTTTCCAAGGCGCGCTCGATCTCAACGGCGACGCAAAGCACGGCCACGAGATCTATTTCGCCAAATGCTCATCCTGTCACCGCCTGGCAGGCGAGGGCAACGCATTAGGCCCCGATCTCGAAACCGTCAAGAACGCCGGCCGCGAAAAGCTCCTCACCAACATCCTCGACCCCAACCGCGAGGTCGCCCCCAACTACACCGCGTACATCGTCGAGACCACCGATGGCGATTCACAGGTCGGCATCATCGCCGCCGAAAACGCCGCCGGCGTCACCCTCCGCATGGCCTATGGCATGGAAACGACCCTGCCGCGCGAAACGATCAAATCCATGCGCAGCGCGGGCCTCTCGATGATGCCCGAGGGGCTTGAGGAAGGCGCCAAGCCCCAGGATCTCGCCGACGTGATCGAATACGTCATCACCGCCAAATGAACAGGAGACTCTCATGCCCAAGCGAACCCCCGCAGGCAAGCCCATTCCCGACGACGGCGCGCTGACGATCAAAGTGACCCTCGAAGGCCTTCGCCCGCCGATCTGGCGCCGACTTTCCATCCCCGCCAACCTGACGCTGGAAGACCTGCACTGGGCCATTCAGGTCGCCATGGGCTGGACCAACTCGCACCTGCACCAGTTCATGCTCTTCAGCGGACAGAAGATGAGCAAACAGGAGCTCGGCGACATGATCCGGGCCGACCCGGACTCCGATCCCGATTTCGATGTCGCGCTGGCCCACGGCGAACGGTACTTCAGCGACCCGGAATTCCAGATGGACGACACGGAGAACGAGCGCCAATTCACCCTGCCGCAGCTCCTGGGCCACCACCCCAGGGAACGCCTGACCTACACCTACGACATGGGCGACAGTTGGCAGCACGAGATCCGCGTCGAAGGCGCGACCGATCCCGAACCGGGAACGCTCAGCGTCCGCTGCCTCGCCGGCGAACGCGCCGGCCCGCCCGATGACAGCGGCGGCCCCTGGGGCTACGCCGACCTCCTCGACGCCCTGGCCGACGAAGACCACGAGGGCCACGACGACGCCGTCGATTGGCTCGGCGACGACTTCGACCCCGAAAAATTCGACCTCGACGAGGTGAACAAGCAATTAAAGAAAACGTTCAAACCCTGGCCGAAGAAGCGGGGGCCGAAGCCCAAATAAGGCGCGTCCAGACTCGGGTCCACGGCCCCCACGCCGGGGCAGAGCATCGCGGAGCTTTGCGACCAGAGCGCCGCCCCGGATTCACCATCCGGCGAATCGAATTCGAACCCGTCTGACCACCGGACATTCCGCCCCCTGTCGCGATAACGCGTGTCACAACCGCCCGCCCACCGGTCATGTGTTATTGTGTACGGCGACCGCCTGGTGGGTTGCCGTGGGAGATGCGAGGCGAATCCGATGAAAAATGGGCCAAATGGCGCTGGCTTGGTGCTGTTTTCGGGTGGACTTGCCGCCGGACCGCGGCGGACGAGTCGCGCGGAGGGGCGGGCGGCGCTCCTTTACATCCTGGAACACCTCGAACCGCGTGTGCTGCTCGCCGCCGGCGATCTGGACCTCACGTTCGGGCAAGGTGGGAAGGTTATAACGAGCCTGACGGGTGGCTTCGACGCCGCCACCTCCGCCATCGTCCTCGACGACGGCAACCTGCTCGTGGGCGGGAGTGTGACCGTGCCCAACGGCGGCGGGGCTAACGTGGCCCTGGCCCGCTACAACCCCGATGGCTCCCTCGACACCTCCTTTGGCGACGGCGGCACGACGATCATCGATCAGGACGCCGCCGGCACCGGCTTCCTCCAGATCGCCCTCGCCTCCGATGGCGACATCCTGCTCGCCACCGACGTCCATCGCCCAGGGCAGATGTCGGACTTCGCCTTGTTCCGATTCGATTCCGGCGGGCACCTTGATGACTCCTTCGGCGACCACGGTCTTGTGCGCACCGACGTGTCCGACTGGGACATCCCGCAGTCGCTGGACGTGCGCGCCGACGGCAAGATCGTGATCAGTGGCTGGGCCCGTAAGTTCGGTTACGGCGTGGATGAGAACGGCCGCGCCAACACCAAGAGCCAGGGCGTCGTCCTCCGCTACAATCCCGACGGCACGCCCGACAACGGTTTCGGCCAGGACGGGCTCGTCTCGATCCAGCCCACGGCCGACAACGACTGGGTCCTCGGCCGCGCCGTCCTGGCGCCCGACGGCGCCGTGCTCTTCGCCGGCGGCACCAGCAACCTGACCGCCAATACCGGCCACGCCATCCTCGAGCGCATCGCTGACGACGGCACCATCACCGACCTGCCCTTCGGCCACGAGGGCGACGGGATCTTCAGCGCCGTAAAAGACTTTAAGATCGACGCGCACGGCCGCATCGTCCTGTTGATGTCCTCCCACGATGGCTTGCGCCTGGGCCGCCTGAACGCCGACGGCAGCCCGGACCCAAGCTTCGGTAACGGCGGCTGGGCCAAGCGTCCGGAGTTGAGCCTCTACCCGACCGCCTCCCTGCGGGTGGCTAAGGACGATTCAATCCTCGTGGCCGGCCAGGAGGGCGACTTCGAAGGCCAGTTCACCCTGGCGCATTACCTGCCGGACGGCTCAATCGACAGCGCCTTCGGCCAGGGCGGAGTGGTTACGACCGCCTTCAACAGCGGCCACGGCGAAACGACGCAGGCGGTCGCCTTCGGCAACAACGGCACGATCGTCGTCGTCGGCCACAACACGGACAACCGCCAACACGAGTCGAAATTCCTCATCGCCCGCTACGACGGCGGGTCGATGGGCGGCAGCGGAGAATACGTGGACGGCGACATCGTCGAGAACCTGCCCGGCGGCGGCGACGGTGGCGATTCGGACGAAGGCGACAATGCCGGCGAGAGCGGATCTGACAGTGGCGACGGCGGCGGCGGCGGTGCGACCCCCGCGCAGGGCGGCGCAGCGCCCTTCAGCCTCGTGTCCGCCGCGGCCAGCGACGGCACCGTCTTCGGGAAGGACCAGGACCTGTTGGGGCGTGCGGAGGATCTATTCTGAGGACTTTGCGCCCGCGCGGTAACCATGCTCGCTGAAACGAGCACGCCGCGCGGTGGATCGTGGGAAAGGGATGGTACCGGGGTGAAGAGCGACCTGGAGTTGCTTCGCGAGTACGCGCAGGGCGGCAGCGCGCAGTCCTTCGGGCTGCTCGTGCGCCGTCACGTCGCCTGGGTCTACGGAGCCAGCATCCGCCAGGTCGGCGGCGACGCCCACCTTGCCGAGGACATCACGCAGGCGGTCTTCATCCTCCTCTCGCGCCGCGCCGCCACCCTGCCCGAGGGCACGCTGCTCACCGGCTGGCTCTTCAACACCGTCCGCTACGCCGCCGCCGAGGCCCGCCGCAAGGAGGCCCGACGGCGCAAGCACGAGGCCAACGCCGCCATCATGCCCCAGTCGATCACCCCCGACAGCGAGGACCGCGCCTGGGAACGCCTGGCGCCCCTCCTGGACGAGACGCTGACGCTTTTGCGCGAGTCCGACCGCCAGGCCGTCCTCCTCCGTTACTTCGAGAACAAGAGCTTCGAGCAGATCGCGGATGCCCTGGGGATCAACGAGTCGGCCGCGCGCAAGCGCGTCTCCCGCGCCGTGCGCAAGCTCCGCGCTCTGTTCGTGAGCAAGGGCGTGATCGCCCCGGCGACCGCGGTGGCGCTGCTCACCGCCGTCCTGGCCCGCGCCGCCAGCGCCGCACCGGCCCCGGCCAACCTGGCCGAGATTATCGCCGCGGCGGCGTGCAAGGCCGGCCCGCTGCCCGCCCTCTCGCTGGCCATCGTCCGCCGAACCACCCTCCGCATGCTCCGCGCCCGCCAGCGCCTCGCCGTCGCGATCATCTCCTGCGCGGGCGTCTTCTTCCTGGGCCTGTGGGCGCTCCTGATCGCGTCGATGTCGTCCACCACCGCGCCCGAGGCGCGCGAGCTGTTCGATACGTTGGACGCACAGCACGGCGGCGAGCCCGACGTGGTGATCCTGGGCCAGGACCCGATCCCGCAGGTTCACCGTCCGGTGCGCGGCCGCCTGCGCATCGATCGCGCGCCGGCCGCCGGTGACCCGCCGCCGCAGAAGTTGACCGGAGACGAACCGCCGATCGACCGTTTCTGGCACATCCGTCCGTACCTGGATCCGATGAACGGACCCGGCGTCGCCTCGCGGCGGGGAGCCAACGCGCACGAAGGCCAGCAGCCCGATCGCCGCCGCCCCGACGACGACTACAACGAGGACGACGACCCGTACGGCAGCTACGCCCAGATGGGGGGCGGGGGCAACCCCGTCGTCGAAGGACGGGGCGGGGGCGCGAACCCGCGCCCGGGCGGCGGCGTCCCCGCAACCGCCCAACACGCCGGTAACGTCACCGTCGCGTCCGCCGCGCACGGCTTCGGAGGCGGCAGCACCGGCGGCGCGGGCTCGCCCGCCGACAACACCGATTCCGCCGACCCCAAGACCGCCTCCAGCTCCAGCGGTGGCGGCGGTGGCGGATCCGCCCAGGCCAACGCCGCCCAGGACGCCTATCACATCGACGTCGCCCACGTCACCCGCACCGTCGTCATCGGCGGCGGCGGCGGCGGCGGCGGCGGCGACAGTGCGTGGGACCTCAACCTCGGCAGCGGCACCGTCCACTATTACATCGAGACCGACCGGATCGGACGGTTCGTCCACATCGTCACTGAGACATCCGGCAATGGGTCCGACAGCGACGTCGTCCGCCTCATCCCATCGTCCGATTCCGACCAAGGCACGAGCGACAGCACCCTCACCCCGCCCAGGGCCAGCTACGAATACCTGGTCAACGGCGCCGTGCTCTCGTCCTATCACCCCTCGTCGGGCCGGACCTTCGATGTCGTCCAGACCGTCATGCG
>DATBFY010000171.1:0-2392 GCA_036558265.1 Tepidisphaeraceae bacterium | reverse complement strand
GACGGGCCAGTGCATGTCGGACATTGGCCCAACGGTGACGACCCAGATCGACGTCGGTGCCACTCCGACCTTCGCCATCTTCGTCGCGGGAACCGGGGAGACCGTGCCCTTCGATCCTGCCAACAATCGCATCTTCGCGCGGTTTAAGGATGCAGGCGGAGTGACGAGGGGTGCGACGAGCGTGGCAGTACGGACCCAATGAGCCGTCCACTGTCCGGGTTCTGTTCGTGAACCACTCTACAGGCCCCAACTCAGTTCAGGACGGATAGGTGCGCGCAACCCTTTCTAGGTCTGCAAGGGCTCAGGGAGTTCAGGCGTAAGAAGGAGGTTTTGTCAAGAAGCGTGTGAATGAGCCGCTTCCAGCTTGCCGTCCCGCTCCGCCGGGATCGTGGGCGCCATGAAGGCCAACGGGGCGATGTAACCGAGCGCGCTATGCAACCGCACCCCGTTGTAGTGATCGACAAAGCGGGCCACGAGGTCCAGCGCCTCGTCCAGAGTCGCCGGCGAGGCTGGGCGCAAGGCGCCACCCTTCAGCGTCTGGTGCCAGCGCTCGGTCTTCCCATTCGACTGCCGGTAGTACGGCGAGATGCGCACCCGCGACATGCCCGAGACCCGGATAAACTCCGTGAAGTCCTTGGTCCACGAACTGCGGCCGTTGTCCGAGCGTGTCCGGGAAGAACAACATGGCAGCTTCGCTGGATCAGGGCTGGAGAAGCTGCGACTGCGCGCTAGCGAAGCTGTGATCTGACCCGTGAGCACGAGCTGGTCGACGGGGATCTTCTGGCGGTTGCCGCCAGCGGGTTCAATCGATGGGCGGGCTCGGTTTTGCGGCAAAGATTGCGTGCCGCCGGCGACGCCTCAGGTAGTTGCTTGACCGCTCGGCGTGGCGTCGCTGAGCGCTGACAGCTTGGCCCCCGCTTCTCTGTCGATCCCATGCGACTGGCCGCCACGGCGGCGTGAAGCCCATTGGCTGTGGCCGGACCACGGCCAATGAGGGCGACGCCCAGCTCTCCAGTGGAGTAGGCATAGCCCTCAGCCATGGCGATGGCGTTGTTCTCGTGTCGCGCTCCGACGAACTTGACGCCGAGGCCATCGAGCGTTACCGCAAAGACTGCCGTGTCGTCGCTCATGAGCCCGAACACGGTGCGGATCCCCAGGGCATGGATATCCTCGGCCAGGATCTGGAACACCGGCAGAATCCGACTGTTGTCCATATCGTTTCCCCTCCGGGATGGCTGCGGCGCCAGTATTCGCGCTCGATGCCCGGCCTCAGCGCGAGGTGCCGGACGTTCAGGTCGAAGATGTGATCGTGACCTGTTCCGCGTACGCGGCACGGATTGTCCTCGTAGGAGCGCTCGAAGGCGACGTGCCCCACGTGGGTCGGGATGTCGCTGAGCCCGAGGCCAATCCGGCGTCCGAGCGAACGGTCCGGCTGCGAGCGATGCAGGATCAGCGTGCGGTGCAGCGAGAACTCCCCGGCGCGGAGCGGCGGGTGCACGGCAGGCGTGTCGTCCACGCCCTCGTCGACGGCCTGTCTCGCGTGATTCACGCTGTGCGCGATGACCCCAGCTCGGAGAGCACGCAACCCGGCCCGGTAGGCTTCCCGGCTTGCTGCGCCTCGTCGATTCAGCTTCGCGCCTCCGGCCGACAGGTGGGGACGGGGCGCACGTCACGCCCCGCCATGGGTCAAGGCAAGTGAGTATTCTAGCCATGACGGAGCAAGGTTTGCTCAGCTCACTCCGCTTTGTCCAATCCAACACTCACTTTTCGACTGGCACGAGCGCCGGAGCGCCCTTGTCCTTGATCAAGACCACCAGGAATTTCGCCGGCTTGGTACTGCTAGCGTTCCGGTCAATGACATGAACATCGTCGGGGCCTTCATAGAAGGTCTGTCCTGGTGTCAGTGTTACCTGTTTTCCGCCCTTTACCTGCATCACGACGGAGCCCTCCAGTACGTAAACCATCGCATGTGCATTGTGTCGGTGGATGGGGCTCGACCCGCCGGGCGCATGCTCCACTGTGATCATCAGCATTTCTTTGCCGGGATTCTCCGGAAGATCTTTCGACATGAGCGAGATGACCTTAGCCTGCTCAGCCATCGCCGTGCCGGTCATGAGGCATAGCAGAACCAACGCAACGAGTGTGGTCGTCATAGTCGCCTCTTTCGTTCGTCATTCGTGCCCGAGACTCCCGGGGTGCAGCGGCCCCGCTCGGGCATTGCGATCACCGCACCGATTGTGTCAGCGCCGGCGCCGTCGGGCAGGATCCTTCCCATCTCTCTTCTCCGGTACCACATTGGTGTCCTGCCCGTGCGCCCGCGTCCGCCACATTCACCTCGCGAACCCCTCCCGCGTCGCTCCAACCAAGACCTCAGAAGCGCATTGCGGTGAAC
>DATBFY010000170.1:0-5355 GCA_036558265.1 Tepidisphaeraceae bacterium | reverse complement strand
TCGGGCTGGCGCCGTTGCAGCGGGGGCAGACGATGATCTGCTTCTGGTCCTTCTGGCGGATGATCTTGGGGGCGCGCTCGCCGGCGGCGGCGTAGGCGTGGACCGGGTGCGGGTCCTGCTTGATGATCTGGCGGGTCTTGGGGTCGATCAGGCGGCCGTAGCGGTCGAGGATGGGGATGGTGATGTTGTTGCCGCAGGTTGGGCACTGGCCTTCCTGGGCGCCCATGGCCTCGGTGGCTTCAAGACGAGAGGAGCAGTAACCGCAGTTGAAGCCGTAGCGCCGGCCTCCGGTGCGCATGCCGGCCATCTGCCCGAGGTTTGCCTGCTGGCGAGGCGGCGGGGGCGTGAAGCGCTGGTCGGGTCGGCCTGGGGCGGTGCCGGTTGCTGCGCCCGCCCCGACGGTCTGCATCTGCGGCGCCGATGCGGGGACGCGCAGGGTCGTCGAGCAGGTCGGGCACCGCACGAGATGCCCGGCCTGGGCTTCGTCCGCCGAGAGCGGCGTCTGGCAAACGTGGCACGGGAAAATAATCATCGCCGACCGTAGTATATCGTACGCGAACCGTTTTCAACGAGAGGGTTTGAGGGGATAATCCGCCGACAAGTCAGAAGCCAGAATTGAGAAGCGAGAAGCGAGAAGAATTGAATGCTAGACACCTTGACCGACAAGCTGGGCGGGGTTTTCCGATCGTTATCAGGGCGCGGGCGGATTTCGGAGGAGAACGTCCGCGAGGCCATGCGCGACGTCCGCACGGCGCTGCTGGAGGCCGACGTCAACTTCAAGGTTGTCCGCGAGTTTACCGACACGGTCCTCGACAAGGCCATCGGCGCCAAGGTCATCGAGAGCCTCAAGCCCGGCGAGGTGATGGTCAAGATCGTCTACGACGAGCTTGTGAACCTCATGGGGCCGGTGGACACCCGGATCTACTTCGTCCAGCCCGGGCCGACGGTCATCATGATGGCGGGCCTGCAGGGCTCGGGTAAGACGACCACCGTCGGCAAGCTGGCGAAGTACCTCGTTAGTAAGGGGCATCACCCACTGCTGGCGGCGGCGGACCTGCAACGCCCCGCTGCCGTCGAACAGCTCAAGACGATCGGCCAGCAGGTCGGGGTGCCGGTTTACACCGACGAGACCAGGGTCGCCCCGCACGGGCAGGTGGCGCGTGGGGCGGCGGTGGCGGTGTGTCGGGCGGCCGTCCAGCAGGCCAGGGCCAGCGGGCGCGACGTGGTGATCCTCGACACCGCCGGGCGGCTCCACATCGACGACGAGCTGATGGGCGAGCTCAAGGAAGTGAACGCCCAGCTCAAGCCGCACCAGATCTACCTCGTGCTCGACGCCATGAGCGGCCAGGACGCGGTCAACAGCGCCAAAGCCTTCAACGAGCAGCTCGAGCTCGACGGGTTGATCCTCACCAAGTTCGACTCCGACACCCGCGGCGGCGCGCTGCTCTCCGCCAAGATGATCACCGGCAAGCCGGTGAAGTTCATCGGCACGGGCGAGAAGCTCGAGGCCCTCGAAGAGTTCCGCCCCGAAGGCATGGCCCAGCGCATCCTGGGCATGGGCGACATCGTGGGCCTGGTGACCGAGGCGATGGAGAAGTTCGACCAGGAGGAGACGGCCAAGCTCCAGGCGAAGATGGAGAAGGGCACGTTCTCGCTGGAAGACTTCATGGCCCAGATGGCGCAGGTGAAGAAGCTGGGCCCCATGGGCAAGGTCATGGGGATGATCCCGGGCATGGGGGAGGCGCTCAAACAGGTCAAGATGAACGAGGGGGACATCGAGAAGAGCCTGGGGCGCATGCGGGCCATGTACGATTCCATGACGCCCACGGAGCGGAAGAAGCCGGAGATGATCGAGCACGGCCGGCGTCGGCGGATCGCGCGGGGCGCGGGCGTGGACGCGCACGACGTGAGCAAGTTCATCAAGGACTTCGAGCAGAGCCGCGACATGATGCGCGCCGTGGGCGGCATGGGCGTGATGGGCCGATTCAAGCTCATGCGCGCGATGGCGCGCGGGGATCTCGCGGGCCTGGGCATGCCGGGCGGGCCGATGCTCAAGACCAAGAAGAGCGGGCATATGGAGAAGAAGGATCGGAATAAGAAGAAGAGGCGGTAGTCCGTTGTCCGTGGTCCGTTGTCAGTTGTGACGACGCCTGAATTTGGGGACGCGCTCGGATGCCCGTTATCACGAAGATTGTTGAGCAGAAGACGCGGCCGAACCGGCGGAGCGTTTACGTCGACGGGCGGTTTGCCTTTGGGCTGTCGGATAACGTCGTGGCGCGGTTTCGATTGCGGGAGGGGATGTCGCTTGGCGAGGATCAGGTGCGGGCGATCGCCGAGGGGGAGGTTCGGCAGGAGTGCCTGGATTGCGGGCTCAAATACCTGGGGACGCGGCTGCACAGCCGGGCGGAATTGCGGCGGAAGCTGATTCGGCGGGAATATGGCGAGCAGGTGATCGAGGGGGCGCTGGATGAGTTGGCGCGGCTGGGATATCTCGACGATGCGCGGTTCGCGCGCACCAGGGCGATGAGCGCGGCGGAGCACAAGCACCACGGGCGGCGGCGGGCGTTCGTCGAGTTGATGAAGGCCGGCGTGAAAAGGGAGGTTGCCGACGCGGCGCTGGACGATGTGTACGAGCAGGCCGACTCGTTGTCGGCGGCGCGGCAACTAGCGGAGAAAAAGGCGGCGAGCCTGCGGCGGCTGGATCCTATCGTGGCGCGGCGACGGCTGGCGGGTATGCTGATGCGGCGGGGATTCGATTACGAGACGATCAAGCCGGTGATCGATCAGGTGCTGGGAGGCGATCGCTAGCGGCTGAAGCCGCTGGCGCGCAGCGAAGAATGGACGCCCGATAACCGTGGGCCTTGCCCGGACTGCCAATCCTTGCTTCATCGCCAACCCGCCCGCGCGCGAATGCCGATCTAATTCAGTAGAGCCTTCCTTGGCACTTTGACGGGATTCGCCGGCGTGACCACGACTGTCGCTATCATTATCGCGATCACCCTGCTGTTCACGCTGGTCTCGATCATGCTGAACCGCAGGCAGGAGGAGTCGGCCGGGGAATACGGCCTGACCCCGCAGCCCGCGAGTTGGGAAAAGGGTGGCCGCGACCTGACCGCCCCGATGACCGTGGACGAGCGGGAGGTGTCGCTGGAGATCTCGAAGGGGCGTTCGATCGCGATCGAGCCGACGCCGCTCTCGGGTCTGACCGTGACGCCCGCCCCGGATCCCAAAGCCCTGCCCGACACGATCGCCGCCCCCCCGGGCGGGATGGAGCTGCCCGCCAACAGCCGCCTGCGCCCCGCCGACGCGATGGCGCCCATCGATGATCATCCCGCGCTCATGGACGACGTGGTGCGCGGGCTGGAGCAGATCCCGCCCCTGCCCAAGGCGGCGCACGCGGTGCTGCGCGAACTGGACGCGGCGGGCTCAAGCGCGCGCAGCGTCGGCGAGATCGTCGCGACCGATCCGGTGATCGGGGCGGCGGTTCTTCGCGTGGTGAACTCGGCGGCCAACGCGCTGCGGCGAAAGGTGCTGACGGTCAAGGAGGCGGTCGCGTACCTGGGATTCGCCAACGTGCGGTCGATCGTGATGAAGCTGAAGGTCTCGCAACTCTTCCGTCCGCCCAGCGGAAAGACGCTCTGCTACGACGCCGAGGCGCTCTGGCAGCACTCGATGGCCGTGGCGCAGGTCGCCGACCACCTCGCCAAGCGCACGAACAAGGCCGACCCGGACCTGGCATCCACGCTGGGCCTGCTGCACGACATCGGCAAGCTGGCGATCAACAGCCAGTTTCCGAACAAGGTGAGCCAGTTGTGGCGTCCGGCGGGATTGATCGGCGGCTCGGGCGAGAGCTGGCTGGCGCGCGAGCGAAGGCTTTTCGGCGCGGATCACGCATTCATGGGGGCGTTCCTGGCGGCGCGGTGGCGGTTGCCCGAGGAGATCGCCGACGCGATCCGGCTTCACCATCTGCCACCCGAGCTGTCGCTGGAGAGCGTGGCCGAACCCGTGCGGCGGGCGGTACAGGTCGTTCACGTCGCGAACCAGCTCGTGAAGTACCGGCACGTCTACTGCGCCGACATGGAGATCGACGCGCTGAACCCTGCGCTGCTGGCGGAGTTGGGTCTGCCCGAGCAGATCGAGGAGATCTTCGACCCGAAGATCGAGCGGGCGATCGCGGCGGCGTCGCAGATGGCGCGGGGCGTGGGGCACGGCGGCGCTGAGGTCGAGGAGACGCCGGCGCGCGCGTCGGCGTGACGCGACCGGTCATTTCCTCTTCGCCGATTTCCTCGTCACCTTCTTGACCGATCGCTTGGCGGGCCTCTTCTTCGGCCCGGTCGTGAACGTGCGGTCGTCCTCTTCCCACGCCTCGACGTTGCGGTCGTAGATCCGCTGGATGATCTTGAACGTGTCCTTGAAGTCGCGGCCGCCGCTGCGCGGCATCATCATCCAGCTCAGCACCAGCGCCTGGCGGATGTGGCCCTCGACCGGGTCGTGGGCGTTGAAGTCGGCGAAGAAGGCGTCCGGGGCGGGCTTCTTGATCCGTCGCCAGATGTTCATGTTGCGGCTGAAGACCTCGAAGAATCGCTGGCGGGCGGCTTTGAACGAGCGCGTCTCCTCGGGATAGGCGCGCCAGCAGGCGGCCCAGGCCTGGCGGATGAGATCGTCGCAGCCGTGGGGGCCGAGAACGGCGTAGACTTCGGACGGGCTCCTGCTCGTGAGGCGTTGGGCTTCCCAGGACATGGCGTCCAATGTCAAACGTCAATCGTCAAATGTCAAATGTGGCGAACGCCGTCACGTGATCGATCGGCCGCCGTCCAGCCGGATGATCTGCCCGCTGATGTACGTCCCGCCGGTGACGAGGAAACTCACCGCATTGGCGACGTCTTCGGGCGTGCCGGGACGAGAGAGGGGGACGCGGCTGAGGTACTTCTGTCGCTCGGCTTCGGGATAGTCGTCGGGCCACTCGACGACACCCGGGGCAATGCCGTTGACCGTCACGTCCGGCGCCAGCGCCCGCGCCAGGCCCAGCGTCAGGTTCCACAATCCGGCCTTGCTGGCGCAGTAGGGCAGGTACGCCGGCCAGGGGCGCTCGGCGAGCAGATCGACCATGTTGACGATGTGCCCCTTCGCCTGCCGCAGCATCGACTCGAACTTCTGCGCCAGCAGCAGGGGGGATTCGACGTGGATCGCGTTCAGGCGATGCAGCATCTGGGGCGTGGTCGCGGCCAGGTCCGCCGCGAGGTAGAGCGACGCGTTGTTCACCAGCACGTCGAGGCGGCCGAACTCGACGCTGACGGCGCGGTGGATCTCGTCGGCGGCGATCGGCGGCGTGGTCAGGTCGGCTCGGATCATCAA
>DATBFY010000169.1:0-2901 GCA_036558265.1 Tepidisphaeraceae bacterium | reverse complement strand
CTTGACGGTGTACTCGCCCCCGGGCGTGGCGGCGGGGATGTCCCACGAGAACCCGGTGACGCCGTCCTGCGGGTTCACCCACCCGCCCGCGACGACGTCCCCCTTGGGGCCGGTGATCTCGATCGATTGCACCTGCCGGTCCGGGCTGGGCGTGTGCTTGTCGGCGTGAAGCAGCGCCGCCCGCACGTAGAGTTTTTCGCCCGGGCGATAGATCGGCTTGTCGGTGGAGACAAACGTGAGATAGCGATCCGGGCCGCCAAAGTTAACCGCCGGCCGTGCGGCGGCAGCCGGCCTGGCATCCTCACCCCGGGCGGTCATGAGCAGCGCGGTCGAGAGCGTGACCATCGCGCCGGCGGCGCGCAGCGTCTTCGTAAGTTTCATGGTGTCTCCTGCGATCTTGTGGGACGAGACAGATAGACGCGGGCCCACGCGCCAAGTTCCCGGATTTTTCACCGAACGGCGCCGGTTGCATTACCCGGCGCCGGAAAAGACACTTTGGCGAACCTATGCCCCTCGACGAGGATCAACGCGCATTGCTGGCAGCGGTCGTGGATCGCATCCTGCCCCCCGAGCAGGTCGGCTCCGATGTGCAGGCCCCCGCGCTGGCGCGCGTCGAGCAGGAACTGGCCGGCGAAGAACTGACCCGCTGGCTCCGCGGGCTTGCGAACGAGGCCGTCGCCGTCTTCGGACAAGGCTTCCTCGACATGCACATCGGCACGCGCGATGAATTGCTCGACCGCATCGAGGCCGAGAATTGCCGCGCCAACTGGAAGATGAACCCCACCGCCTATTTCGGTCGGATCATCGACGTGGTGGCCGAGGCATACCAGCGCGGAGGAAACGCAGAAGCCTCGTAGCACGGGCGCCCCGCCCGTGTCTGTCTCAATCTCACGGGCGGGGCGCCCGTGCTACGGGGTTTGTCACCATTTCAAGCGAACCGGCTTGCCTGACTCTACGCTCTTCGCCGGGTGCCCCATCGCTTTAGCGGTGGGGGCGCGAATCGAAACGGACCACCGCGTGGACCACCCCGTCGCACCCCCCGCACTACCACTTCAACCGCACCGGCTTCCCCGTTTCCACGCTCTTCGCCTCCGCCTCGACCAGCTTGATCGCATTCGCCGCATCATCCAGCGTCACCACGCTCGGCCGCTCGTTCTTCGCAACACAGTCCAGGAAATAAGCAATCTCGATGTCATACCCCATCCGCCCATCCAGCGCCACCGCCTCCTTCTGGCCGTTGCGGTAAAGCACCAGCGGCGTCGGCGAGAGCAGGTCGAAGCTCGCCGACGCCTGGGCAAAATTCACCGTGTACTGCATGCGGAACTCATACGGCGCGGCCATCGCCCAGGTGCCCTCAGCGCGCACCAAGGGCGCCGCGCCGTCCCCGTCAAAAATGTAATGCGTATCCACGTGATCGATCTGACCACTGGTCTTGCTGTACCCGCGGCTCGACACGGCGGCGGGCTTGCCGAAGACAAATTGCACGAAATCCGCGTCGTGCAGGTGCAGGTCCAGGATCGCCCCGCCTGACAGGTTCCCATCCGCATAGAACGGCCCCGGGGGCATCGTCGCCATCCGCCGAAACGCCGCCGACAACACCGGGCCGTACGTCTTGTTGTCGTACGCCTCCTTCAGCCACGTCCAGCCCGGCCAGAATCGCATGCACATCGCGCACATCGACAGCCCCTTGGCCTTCCCGGCAGCCCGGGCAAGCTTCTGCGCATCCTTGGAGTTGCGCGCCAACGGCTTTTCGATCAGCACGTGCTTGCCCTTTTTCAGGGCCGCCAGGGCGTATTCGACGTGCAGAGGCGTCGCCAGGCAGATGTCCACCACGTCGATCGACTTGTCCTTGATCAGGTCCATCCCCTCTTCGTACGGCCTGGCCGAAGCCAGGTCGAACCCGCCCTGCGCCTGCCCTTCGACATTGCCGACGGCGCGGGTCTTGCCGGATAAGCGGTCCGGATTCTTGTCGGAAATCGCCGCCACCTTCACGTCCGCCCGCTTGGCGTAGACGTCCAGGTGCGTCAGACCCATCATCCCCAGCCCGATCACGCCGACGTTGATCATTTCGTGTTGCTCCTCTTTGCGAGGCGGGGAGTGTATTGGATGTATACGGGGGACGCCAGAACGGGATTAATACGGGTCCTGCCTCCCGGGTGGCATGGGCAAACCTGTTTGCCCGTGGTCTTCGCCCGGCGTCCTGCCCGTGATTCAAACAGGATCCGTATAAGAAGCGAGAAGCGCGAAGCGAGAAGTCAGAAGTTGGGATGCCCGGCGTTGCAGCCGCCCTTTAGCGGCTCCGCTTGTGGAGCATTGATCCAACCGCCTCGAACACAAACCACCACCGGGGTACCATTATGCCCTCTGCTGTACTGGAGGTCGCACGGATGCCGTCTGGGACTGCCCCCACCGTTAACCCCGCCGCCGCTGGCACTGCCGCCGCCGGCGCGGGCAAAAACCGGATCCTCACCCGGATGCTCGATCGCCTCTTCGCCACCCTGGTGAACGGGCCGAGCCTCAACTGCCGCCCGCACGCCAGCCGCCAGCGCGTGGACTGGACGCTGCTCGGCAAGTTCAAGGACGCCTCCCCCGAGGACGCCCTGCGCAAGCTCCTCGGCCCCGACGAGCAGGTGAAGCTGACCAGCCGCGTGTCGCTGCCACCCCGCCGAATCCGCGACGACGCCGACGAGGGCGAACTGTCCCCCGAGGACCGCGCCGCCCGGCAGGCGTGGAGCGACCAGCTCGCCCTTATGGGCAAGCTGCGGGGCATCGCCGAAGACGCGCGGACCTACGAGCAGGACACCGGCGTCCACGTGCTCAACATCGGCTTCCCCCTCCTCTCACTGCCCCCCAGCGCAATCTCCGGCGGGTCGCAGCGGGGCGGCGGTGGCGGGGCGGCAG
>DATBFY010000168.1:0-8523 GCA_036558265.1 Tepidisphaeraceae bacterium | reverse complement strand
GTCAACCGCGTCTCGATCAACGACCTGCACGCGACGATCCGGGAACGGCGCGATGGCAGTGATCGGCATGTTTTCACGTTCTCTTCGGGGCCCCTACGGACTGCCGTCCGCGATTCGACTATGGGCCAACCAGCAGGATGGCGAGGCTCGCACCCACCCCGTGAAACACAATCAGCCAGACCAGGGCGCGACGGCCGTACCGCGCGAGCAGGCCGGCGTACCCGCCATAGACCAAGCAAGCCAACAGCAGCACCACGCCAATGTTGCCGGGCTCCCGCCGGCGGAGAGCCAGGGCCGCAGGACCGCTGACGAGGAAAAGCGGGGCGAAGATGCCGGTCAGACCCGTCACCCCAAAGGCGACAATGTTCGCGACCGCACCGCAGACGGCGCCAACGGTGATCGCGGTCGAATGAAAATGTCGATTCGACATTGGGTCGCCAAATGGTATCAGCATCCTGACACACTGCGACGGGCAGGCCCGTTGAGAATTGACGGTTGGTTCGTCTTGACCCGCCGGGAGGGTGCACCTCTGCGCGCTTCGCGGGATGGTGGAGGCCGGGGTTTGGGGTGGAAAACCCCAATGGGCCGGAATTCGATCTTGGCTCAGCGGATGGAGGAACAGGCGAGTGACGGATCGTGTCGGTCACTTCGAAGCAGCCCCGGCGCGCGGAGACGCCGGATTCGAGCGGCGCGCCGGTCGCGGCACGCGTGGGCATGGCATCCGGCGAATTACACACGAAATTCGGGGTCGTCAGGTCGTGTCTGACCGGACCGTGGGATCACGTCGAATCCGGCAGTGTCGCGATGCGGCCTGAGGCGTCGGGCGAGGAGAGTCATCGTGCAAAGATCACATACGAATGCGAGAAGGATCAAGACGTCATAGACATCCAGCCAGTGGATCTGATTGGGATGCTGCCACATCACATACGCAAGTCTGGCAACATAGTAAGCCAGGTCTGCGAACAGGAGTACTGAGCCAAGAAACACGCAGAAAATTCCCCATCGCTTCAAGCGCCACAGCGGGCGTAAGCCCGTAACCATCATGGCATAACCGAGATATGCGGGGACCAGTCCGACGTCCGCAAAGTTGAACCAGATTGGAAGAAAGGCAGCAGCGAGCGTCAGAGTTGCGCAGATTAATGCCGCGATTGGCCGCATAGCGATCCGATGCCATGCGGCATTGTACCGCCACACCGTTCTTGGGCCTCCATCCGGCGGAGCCAAGTTGGACTTCCGGCCCATTGGTGCGCTCCCGCGGGAAGCCAAACCCCGCCTACACCGTTGGCGGCGCACTCCGCAGTCCTATTCGTTATGCTGATAGAGTTATGAAGACCCACCTCATCATTTCGCTGGTATTCGGAGTCGCGCAGTTTGCTCAGGCGCGGGCAGTTCGCGAGCCGCCGGTCGGGCAACTGTTCGAGTATGCTCCTTTAGTCATTGTCGGCGAGGTAACATCGGTCACCCCCCTTGGCGTTGAGACGACTCTTAGCTATCCAACCCTTCATGGCGTAGTGTTTCATTGGCTTCGCGTGACTACCAAAGTGGACGCGCTACTCAAGGGGAATTACCCGCAGGGCGGCATCGATGTGGCCATGCTGGCCGTAAAGTCGGGTGACAACCTCGTGAACGGTCCTCTGATGCTCTCGCCTGAACAAGGGCAAAAGTACGTGATGTTTCTCGCTCCGAGTTCCAAGAAAGACGTCTATGCTTCCATCCTTGCCCCTTACGATGAGGCGAACGCCATCTTCATCCTAGACCGCAAGTCCGAAACTTATGACTACTCTCGCGTTGTCAATGAGGACTACATGAAGCAGTGCACGGAAAAGAAGGATTTTGTCTGGTCACTGGTGCGGGAGGATGGACAGTTGTCCAAGACGGGGCCGACGGACGTCGTGAAAAAATACAAATCTCAAATCGAAAAGAAGGGCAAGGATTACACCATCGCGCTTGAATGGAAGATTCGGACCAACGCCGAAGGATGGAGCGTTGACGTTCCGAAGGACGCTCCAGAAGTGAAGGCGGCTCCCGAGCCCAATGAAGGCAGGTGAGCGAGCGGCCCCACGCGGCCACATCCGCACCAATGGACCCACGAGCGCCCCGCCGCACAGCCGACGTGGATCCTGCGATATCGTGTGGGGTCCGTTCCCTCCACGCTCGTGGACCCGCGTGACAACGAGCGACCCGTGATCGTCCAGGGCCACAGCACTAGCGCTCCCAGCCAAATCGCCAGCAGCACTCCCTTGAGGCCCCAGAGTACGACCCGGATGACACGCTGGAATCTCACGCGCGCGAGCAACCCCTTCCGGCGGGCCTTCTAATGCGGATTATTTGCGAGTCCCACATGAAGCCCCAGGTCCCAACCAGCTACCAGTGGCGCGTGTCCTTCGCGCCGGCGGCGCGGAGTAGATCAGCGGACTCGCGACAGCCGCACATGTCAGCGTAGTCCAGCGGCGTCAGCCCATCGTTCGTACGAGCGTCGACGTTCGCTCCGGCGGCGATGAGCGCAGCCACCGCGCGCCGTTGATTCCAACTAGCCGCGCGATGGAGCGGTGTTTCGCCGGAGGGCCCGTCGATGTAAGCCCGGCGAGCCGTGTTCACGTTCGCGCCAGCGGCGACGAGCGCCAGTGCCACGTCATCGACCTGCCGGTCTCGCGTGTATACGTCTACGGCCATCATCAGGGCTGTCCCGCCAAAGCCGTCGTCAAGGTCAAGGTTCGCCTTCGCGTCGATCAATACGCGGACGACGGCCAACTGGCGCCGGTCCGCCGCCGCCATGAGCGCCGTCCACCGTCCGGCGGCGACGGGCCAGCCGCCTTCCGCCTCAGAGAACGCGTGCGGGTCGCCTCCGAATCTTGCATCGACGTCCGCACCCGCCGCCAAGAGTTGGCGAACTCGACCTACGTCTCCCTTCCACGCCGCGAGCACCAGTTCAGGAGTACTTGTGTGGCTCGTCGTAGGGAGGCGGGTTGGGTGAGTAGTGGGGCTCGTGGACGCGGACGAGTTCGCGCGCGGGCCAGCACAACCGGTCACCAAGGAGATACCCAATATCGCGGACAGCGCGATCGTGCCCTTCACAGCTATGAGCGGTAGCCCTTTCACGTCGCGACGTATTGTACACCTTGGTTTATTTAGCCCTCCATCCGGCGGAGCCAAGTTAGAATTCCGGCCCATTGGGGCGCTGCGGCAGGAAGCCAAACTCCGCCTACACCGTCCCGGCAACCGCGCAACCGTCCACCCTGCGCGGGGGATCGAGGCGGATCGCCAGCGCCGCCCGCAGGGCGGGGCGCGGCCGTTTGTGTCATTCGTATTTCGAATTTGACCGTTCGTTTGAGATTTGATGCTTGGATCTTGGAGCTTCCCGCGCGGGCCGTCGCCCGCCGCCCGCTGCCGGAATCCCCGCGCACGCCGACCCAAACCCCGCTCCTTCCATGCGAGGTTACAATCCCCGCCCATGTGCCGCCCGTGTCATGCACCATAGCCCCCGGCGAATCCGCCGGAGGCCTTTTCATGGCATCGAGTACAACGAGAACCGTCATGATCAACCGAATCGTCATCCTCGGCGGCGGGAGCGCGGGGTTCCTGGCGGCGCTGGCGATCAAGAGCAAGCTCCGCGGCGTCGAGGTCGTCGTGATCCGATCGAAGGACATCGGCATCATCGGCGTCGGCGAGGGCTCCACGCCGGCGCTCACGCGCTTCCTGCACGAGTACGTCGGCATCATCCCCAAGAAGTTCTTCGAGATCGCCCAGCCGACGTGGAAGCTCGGGCTGCGCTTCATCTGGGGTCCCCGGCCCTATTTCAATTACACGTTCGGCCAAGGGCAACTGGCGGCGAAGGTGGCGGGGCTTCCCAAGTCCAAGGCGTTTTATTGCGACCAGGAGATGGAGTACGAGGACCCGCTGTCGGCGCTGATGTCGCAGGATCGGGTGTTCGAGCGCGGGCCCAACGGCAGGCCATTGTTTCATCCCAACATCGCCTATCACTTCGAGAACGAGAAGTTCGTGCGCTTCCTGGAGGGGTACGCGACGGCGCTGGGGGTGACGATCCTGGATGACACGGTGACCGACGTCGAGAGGGATGAGAGTGGCGGCGTCGCGGCGCTGCGACTGGGCTCGTCAGGACGTCGTGAGGCCGCGGATCTCTTCGTCGACGCCTCGGGCTTCGCATCACTTCTGCTGGGCAGGACGTTGAAGGAGCCCTTCGTCAGCTTTGACCGGAGCCTCTTCTGCGACCGCGCGGTGATCGGCGGATGGGACCGGACAACGCCGGAAGATCAGACCATCAAGCCCTACACCACCTGCGAGACGATGGACAGCGGCTGGTGCTGGCAGATCGAGCACGAGGGACGCATCAACCGCGGATACGTGTACTGCTCGGCCTTTATCTCGGATGCCGACGCCGAACGGGAGTTCCGGACGAAGAATCCCAAGATCGGACCGCCGCGGGTGGTCAAGTTCGTCTCCGGGCGCTATCAGAACCTCTGGGTCAACAACGTGGTCGCGGTCGGCAACGCCGGCGGCTTCGTCGAGCCCCTGGAGGCCACCGCGCTGGGCATGATCGCCTTTCAGAGCCGCACCCTGGTCGACACTCTGATCGAGTGCGACGGCGAGGTGACCCCGTCGGCAAAGCGGTCCTTCAATCACCTGCACGCCAGCCTCTGGGACGACATCCGCGACTTTCTGTCGGTGCACTACCGCTTCAATACCCGCCTGGACACCCCCTTCTGGCGACACTGCCGGGCGGAGACGGACCTGGCGGGTGCCGCCGGCTTGATCGAGACCTACCGCGAAAACGGCCCAACCATGTGGCTTGAGCCGACGATCGACCGGTCGAGCCAGTTCGGGGTGCCGGGTTACCTGGCGATGCTCCTGGGGCAGCGGGTGGAGCATCGGCCGCTGCGGGCGCCCACCGCGGAGGAGACGCGAACCTGGGAGGCGGAGCGACAGCGGTATCGAAAGATGGCCATGAGCGGATTGAGCGTTCGGGAGACGCTGGCGGCGATCCGCTCGCCCAAGTGGGAGTGGCGGAATGGGTAGTCAGCGCCGGCCGTCGTAAAAGATGGGCAGGCGTGACCGGTCGCGCAGGGCAGCGGGGTTCAGGAGGGCGCGGAGAATCAGGCTCGCGAATTCGTGAGGGCGGTAGAGCGCGAACTTCCGTGACGAAGTGATCACGGCGTTGCGGTGCAGGATGACCATCCGCAGGCCGCGCGACCTGCCCCAGCGCTTCATCTGCGAGCCGATCTTGGCGTCCTCGGCGGCGTAGAGGCGCCGGTCAAAACCGCCAATCTCGGCGAAGGCGTCGGCGCGGCAGAAGATGAACGCGCCTGGCGTGACGTTGAGCACGCGGATGCCCCAGTTCATGAGGCGCTCTCCCGTCCGCAGTGCGGGAATGGGCGGATCGAATTGCACGACTGCGCCCCCTCCGACGATCTGGCCGGATCGGGCCGAATCGATCACGTCCATCAGCAGCGCCGGCCCGAGGCGCGAATCGGCGTCGAGGAAGATGAGCCAGTGGTCGGGGCCCGCCCCCACGCGCTCGAGCGCAGCCGTTGCCCCGGCGTTGCGGGCGCGGGCAATCTGGTTGATCGGCTCGAAGAGGACCAGGTCGGCCCCGGATCCGCTGGCAATCGTGGCCGTCGCGTCGGTCGAATTGTTGTCCACGACGATCACCCGCCAGCGGAGGTCAGGGCAGGAGCGGGCGGTCTGGGCCAGCGCCTGCCGCGCACTGGCGACGGACGCCCCGATGTGCTTGGCCTCGTTATACGCCGGGATGATGACCGACACGTCCATCTTCTCTATGATGTTGCGTCCCGGGTGGTTTTATTCCCCCCCTACTTTAAGACGGACGGCCCAGGCAGTGTTTGCAGGCAAACCCATCATTGGCATCGCGGGCGGGATCGGCAGCGGGAAGAGTCTGGTCGCGCGCCTGTTCGGGGAGGCGGGGTGCCTGGTCCTGTCGGCGGACGAGCAGGTTCGGCACGTCTATGCCGATCGGGGGATTCAGAGGACGCTAAGGGAGTGGTGGGGGGAGGGCGTTCTCAACAGCCAGGGCGGAGTCAACCGCCGGGCAATCGCACAGCGGATATTCGAAAAGCCGGAAGAACGCTCCCGCCTGGAGCAACTGATCCATCCGAAGGTGGCGGCGATGCGTCAGGCCGCGATGGAGGCGTCCGCCAATGACGCGCAAGTCCTTGCCTATGTGTGGGATATACCGCTTTTGTTCGAGGTGGGGCTGAATGCCCGGTGCGACGCAATCGTCTTCGTGGACGCCCCGCTTGAGGAGCGTCTGAAGCGAGTGAAGCAGAGAGGTTGGGATGAGGCCGAACTGCATCGCCGAGAAAATTTACAACACCCTCTGGACAATAAGCGTCGAATGTCTAATGATATCGTAGAGAACACTGCAGACGTGGGGTTTGCCCGTAAACAAGTCCGTGAGATTCTGTCCCGAATCCTCAACAAACGTGCGATGGGTGCATGACTTGCGTTGGCGGCGTAGTCGCCGCGGCGGCGAACCCCGGGGCGGTGCCGGATGTATCATTGAATGAGAGCATCCCCCTGCCGCCGATGACGATGCGCGGGACCGTGTCAAGGTAGACCGGGTCTGACGCTCGCCGGCGCCGAATAGCTTTGCTGAGAAAGGTCCCCCCTTTTCGCCACCCCGGCGCGAGCGGTCAGTATTCGCGAAATTGACGATCGGATACGACGATTGGCCCCTCTCGTGGTCAGCCGCGCGGGACGCATTGAGCGAATGGCGAGCGAGCGAGCGAGCGAGTCATCGCCTGGCAGGAAGCGCATTGCCGGCGGAAAGATGCGCGGTCCCGCGCCGGCCCTAAACCAAACCAGACAACCCAATTCATTTCCATTTCGGAGGCATAAGCCAAATGGCTAAAACCAGCAGAAAGCGCGCATCGGACAAGGAAAAGCAACCGACCGATCCGCAGACCCAGGATCAGGACAATGGCGGCGATGAGGGCGCCGCCGTTGAGACCACCGCCACAGCCGTCGAAGCCCCCCCTTCCGAAAAGCCTGAGCGGCGGGAGCGTCCGGAACAGAACGAGGGCCGCACCGGCAACGCCGGCGAGGACCTCTCGACCGTGGACGCCGAGACCAATGCCAAGTACGAGCAGGTCAAGGGCGGCAAGCTGTACATCAAGGACCTGCAGCAGATGGACGTGCACCAACTGCACGACATCGCCAAGCAGGAGGGGATCCAGGACTACGTTGGGTTGAAGAAACAGGACCTGATCTTCCAGATCCTGCGCAGCCGGATCCGGCAGAACGGCCTGATGTACGGCGAGGGCGTGCTGGAGATCCTGCCGGACGGGTTCGGGTTCCTGCGGAGCCCCGAATACAACTACCTGCCGTGCCCGGACGACATCTACATCAGCCCGTCACAGATCCGGCGTTTCGGGTTGCGGAACGGGCACGTGGTGCAGGGTCAGATCCGGCCGCCCAAGGAGAGCGAGCGCTACTTCGCGCTGCTGAGGGTGGAGGCGATCAACGGTGAGGATCCGGAGCGGATCATGGACACCTCGAACTTCGAGGACCTGACGCCGCTTCACCCCAACCGGCGCCTCATCCTGGAGAGCAATCCGAAGGAACTGAACATGCGGATCGTGGACCTGGTGACGCCGATCGGCAAGGGTCAGCGCATGCTGATCGTCGCCCCGCCGCGCACCGGTAAGACGGTCCTGCTGCAGAAGATCGCCAACTCGATCTCCGCGAACCACCCGGAGGTCGTGCTGATCATCCTGCTGATCGACGAGCGTCCCGAAGAAGTGACCGACATGGAGCGGAACACCAAGGCGGAGGTGGTCAGCTCGACGTTCGACGAGCCGGCGAGCCGGCACGTGCAGGTCGCGGAGATGGTGATCGAGAAGGCGAAGCGCTACGTGGAGTTCGGCAAGGACGTGGTGATCCTGCTGGACTCGATCACGCGTCTGGCGCGGGCGTACAACACCGAGGTGCCGCATAGCGGCAAGATCCTCACCGGCGGCGTGGACGCCAACGCGCTGCAGAAGCCCAAGCGGTTCTTCGGCGCGGCCCGGAACATCGAAGAGGGCGGCAGCCTGACGATCCTGGCGACGGCGCTGATCGACACGGGCTCGAAGATGGACGAGGTGATCTTCGAGGAGTTCAAGGGCACCGGCAACGCCGAGCTGCACCTGGATCGCCGCCTGGTCGACCGCCGCGTCTACCCGGCGATCGACATCAACGCCTCGGGCACGCGGCGCGAGGAGCTGCTGCTGGACCCGAAGGAGATGGAGTTGACGTACCGCCTGCGGCGCGTGCTGTCCGACATGAACCCGGTCGAGTCGGTGGAGTTGCTCAAGGGCCGGTTGGAGAAGGTGCCGAGCAATGCGCAGTTCCTGATGTCGATGAATTTGGATTAACCGCGCAATTGGACGAGATCGTAGAAACGAACGCCCCGGTTGCTCGCAGCCGGGGCTTTTTCTGCGCCGTGGGCTCCGCGATATAATTGCGGATGTGAGGCGCCATTCCTTGGGGTGGCTCATCCAATATGGG
>DATBFY010000167.1:0-5859 GCA_036558265.1 Tepidisphaeraceae bacterium | reverse complement strand
CTCCTGCCGGTGGACGGATCCCGCTCAGATCTCCAACGGTGATTACCGTGCCACCACGATCTGGGTCGTCGAACACAAGGGACTCACTCGTGAAGTTCGGCCCGGTGAAGAACTCGGGTTTGCCTCTGGCCCGTCCACAATCGGTAGATTTGCCTGGGCAATTGCTGTCTGCATCGGAAGGGTTGCCATTATTCCAGGTTATGCCTTTGAGAAAGTTAAGATTCACCCCGTAGAAATCCCCGGACGGTTGTTTCCAAGAAACCCCAAAATGGAAGTGAGGACCGTTTGGACTATTTCCGGTGGCGCCCGACTTTCCGATTAGCTGACCCTTGTGCACGCTACCTTCAGGCGCCACAAATTCTGAGAGATGGGCGTATATGCTGTAGGTCCCCGCCAACGGACCGTCATGCTGGATGATTATATACTTGCCAAAACCGGAGTAGCCAGGTGCAGAGCCTTCTGTGTGCTGCGAAAGGCTTCCGCTGTACGCAGCATAGATCGGTGTGCCACTGCTTAGGTCGAAATCCAAGGCTCCGCAGTTGACGTGGTTTGAGCCAGAGCAGCTGTGGCTCCATCCCAGGTTGCCGGTCTGTGTGATGACGAAATCACTGAGGGTCGTGCGCTGCTCGGCGGTATGACTATCACGCAGGCGATTGCTTCCAAAGCTGCCGAAAGGGAGGGAGATGTTATCGCGAAATGCAGGGAACTCGACGTATGCATGGTCGGCATTCGGTATGCCCTCGGGATACGTTGCCAGGGCAACGTTGCGCAATTCGCCGGCAGGCATAAATGCGCTTGCCACCAAAAGCCCAAATACCGCTAGGATCGGCAATCCTCTGAACGTTGTCCGTCTGTACGTCACTGGCCTACCTTCGTACTCAGCGCTCGGGGCGCGACGTGACTGAGTAATGGTGCTACCTGCTCTATCGCCTGGCGCTGATTCATTGACTACGCCCCCACTCGGCCGGCGTATCGGCGACCAACTGGGTGCCGAACTTGAGCCTAAGGCGACGGCGACACGAACGGTTGGCCCCTAAGAGGGAATAGGTCGTGGGCGCCGGGGAGCGATAGAGGAGCCCGATTCGCTGGGAGCCAGCCAATCATCGCCACACCGAAGACGATCACGGCGACGCCAGGAATCGTCGCCGAGGTCAGCACGCGGCGTGCCATCGTTCCTCCCCTTCACTTCGGAAGAGACCGGTTGAGTTGCCGAAATGTGCACACACGATACACCTGCGAGACACCGGATGCAAGATATGCAGAGAAATCGTCCGGTTCGGAGAGTTTTCTCCTCGTATTCGCGGAGCCGGCGCAAAGCGAGTCGAGCCGGGCTGGTGCTCACGTGACGTGCAAATGCGCGGACCAAATCCTCTCTCGGTCGCTGGCGACCGGGCGAAACCGACTCGGCGCCGGGCCACCTACGAGCCCGCAACGGCAACGGCAATGCCGAAGATGACGACGCCGGCGATCGGCAGGATGATGAAGGTCCAGAGGAGTGCGACCAGGCACCCCTTGCCCTCTGGGGAGTGGCCCGTCAGTCGCTGGACGTTGGACGCCTCCCGCCAGTAGACGACGTTGGCGATGAGGCCGGGCAACCAGAGGACAAAATAGAGCACCAGGGTGATGATGGCGGGCGTGACGAAGCTCCGTCCCGCGGCCGCGATCCGGCGATGGTCTTCGTATTCGCGCGTCGGCAGGCCCGACTGAACCATCCCGTTCCTCCTTGCCGCCCACGGCGGCGCTCGGCCGACCCTTCCCGCCATGCTTGTCCCGCCGCCGAGAACGCCATTCGCCTCATGGCGGTGTTCGGCTCGGTGCCCGCGGCAAGCCGTCGGCGCCCACGGTGACACCGCGGCCCGATGGGCGGACACGGCACGCCGCGCACCCGCGGTGTGAGGCGGATTCCCGTCTCGGTCACCGCCGCATGTCGCGGCTCGCGCCGCTGCCGGCGCCGATTGCCGGCCGAATGTTGTCGATATCTGCCAGCTTATTCGGGATCGGTCGGAAGTCAACTGCAAGTACTTGTAGTGCCCGACGGCATCGTGACGGGGGACGGCACGGGGCGGCAAGCCGGCGCCACCGTCCGTCAGATGAGTCCCAATTGGTAGGCGCGGGCAACCGCGGCGAGGCGACCCCGCGTCCCCAACTGCCGCGAGATCGTCCGGAGGTGGTAGTTGACGCCGTCCTCCCCGATCCCGAGCCGGTCCGCGATCTCTTTCGAGGTCAGTCCCTCGCCGAGCAGTTCGAGCACCTGCAGTTGCCGTGGGGTCAGGCGGACCGGTACCGCCGGATGGTCCTCACCGACCAGGTTTGCCGCAACCGTGAAAGCCTCGGCGACGACGTCGGCGGGGTTGCGGGCGCGGCCGACGTCAGCGAGCCGCTCGTAGGCCCGCCAACCCACCAGATCCCGGACCTCGGCCTTGAATCGCTCGTAGCGGACGCGGTTGAGCGTCGGCAAGAACGTGCGGCCCGCGGCCAGCAGGGCGTCGGCGGCGGCGAACAGGCGCGCCGCCTCCTCCAGCCGGCGGCGCCCCACGGCGACGCAAGCGATCCCCCCGACCGCCGCGCCGATCCCCCACCGGTCGCCCAGGTCGGCGGTGATGAGGAGGCTGGCGCGGAAGTGGTCGACCGCCGCCGCGCCGAGCCCCCGATACAGGGCGACCTCGCCGGCGCCGAACCCCGCCGCGGCGGCCAACCAGAGGAAACCGGTCTGCTCCGCCAGCCGGCGCCCCTGTTCGAAGAGGGCGGCCGCCTCCTCCAGCCGGCCGTCGAGGCGGTCGGCGATCGCCAGCGCGACGAGGGCGATCGCTTCCCCGATCGGGTCGCCCGCGTCCCGGACGACGGGGAGCGCGGCGCTGGCGTAATGGCGCATGGCCGCGGTATCGCCCGCCCGCCAGGCGACGAGGGCATGGCCGTTGTGGCAGTTGGCCACGTGCCACCGGTTCCCCAGCGCCTCGGCCACCGCCATTTCCTCCCCGTAGCGGCGCCTGGCCTCCTCGTTGTCGCTCTGCAGCCAGGCGAGGAACCCGGCCAGTCCCAGGGCGGGCCGGCGCTCGGCCGGAATGCCATCGCCCGCGGCCAGCGCCGCCTCGACCTCGGTGCGCCCCTCGGCGACGAAGCCGCATTGGTACCAGAACTCCCAGAGCGCCACGCATAGCCGCAGGCGGAGGCCGGCGGCACCGGCCTCCCGCGCCCAGGCCAACGCGGCCCGGTAGTTGTGCTGGTCGATGATCAGGCTGGCCATGCCCTGCCGGAAGCCCCGCGTGAACAGGAGCGGTCTCGTTTGCTCGGCGCGGTCGAGGAAGTGCGCGGCGTGGGCGCGGCGGGCGGTTGCCAGTTCCCCCATCTCACCCAAACGGTCCCAGGCGAACTCGCGGACGACCTCCAGCATCGCGAACCGGTGCGCCCCCGCCACGGGCTCGAGGCGGAGCAGGCTGTGGTCGACGAGGAGGTTGAGCCGGTGGAGTAGCACGATCGAGGGAAACTCTCCGGCGAGGGATTGGTCCTCCCCATCGGCCTCGCCGAAGGCGGCGACGGCGACGGCCTCGGCGGCCTGGGTGTCGAACCCGCCGCGGAAGACCGCCAGCCGCCGCGCCAGCGCCTGCAGGTCCGGCGGCAGCAACCGGTAACTCCAGGCCACGGCGTCGCGCATCGTCCGTAATCGCGCCGGGGCGTCCGCCGGACCGCCGGTCAAGGCGGCGAGCGGGTCGACGAGCTGTGTCAGCAACTCGGCCAGCGACGACGCGCGCAGGCGCGAGGCCGCCAGCTCGATGGCCAGGGGTAGCCCCTCAACGCGACGACAGACCTCGGCGACGTCGCGCAGGACCGCCGCCGTGGCGGCCAACGCGGGGTCGGCGATCCGGGCGCGATCCAGAAAGAGCCGCACCGCCTCGGCCTGCTCCACCTCATCGGCGCCGCCCGACGGAGCGGGCGGGGGGAGCGCGAGAGGCGCGACGGGGAGGTCCACCTCGCTGGCCAGACCGAGGCGGGTCCGGCTGGTGACGAGCGCGGTCACGGTCCGGTATGTCCTCAGGAGCGCGGCGAGGTCGGGCGCCGCCCCGGCCACCGTTTCGAAGTTGTCCAGCACCAGCAGCACCCGGCCCGGCACCCGGCGGCGGCCGAGAACGTCGCGCAGGCGGTCCAGCGGCGCCCGGTCGTCGGCCTCGGGCGCGTCGAGGGCGGCGGCGAGTTCGGGCAGGACCTGCGCGGGGCTCGACAGGGGCGCCAAGTTGACGAAGACCACGCCGCCGCGGAAGCGATCGGCGACGGCGGTGGCTGCCGCGAGGGCCAGCCGGGTCTTGCCGACACCGCCGGGGCCGGTCAGGACCAGCAATGGGACGTCCGGTCGCTCGAGCAGGGCGGCCGCCGCCGCGACCTCCTGCTCGCGGCCGACGAAGGGGGTGTTGGGGATCGGCAGGCTGCTCACCGCGATGCTCCTGGAGATACGCACCAGGCGGGACGGCTGATACCGCCGTTGCCTTCGGCATTGTGCGCACGTATCATAGCGAAAGGGATTGATTCTGCCTTCAACCGAGGGACAGTGGGATCTGGCAATTATCGCGGCGGCGCGGGTCGCGACGGAAGCACCTGCCCGCCGCGCCGTGGTCGGCTGGGTCCTCTACGGCCTCGTCTCGACGTGCAGGGTGACCGGCGGCGGCGGAATACGAGCGATGCTTACGTGATCTGCGGAGCATGCCAGGGCGGACCCGCTCGTACGGGATCGCGCCGTCGGCGGATGCCGAGGTCTTCATCGCGCAAAGGAGCGACGGCGTGACCGGGGCAAGGGGAGCGCGAACCGAAGCGGCGGGAGGGCCAGGCACGGAGTTCGCGGCTTTGTCCGCCGTGAGCCAGAGAAAGCCGCGTACGGATAGAGTGGGTCGAGTACCGGGCGGACTGAGCCGCCGCAACGAGGGAATGCCCGCGTGAGGGCTTGAACGTGGATCGTTGCCTACCTATATCCATCGACCGGGCTACGTTGAGATCGAGCACGTTCTCGTCCTGGCCTAAGCGGGTTGCCGGCGGTGTAAGATCGCCGCGCGATGCGACACGGGTTGGCAACGACATGGGAGGGGCGACAGGGTGATGGGTATCAAGAAGATCGACCACGTGGCGATCGCGGTGCGCAGCATCGCCGAGTCGCGCACAACCTTCGAGGGGATCTACGGGGCGAGGTATCTGGGACAGAAGGAGAATACGGAACAGCAGTACATCGTCGCCTACTTCTTAATGGGCGAATCGCTGATCACCATGCTGGAGGGGACGACCCCGGAGAGTTTCGTCAGCCAGCACATCGAGAAACGCGGCGAAGGCATCCAGCACGTGGGGGTCGAAGTCGACGACCTCGATGCCTTCCTCGCCCACGCCGAATCCCTCGGCGCCCGCGTCTCCAACAAGCGCACCCTCGACGGCATCCGCAAAGAAGCCCTGATCTCCCCCAAGAGCGCCTTCGGCATCATCCTCCAACCGATCGAATGGTTGGGGGACCTCCGCACCGAACCCCACCACGAACGCATCATCAAAGCCGGCGGGTTGTAACCATCCGTGCGCCCCTACACGACCCCCGCCTCCCGCAACCGCGCGATCTCCGCCCCTCCATACCCCAACTCGCACAACACCTCGTCCGTGTGCTCCCCCAACCTCGGCGGCGGCAGCCTCGCCGTCCCCGGCGTTTCGCTCATCTTGATCGCGACCCCCGGCATCCGAAACCCCGGAATGTCCTGACGCGGCAGATCGATCACCAGTTCCTGCTGCAGCACCTGCGGCAGCGCCAAAACCTTGTCGATCGCGTTGATCGGACTGCACGGCACCCCCGCCCGGTCCATGATCTCCGCCCACTCCTCCGCCGAGCGCGCGGCCAGA
>DATBFY010000166.1:0-15218 GCA_036558265.1 Tepidisphaeraceae bacterium | reverse complement strand
TGCCCGGCCAGAGGTGGCGGTTGAGCGTGTTCTGCTCGGCCCACCACTTGAGCAGGTCGGCATAGGGCTGCTTGGAATCGAGCTGCCAGTAAAGCTGCGGGGTGCAGTAGTCGAGCCATCCCTCTTTAAGCCAGAGCTGCGGGTCGGCGTAGAGGATGTTGTACTGGTCGAACTTGCTCTCGACGGTGTCAGGCACGCCGGGGTGGGCGACGCCAAACGGGCTCACGCCGAACTTGACGTGGGGCTTGATGCGCTTGATGCCGGCGTAGAGGTCGCGGATCAGGCGGTTGACGTTATCGCGTCGCCAGTCGGCGCGCGCGAGCTGTCCGCCGGACTTCTGGTACTTCTGCCAGCTCGCGTCGTCGGGGAAGTCCTGGTTATTGAGGTATTCCTTGTACGGATAGAAGTAGTCGTCGAGATGGACGCCATCGATGTCGTAGCGGCGGACGACGTCGAGGATGACGTCGAGGGTTCGCTGGGCGGCTTCGGGCTCGCCGGGATCGAGCCATTCCCAGCCGTTGAACTTGCGGACCAGGTCGGGGCGGGTCACGGCGACGTGTTTGGGGGCATCGGGGGACTTGGCATCCTTGTGACGGGCTCGATAGGGATTGAACCAGGCATGCAGCTCCATCCCGCGCTTGTGCGCTTCCTGGATCCAGGTGGCGAGCGGGTCATAGAAGGGATAGGGCGGGACGCCCTGCGCGCCGGTGAGATACTCGGACCAGGGTTCGAGGGGGGACTCGTAAAGGGCGTCGCAACTCGGGCGGACCTGGAGGATGATCGCGTTGAGGTTCAGGTCGGCGGCACGGTCGAGGAGGGTCTGGATCTCTGCAATCTGCTGGGCGGCGGGGAGGCCGGGCTTGGACGGCCAATCGATGTTGGCAACGGTGGCGACCCAGGCGGCGCGGAACTCGCGCGGCGGGGGAGGGGGAAGCGGGGGCTCGTGCCGGGTCTGAGACCGAGCCTTTTGTCCGGCAGGGCTGGTGGCGCAGCCGGTGAAGAAGAGTGCGAGCGTGATCGCGATCAGGCGTAGAGGTGAGGTGAGTCGCATTGGAGCAATGTCAATCGTCCGTGGTCGGTTGTCAATTGTGGTTTGTCCGTGGTCGGGGAGGCTGGAAAATGCGCCGCGAAACCGACCCCAAAACGTACTCAACAACATTGCAAACACCATCATAATGGAGGCGGTCATTCCGCGTGGGCGGTTGCGGGGCAGGCCGGGGCGTCCCCGGACGGTGCCCCGCGCGCGGGTGCCCCAGGCCAGGGGTGATGCCACGCGCCAAATCGGACTAGAATCGTTCGTTCGGGAAGAAGGAGCTACCGGCGATCGGGCGGGTCTTTGGCCGGCAGGACTTCAAACCCGCGGGGCTCGCGGCGGGGTGAACGACGATGGGCCCCCAGTAACAGCAGGATGATCCCGAACAGGATGGCAGGGCCCAGGCGCCAGCAGATGTCGGGCAGCACGTCAGACATTTGCGCGACGACGACGATCACGCGTCACATTCCCTTCGCTTTGGGCACTGGGGGATTGTAGCAATGATCGCGCGACGGCTGACCGCGAATACTCGTTCGGGATAGGCCAACGGTTGTTCGCAACGCACCGCGCGCGTCAACCATCGGGACGAAACTGGCCCGCTTCGAAATTCCCGATGATTCGGGAGCAGATGATCTTCGCGCTCAGACGTATCGAACGCCGGCGTCTCGCTTCCATGTCGAGCGGCTCTGCTGAAATCCTTGTCTGCCAAGCGCGACGTCATCCTGATTATGAGGAGGTTTGACCGACGAAGGATCCGGCGGCGAATGGACGATTGCCGCCCTCCCGGCAAGATCCTTCGGTCGTTGAAACTCCCTCAGGATGACGGGCCTTGCGAGGATTTCAGCAGAGCAACGTCGAGCGCCACCCGAAAAATTACCCATACCGCAAAATTCGCGATGTCGTGGGACATCCCTGACATAGAATGCACCGTTCGCCTCTCGGGCGCGCAGGGCGTAGTGGGTTGTGCGCCATCGAACGAAGGTGGAGAATGGCATCCAATATTGCGGGGTCGGAAGGAGCTGGCACGTGATTCGACCCGAACCGCAGTTGGTCAGTCTGTTGGCCGCCGCGGCGTCCGTCCTGGCGGCGTCGCGGGTGTTGCTCAAGGAATACGCCCGACGCAAGGTCCTTTACGCACGCTGGGCCAGGGACGCGGCCGCCGCCGAACTCAACCCGCAATCGAGCGGCGGGAATGTGGTGACCAAGGACCGGCCGGCGACCGCTCGGCGCCGCAAGGGGCGTAAGCGATCGAATGCCCTGCGATGAACAGGCATCCTGACGCGCGGCGCATGGGTGTCCTGTCCGTCCTCTGGATGGATCCTCTCTCCGAAACGTGGGGCTCGCACTCCGATACACGGGTGTGCTCGTAGCGAGCCATGGCCGGAACTCCCGGCCCAACGCGACGTCAAACGTGCTGGTCGCACCGCGCGACATGCGCCGAGCATCGTGACATATACCCTCATCAAGTTGATCTGCCTGGCCGTCGCATGGCCGTTGTTGTGCCGCGGTAGTGCGGCAGCTGCGCCGCCGCCGCCGTCCGACGGCGCCCGCGCGGCGGCACATGCGTCCCGCCCGCCCCCGGCGGTCGCCGAACTGCTCGAGGACAACGCCGATGCACTGCTCCCGCTGCTGACCAACCCCACCGGCGACCCGGGCGAGGGACGCATCGAGCGGGAAGACGTCTTCTCGGGCCAGAGCGCCGTCAAGATCATCCCGATGCAGCGGTTTCACCCGAACCTGCCGGGGTGGAAGTACCGGATCGCCGAGCGGCCCGGGCCCGGCGAATACCGCTACGTGCGGTTCGCGTGGAAGTCCGACGGCTGCCTGGGGGTCATGCTCCAACTGCACGATGCGACCGACTGGAACATCCGCTACACGGCGGGGCAGGACGCGCCCGGCTGGGGTTGCCGGTTCGTCGCGCCCGCGCCGCCGCAGCGCTGGGTGGTCGTCACGCGGGACCTGTTCGCAGACTTCGGCGAGCGGACGATCACCGGGATCGCGCTGACCGCGTTCGGGGGCCGGGCGGCGTACTTCGACCACATCTACTTCGGCCGCAGCGTCGACGACCTGGACCGCATCGACGCCACCGCCGCAGCGCGGGAGCGGCGCGCGCCGCTCGACCTGCCGGTGGCGGAGATGGATCGCCTCTGGGTCGACCTGTGCGACGACGACGCGTCGCGATCGTACCGGGCGTTCTGGACGCTGGTGGCGGCGAAGCCGGGTCAGGCGGTCCCGTTCCTGCGACGCAAGGCGCTAGGCTTGCCGGCGGCGGCGGACCTGCCGGCCCAGGTGCGGCACTGGGTCGCCGAGCTGGGTGCGTCCGATCCGGCGGTGCGAGACTCGGCGGCGGCGGCGCTGGCGCGGCAGATCGGGCCGGCGGAGGACGCGTTGCGCGAGGCGATCGCAGACGACCCGTCGCCGGAGGTGCGGACGCGTGCCACAGCGGTGCTGGCGGCCAAGGGACGCCGGGGCCCCTGGCCCGACCCGGCCCGACAGGCCGTGCGGGCGCTTCGGCTGATGGACGACCCGTCGGCGCGGGCGTGCCTGGAGGAGCTGGCCAAGGGTGCGGACGGCGCGCCGGCGACCGATGCCGCCCGGGCGGCGCTGCGCGAGCCGTAGCGGTTTGGCTGCGCCGGCGTGCCCACTTCAGTGGTGCACGGCTGTTCCGATCACATCTATCCCGTCGCCGGCTCCTGATACAACCCCAACACGTTCCCCGCCGGATCCGCGAACCGCGCCGTGATCTCCGGCGCGTCCGCCCCGATCGGCTGCACGATCCGCCCGCCGTTGGCCACCACCGCCTCGACCGCCGCCACCACGCTGTCCACCATGATGTAGATCAACAACCCCGGTCCTTGTGCGGGCGGGCGCCCGGTGACCCACGCCCCGCTGACCGCACCGGTCGGGTCGTCGAACGCCGTGCGCCCGTCCCCGCGCCGCCTCACCCGCCACCCGAAGGCGCTCGCGTAAAACGCCGCCGACCGCCCGACGTCCTCCGCCGGAATCTCGACGTAACAGATTTTCCCATGGGTGGGACTGGCTGGCATCAGAGCTCTTTCCCGCGCGTTCAGGTCACTCATTCTGGGTGGCATGGGCAAACTCGTTTGCCCGTGGTTTTCGTGCATCAGCCGCGCGCGATTTAGATGGAAAGCGTATAACCCGGCGGCGATTATCCCAACTCCTTCGCCCAGACCACCCGAGCCTCGCCCGGCAACTCCGGGTACGCGCCCGGCTCGATCCCCAGACACGTGAACCCATTAGCCGCGTAAAACCGGCATGCGACGGCATTGATGTCCTGCGTCTCCGCGAGCAATCGAACGCGGCCCATCGCACGGGCAACGCCCCCGGCCCACGCCAGCAGTTGCCGTCCGACTCCCCGGCCCCGATGCGCGGGATGCACGCGCAAATCCCAGAGAACCGCGTCGTCCGGGCCGACCGCGCCATCGAGCCCGACGCCCCCCAGCGCCACGGCCGCGCCCCCAACCCTCGCATGGCCGAAAAACGCCGCCGCCAGACGCCAGTCCTTCAAGTCAAAACGGCGGGGCCAGTCCGTCGGCCGATTGCCCGCAATCGCGTCGTAGTCCTTCACGTACGGACGATCGACAGGCCCCCCACGCCACCGCTCCGTCACCGTGAAGGCGATCGGCACCGAGCCATACGCGAGGAGTTCCGCGGGGCTTTGCTCGACAATCGACAGAGGAAGCACAACGCGAAAGTGTACCCGCGGCGCTCGCCCCACGACGCTCGGAAGGCGCTTGTCTCTTCGCGGCAAAATACAGGTTTTCCCCGTGACAACCTTCCCCCGCGCGCGTACAATGTTCGTAATAAGTTAGGACTCGGCCGACCCCGGGCGACGCGGAGTCTCTTGCGGGGCAGATGTTTCGTTCACGATTCCGGCCCGCGGGATGCGAGGACAGCACGATGCGCCGGATGACGCTTCACCCAAACGCCCCCACGACTCCGCCTCCCCCGCGGCCGGCCACCCCGCGCGCTCCCAAATGCTCCAACCCGCACCTTACTGCACCACCCGGCGCCCGGTGGCGCAAAACGAACCCAGACACGCGGCAACTGAGAGCAACGGACCACTGACAACTAACAACTCTCCCTCTGGCAATGATCCTCCCCCTGGCTAAAACTTCTTTGATGCCCCGCGAACGCGTCATCTCCGGCGACTCCCACGGCGACGAGGAGAATCGTTTCAACTACTCCTTGCGCCCCCAGCGGTTCGCCAACTACATCGGCCAGCCCACCCTCATCCGCCGCCTCAAGATCGCGGTGGACGCCGCCCTGGGGCGCAAGGAACCGGTCGAGCATGTCCTGCTCCATGGCCCCCCGGGCCTGGGCAAGACCACCCTCGCCCACGTCATTGCCAACGAGGTCGGCGCCCAGGTTCACGTAACTTCCGGCCCGGCCTTGACCAAGGGCGCGGACCTCGTGGGCATCCTCCAGAAGCTCGCCCGGGGCGACGTGCTTTTCATTGACGAGATCCACCGCCTGCCGGTCATCGTCGAAGAGTTCCTCTACAGCGCGATGGAGGATTTCAGGGTGGATGTGACGATCGACGCGGGGATGCATGCGCGCACGATCACCCTCCCTATCCCCCCTTTCACCCTCATTGGCGCCACCACGCGCATTGGTCTATTGACCGGTCCGATGCGATCGCGGTTTGGGATCGTCAACCACATCGAGTTCTACACGCCCGATGCCCTGCACGAGATCCTGCGGCAGAACGCCAAACTCCTGCAAATCGAGTTCGACGACAAGGCGTTGTGGGAGCTGGCCCGCCGATCGCGCGGGACGCCGCGCATCGCCAATCGCCTGCTGCGCCGCGTGCGCGACTTCGCCGACGTTGAGGCCAAGGGGCATTTGACCGTCGAGGTCACCAAAGAAGCCCTGAAACTCGAAGGGATCGACGACAGGGGCCTCGACGAGCAGGACCGCACGTTCCTGCGAACGCTCATTGAGGTTTACGATGGGGGGCCCGCCGGCATCGAGGCCATCGCCGCCACGATGGGCGAGGAGGTCGATACCCTGGTGGACGTGATCGAGCCCTACCTGCTGCAGAACGCCCTGGTCACCCGCACGCGGCAAGGCCGCCGGGCCACCCGGTCCGCCTACGACCACCTGGGCCTCAAGTGGACCCCGCCCAGGGAACCGATGCCCGACGAGACACTGTTCAACGGGCAGAACCGTGAAGACCAGAAGGACGATACCAAGGACGATTCCAAACCCCGTTAGGGCGCGGAAGGAAGATCACCCATGCCCACCAACGTTTCCATCGTGTTCTACAGCATGTACGGGCATATTTACAAAATGGCCCAGGCCGTCGAGCAGGGGGCCAGGAGCGTTCCCGACACCCAGGTCTCGCTGTTTCAGGTCAAGGAGACATTCCCCGACGAGGTGCTCGCCAAGATGGGCGCGCTGGAGGCGAAGAAGGCCTGGGCGCACGTCCCGGTCATCCTGGCCAATCAACTGGCCGACGCCGACGCGATCATCTTCGGCATCCCCACGCGCTTCGGCCTGGTCGTCTCGCCGATGCAGACCCTCTTCGACGCGACCGGGCAGCTCTGGCTTGCGGGCAAGCTGGTGGGCAAGCTCGGCAGCGTTTTCACGTCCACCGGCACGCAGCACGGCGGGCAGGAGACCACCATCGTCCACGCCCACACGTTCCTCTACCACCAGGGCATGGTGGTCGTCGGCGTCCCCTACGCCTGCCAGAACCTCCTGAACATGAACGAGATCACCGGCGGCAGCCCGTACGGCGCCAGCACGATGGCAGGGGTGGACGGCAAGCGCCAACCCACCGAAAACGAGCTGACCATCGCGCGATACCAGGGTAAGCACGTCGCCGAGATCGCCGGCCGGCTGAAGCGCGGCGCCGCTGGCGGATGATTCTCACACCGCGGTCCGTCCGACTCACCGGCGCGTTGGGGACTTGGCTGCCGGCTTTGCTGCCGGCTTTGCTGCGGGCTTGGGCGGCTGCACCCGCACGGTGGTGTTGAAGAGTCGATCCTTGGCGCGGCGCTGCGCCGACAGGACGTCGGCCTTGCTCGCCGCCGCCGAGACCGGGGCCGCGGCAACGGGGGCCCCGGGCGCCGGCAGCGACGTGTTGTAATGCTGCGCCAGGATCACCAGGTCATTGAAGTCCACCGCGCCGTCGCCGGTGAAATCGCCGTCCAGCCACACCTTGCCGCTGGTGACGTTGTAGTTCTGCGCCAGGTGCACCAGGTCGTCGAAGTTCACCGACCGGTCGTGGTTGGCGTCGCCCGCCAGCACGAAGAAGTTGGACACCTGTGCCCCGGACAGGGCGCCGCCCTGCGCGTCGGTGACCGAGCCATCCGCCAGCGTGGCCGTGTAATTGCCGTCGGCCAGCGCGCCCAGGGTGAAGATGGCGGTCCGGCTGGGGGCGTCGTAGGTGACGGCGGTCGCGGCAAAGGGCGGATCGCCGGGCAATCGGCGGACCGACAGGTCGTCCGCCGTCAGGCTGGTCGGGTCGATGTCGCGGTTGAACGTCACGCGCAGTTGCTGCGGCGAATGCTGGTAGAGGAAGTCCGTCTGGCTGACCAGGAGTGGGGGGTTGATGATGAACGCCAGGTCCGCCATGTGGACGTCGAACTGCCCCAGCGGGGTGCAGACGCCGGTCACGGGATCGATGATCACCAGCGACCGCGCGAACGCGTTGCCCGGATCGGACACCGACTTGGCGATGCCGAGCAGCGTCGTCCCGTCGGGGCTGGCGGCGAGGCTGACCAGTTTTGGGATGGGCAGGAGGGACACGGCGTCGGTGAGCAGGACCGGGTCGCCGACGGTCTGACCGGTCGCCGGGTCGATCGTCCAGAGGTTGGCGCCGTCGCGCTCGGTCACCAGGAGTCGGCGCTCGCCGCCGACCGTGAAGAACGCGATGCCCTTGGGTCCGCCGATCAGGCCCGCCGGCGTGCCGACGAAGGTTGACTGGCCGTCCGCGGTCAGCTTGAAGATGCCCCCCTCGTCGGCGACGTAGAACAGGTGATCGGTGCTGGACCAGACCAGGTCGCGCGCCGCGTGATACTCGTTGGGGCCCTGCTGGCGGAAGCTCGAATCGGTCTGCTGGTCGGTTCGGCGGTCGAAGGGGAGCAGCCAGTTCGGCCGGGGCGCCGGCAGGCCGTACGGGCCGTTGGTGCCGTCCCCCTGGTAGTTCGCGTTGAAGACCCCCACCTGCGTGCCGGCCGGATTCGGCGCCGACAGGTCCACCGTCTCCATGAACTGGTTGTCGTTGTAGCCGACCTTTGCCGGGTCGTCCCGGTACGCGCTGGCGCCCGATGTGCGGTAGAGCAGGCCGTTCTCGGGGTTAAAGCCGATCGCGTCGGTATCGGGCACGAACGGGAAGGTCAGGCCCTGCGACGTCGAGAGCAGGTCGAAATCGCCGATCAGCGTAGGTCCGGCCGGGCCGTCCACCACCATGTTATCGAAGTAGAATCGCATCGGTCCGACGTTGCCGTTGCTGTCGCCCCCTTGCGTGACGAACCAGAAGCGGGCCTCAGTTGCGTTGTTGGAGGTGATGAAGTCCTGGAGGGATTTCCCGTCGGCGGACGTGAACTGTGTCAGGTCCCAGGAGATGTGCCGGGTGCCGTCCAAACCGGACCAGGTGCCGTTCATCGCCAGGCTGTCGAAGGCTCCGCCGGTCGTGAAGTTGCGCTGGATGAAGCCGTTGGTGGGCGTGTTGATCACGACCGCCAGCTCGTTGGACTGCGCGAAGCCGTTGAACGAGTCATCGGTTCCGCCGCCGTACGAGCCGCCGTTCAGGTCGATGTTGTTCAGCGTCATGTCGTAGGACAACTGGGTGGCGCCGGCCTTGAGCAGGTCCACCACGTTGGGGGAGGAGAATCCCCAGAAGGCGTTCTGCCCCTGCGGGACCTCGACGCGCAGCGACCCGGTTCCCTGGGTCACGCCCACGGAGTTGTTCAGCGACAGCACCGTGTCGGGCGGGTTGCCGGTGATGTCCGCGAAACCGTCCAGGAAGGCCGGATCCGTGCTGCCCGGCAGCGCATACTTGATGTCGAACAGCGTCTCGTCGGGAAAGCCCTCCTTCTGCTGGTTGCCGGTGATGCCGACCAGCCGCACGTCCCCGGCGAGCAGCCGGCGTCCTTCGAGCCGCTCGAATTCGGGGAACCCTTGGCGACCCGCCGTGACGGCGCGCGTCATCCGCTTCGACCCACGCCAAAACCCCTGCTGCTGACGCAATGACATGGGCGCCTCCTCACATGTAAGTTGTATCTCTCAACCCTCGCCGGCGGGTGCCGCGCGGTCACCGCACGCGCGGTGATCCGCCGGTCGGCCGGCTATGACCCACGACAGACCACAAAGAAATGCCCGAACGATGATGAACCATTGGCTTCCTGCGCAATGCGCCCATCACACACTTGACGAGTCTACCTTCGGGGACTCACGGACTCAACGGTAATCCCTTGCGCGGCGAATACATGCACCGAGCTAGTTCATTCCAACGAGCCCTTTGAGGATCGCCACGAACCCGTCGCCGGCGGTGCCCTTGTATTCACGGAATTCCCCGGCGTCGAAGAACGCGCCGAAGCAGACCGTACAACGACTCGTACACCAACGACGGATGTCCGTGCACCGTCATCGGGATCATCAGCGTCCGGCAAACGGGGCACAGCAGATGTCGCCTGGTGGAGGATGCGTCCGGCGGCGACGCGTGCCCGACGTCGATCGCCTCGGATCCGGGCGCATCGCGCAGATGTTCCTTTTCGAACGCGTCGAACCAGATGCCGTCGCACAGGGTGCAGCGGTCCACCTCGACGCCGTCGAACACGAGTTTCGCCATCGCCGCCCTGCACTTGGGACAATTCATGTGCTTGTCTCCTCTTGTGAAGGCAAGATGGTAGGTGAGCCCGAGGTCCCGGGCTGTTACGAAGCGGATGCGGGTCTATAACGCTGAAGGAGGCCGCGGGAACCCGCGGCTCGCACGGAGGCTCGCCCTCCCAAATGCGAGAGGCTCGTTGACGCGAGCTACTTGCGACCGAACAGGCCCTTGATCAATCCCCCGATGCCGCTGCCGCCCGCGTAGATGCGGAACTCTCCGGCGTCGAAGAACGCCCCGTGGCAGACCGTGCAGGACTCAACCTTGAGCCGCCCTTTCCCCTGGATGGTGAGCTGGATCATCTGCGTGTGACAGGCGGGGCACTGGATCTTGCCGCGGGTTTCCTTGCCGGCGTCGGGCCTGGGGTCACCGATGTCGAGCGTCGCGGCCGCCCCTTTGACGTCCCTGAGCTTCTCGTGCTCGCGTGCGTCGAACCACAATCCCTTGCAGCCGCCGCACCGTTCGACCTCAATTCCCCCAAACGCGACCGTCTCCATTTCTCCGCTGCACTTCGGACATTTCATCCATGAACTCCTGAGAGCCGCGGATGATACATCGAGTCCGGAATTCACGCCCCCCGGCATCGAATGCGTAAAGACGTAACGCGTAAAACATAAAGGGATATCCGACCCGGCGTTATGTTTTACGGCTTTAGGCTTCAGGCATTGTCGTTACCCCATGATTCGCTGCAGCGCCTCCAGCCTCCGCTGGGCCTCCCATTGGCTGGGGCACTCCACTTCCATTGCGGTCACGCCCCGCAGCACCGCCCCCTGATGAGCCAGGAACACCAGGACGAAGGTGCGGCTGCCCAGGGCGGCCAGCTCGGGGGCTTCGACGAAGCCGTCCGTACCCTTTGCCAGGCATGGCATCACGTATCGCCGCAGCGCGTGGGCCAGATCTCTGGAGGTCACCGCATCCCGCTCGTCGGGCGGGAAGTAGCGGAAGAGGACGAGCGAATCGGTGCCGTCGGGCTCGGGGCGCACTTCAAAGGCCGCGGCGCGCTTTGCCCCGACCACCTCGACCGCTTTGGAGATCAGGTACCCGGGAACGTAGGTGTCGTCCGTCGGCAACATGCGCGTTGTCGCTCCATCTGCTCCGAACGCTGCCGCCCTGCTTCGAAACGTGATATCGCGACCGCCGAAACAACTCAAGCAAAAAACGGACATTGCCGCGCCCGCTAACTACAACAGCCGCTCACCCTTGCCCCGCGGAACCAGCGTCAGCACCTTCTCGATGATCTGTTCCACCGTGATCCCCTCGGCCTCGGCGTTGAAGTTGGGGATGATGCGGTGCCGCAGCACCGGGGCGGCGACGGCCTCGATGTCCTCGATGGTGACGTAGAGGCGGCCGCGCATCAGCGCCCGGGCCTTGCCTGCCAGGATCATGTACTGCCCCGCGCGGGGGCCTGCGCCCCAGCTCAGCCAGTGGCGGACGAAGTCGCTGGCTCCCGGCTCGTTGGGTCGTGTCATCCGGATCACGTCCAGGACGAAGTGAAACACGTGATCGCCCACGGGCACGCGCCGGACAATTTCCTGCAAACGCAGGATTTCGGGGCCGTTGATGACGCGCTCCACCGTTTCGTTGACCACCCCGGTGGTCCGCCGCAGCACCTCCAGCTCCTCCTCGCGGGTCGGGTAGTGGACGGTGACCATGAACATGAAGCGGTCGAGCTGGGCCTCGGGCAGGGGGTAGGTGCCCTCCTGCTCGATGGGGTTCTGGGTCGCCAGGACAAAGAAGGGCTCGGGGAGGTCGAGGGTGCGGCTGCCGACGGTCACCTGCCGCTCCTGCATGGCCTGGAGGAGGGCGGCCTGGGTCTTGGGGGGGGTGCGATTGATCTCATCGGCGAGCAGGAGGTTTGCAAAGATCGGCCCCTTCTGGAATTCGAACCGCCGGCGGCTGGTCTCCGGATCTTCCTGGAGGATGTCGGTGCCGGTGATGTCCGAAGGCATGAGGTCGGGGGTGAACTGGATCCGCTGGTAAGACAGGTCCATTGCGCCTGCAAGTGTCGATACCAGCAGGGTTTTGGCGAGCCCGGGCACGCCCTGCATGAGGCAGTGGCCGCGGGAGAAGATGGCGATCAGGAGTTCTTCGATGACCCGTTGCTGACCGACGATGACCTTTCCGAGCTCTTCCTGGAGGCGCAGGCAGGCGGCGGCGAGGAACTTGGCGGAGTCCAGGTCGGAGGGGGAGGGAGGGGGGGTCTGGTTGACTGCGGTCACAAGTCGGGTCCGTGGAACCAGGTCAGGGCTTCATCACGCTGATGGCGTTGAGCCAGACGCCGTCGGAATTATCGGCAATTTTTCGACGGAAGCGGACGCCCACGTAGCGCGGGGAGGCTTCGGAGAGCTTGTGAGGGCCCTCGTAGATGCGCCGGTCCTCGGTTTCGACGACCACCGTGTCGCGGTTGAAGCGGAGCTTGACGTTGACCATCGGGTTCTTGCGCGAATCGATCTTCTCGGCCTGGACGGGGACCCTGCCGTCGGCCAGGGCGACGCGGGCGGCGCCGGCCTTGAGTTGCCAGACGAGCTCGCGGCCGCTGCCGTTGGGGCCCTCTTCGGGGGGGCCCTGGGCGATGAAGACCTCGGGGATGATGGCGTCGGTCGGCCGCGGGGCCTTGAAGGTGACGTCGAGCAGGCGAGGTTGGTCGGGGGGGATGGATTCGGCGAGCACGATGACGCCGGACTTGTAGAGGGGGTTTTCGGTCCTGGCGGTGGTGGGCTGGGTCGTCGCGGGGTAGAGGCCGTCGCGCGGGCGGACCTTCAGCGGGACGTCGCCGACGAGCTTCCACTCGGGGCCGATGTCGGTGGGGGCGTTGTCGAAGTTCAACTGGGCGACGGGGTTGATGAAGTAGGTGTTCTTGAGCTGCTCGATCGCGCCGTTGTTCGCTGGTTCGGGCGTTTTTCGCAGGAGGATGACGGCGACCACGACGGCGACGGCGAGGATCACACCGCCGGCGAGCCAGGCGATCAGGTTTGCGGATGGGAGCCCGCGCGGCCTGGGGCCGGCCTCCTCTTCGATGCCCTGGAGTACCTTGCGTGAGAATCCGGCTCCGGGCTTGACGGCGCGGTAATCGCGACCGCTCTCCAGGTCTTCGCGGGCGCGGACGAGCAGTTGGTACTCGTCGGCGTTGGCGGCGGCGCCCGATGCGCGGAGGATGCCGATGGCCTGGTGCCACTCGGGGCTGCCCGGACCGGCGCGCAGGGCGTCGGTCAGGAGGGTCATGAACTGCTCGCTCTCGAGATCGGTCTGCTGCTGGGCCATTTCGTGTTTGATACTACCGGTCGGCTTCCGCGGGGCGGCCGATCAGGCTCGCGAGTTTCTTGAGGCCGTGGAACATTCGGCTGCGGAGGGTGACGGCCTTGGTGCCGGTGATCTCCTCCATCTGGGCGTAGCTCATGTCCTGGAAGACGCCCAGGACGATGACTTCCTTCTGGTCGGTGGGCAGGTCGTCGAGGGCCTTGAGGACGCGGGCGATCTCCTCCTGTTTTTCGAGGTCGTCGGTGGCGCGGCTGGCGACCTGGTAGGGGTCGCCGCTGATGTCCACGCCTTCGAGGTTCAGCTCGGTGATGTTGCGGACGGGGGAGCGTTTTCGGCGGCGCGAGTGATTGATCGCCAGGTTTCGCGTGATCGTGAAGAGCCACGTGGAGAACTTCTGGGGGAAGCGGTAGGTGGGGGCGAAGCGGAAGGCGCGGAGGAAGACCTCCTGGCCGATGGATTCGACGTCCTCGACGTTGCCGAGCATGCGGTAGAGGTAGGAGAGGACGGCGGAGCTGTAGCGGTCGTAGAGGATGGAGAAGGCGCTCTTGTCGCCGTTCTGGGTGCGGCGCATGAGCTCTTCGTCGGAGCTTTTGCCCAGGGCGACGGGCTGGAGATCGGTGACCTCTTCGACCTTTGGGGTAGGAGGCTTGGTGGGGGTGTTCTTCGCGGACTTTGCGCCGGGAGGGGGGTTGCCGCCGGCGCTGTTGTTGCTGCCGCCGGTCGCGCTCGCCTTTTCCGCACGCTTTTGCTGCATCCTCGCGGTCCTAGTGCACCCGCCGCGCCCCGGCGCGCGCGCAAACGTGACAGGCGGCCGAGCTCGGTACGACGATTAGTCCCGCGATCGTATCGGGGGGCGTGAGGGGGCGTCAATGGGAGGGTGCAATCTTGCGGCATTCTGCGGTGCGAAACCGCGAGCGGGCGCGTCGAGCTCTGGACGGCGGAGTGAAACCGATCGTTACTTCTTGACGTGCGCGGCTTCGAGCAGGCGGTCCACCTTGCGGTGGAGTTCCATGACCTCGACGTGGGCCTTGACGTTGACCTGGTATTCGAGGTCGGCGCGGACGCGGTCGCGCTCGGCCTGGCGACGCTGGGAGTTCAGGACGAACATCGCGACGATGATCCCCTCCAGCGTGATCATGAAGCCCAGCCAGAAGAAGGTCGGCGGCTGATCGACCCAGGTGATCTTGTCGCGATAGAGCCAGGTGTGGATGGCGATCCAGGAGACGAAGAAGAAGAGGTTGGCGAGCAGGAAGCGTTCGCTGGCGAAGAGCGAGGCGCAGCGGGAGAGGATGCGCTGGAGCCTGGTCTGTTCGCCGGCGACGGCCTCGTTGACGTTGCGGATGCCGCGGAGTTTTTCGAGGAGGTCGCGCTGGCGGGCGCCCAGGACCGTCAGGATGTGAACCGCGGCCTGGGGATGGGCGAGGAGGAACTGCACGAAATCGGCGCGTTCGAGCCAGAGGAGGGTGGCGTCGGAGGCGGCGGTGACGTTGGCGGTGCGGGGGCCGCCGTCGAGCAATGAAATCTCGCCGAAGAAGTTGCCGGGCTCGAGCTCGGCGAGCTTGACCTCGGCGCCGGTCTCGTCGGGGTGGCTGACGGTGACCTGCCCGCGCTGGACGATGTAGAAGTCGGTGCCGTCGTCGCCGATGAGGACGACGCTCTGGCCGGTGGCGAACCGGCGGGCGCGGAGGAGGCGGGTGAGGGCGGCGAGCTCGTCGGCGGTGAGCTTGGAGAAAAGGGGGATGCTCGCCAGGAGCGACGAATCGACCGCGACGGCTCCGTCACCGTTAACTTTGACATTTGCTACGACCATCGTGCGGGACCTGCCCTCTGGCTAACGTTCAGGGACTCTTCTTTCGCGTTTCGGGACCGACGCTGAGCATTTGCTCGGATGCGGAGGTGGGCGTCGGGTTTCCCGCCGCGCCGGTACCGGCCAGATCGGCGACGGCGCGTTCGATGCGGTCGATCTTGCGATGCAATTGCATTACTTCGAGATGGGCCTTGAGGTTCACCTGGTAATCGAGGTCGGCGCGGATGCGGTCCTTCTCGCCGGCGCGGTTCTGGCTCACCAGG
>DATBFY010000165.1:0-3967 GCA_036558265.1 Tepidisphaeraceae bacterium | reverse complement strand
GTCGCCAATACGTACGGGTTCTACTTCTTTATTACGTGGCTGCCGACTTATTTAGCCAAAGCGCGCGGGATGCAGAGCGCACAATTGGCCATCTTCTCCGGACTGCCGCTGCTGCTCAGCGTGATCGGCGATATCACCGGGGGAATGACCACGGACGCGCTTTCGCGGCGTTTCGGCGTGCGCATCGGCCGGTCGGGCGTCGGGACCGGGGCGTACCTGCTGGCGGCGATCGTGATGCTGAGCGGGACGTTGGCGGCGGACGCCAAGACGGCGGGGACGCTGATCGCAGTGGCGGGGGCGCTCTCGATGTTCACGCTGGCGCCGAGCTGGGCTACGGCGATCGATCTCGGCGGGCGCCATGCAGCGGTCCTGAGCGCGACCATGAATACGGCGGGGCAGGTGGGCGGGATCATGAGCCCTATCGTGTTGGCGTACATCGTGGAGAAGTACGGCGATTGGAGCATGCCGTTGCACGTGTTGTCGGCGCTGTACCTGGTGTCGTCGATCGCGTGGCTGTTCATCGACCCGGCGCGGCGGCGCGGGGACGGAAAATAGGCAAATCGCGTCACACGCCGGGGGCTACGAGGTTGGTTCCGGGGGAGAGAGCGGGTTCGGGGCCGGCCAGCTCGCGGCGGTAGCGCAGGTGGCGCAGGCGGGTCAGCTCGACCAGGGGTCGCCAGGCGGCCTGGACGAGGTGGTATTTGATCAGGTATCGCCAGAGGCGGTTGGAGCGCTTATAGAGGTACGACATTCCGAGATACGGCGGGACGGCGCGCCAGTCTTCCGGGCGGCGGCGCCAGATGGAGGCGTGGGAGAACAGGCGCCGGTAGATCCAGGCGTAGCCCTCGTCGAGGTCTTCGGGCGTCATGTGTTTGGGCCGGAACACGGTGTGGGCGGTGTCGTAGAGCGACCAGTCGCGGTGCAGCAGGCGACCCTCGGCTTCCATCTGGCGAAAGAGCGGCGTGGCCGGATAGGGCGTCAGGATGTGGAAGGTGGCGCATTCCATGCGGTTCTCCTCGATCCAATCGGCGGTGCGGGCGAAGACGTCCTTGCGGTCGTGATCGAAGCCGAGGACGAAGGAGCCGTTCACCTGGATGCCGTGGTCGTGCAGCAGGCGGACGCGTCGGGCGTAATCGGCGGTCTTGGGGGTTTTCTTGCCGGCGTCGGCGAGGTTCTCGTCGGCGAGCGATTCGAAGCCCACGAAGACGCCGGTGCATCCGCCGAGAGCCATGTCGCGGATGAGGGACGGGTCGTCGGTGACGTCGATGGAGACGGCCGCGCTCCAGATCTTTTGCAGCGGCCGCAGCGCGCGGCACAGCTCGCGAAGATACGGCCGGTTCGAGCCGAGATTATTGTCGATGAAGACGGCGTAGGGCTGCCGGTCAGCCGCGAACTCCTCGGCGATCTGTCGCGGCTCGCGCATGCGGTAGGGCATGCGCAGGCCGTCGGTGGCGAGATAACAGAAGCCGCAGCGGTTGTGACAACCGCGGGTGGCGATCAAGCTGGTGGTGGTCAGAAAACTCTTGCGCGGGAGGATGGAGCGGCGGGGCGCGGGATCAAGGCGGTAGTCGCTGTCGTAGGTGGCCGCGTATTTCGGCTGTAGTCGGCCGGCCTCGACGTCGGCCAGGATGCGCGGCCAGAGCGGCACGCCATCGCCGACGGCCAGTGCGTCCGCGTGCGGCGCGCATTCGTCGGGACACGAGAGCACGTGGAGTCCGCCGAGGATCACCTTGCTGCCGCGCGCGCGGTACCACTCTGCCAGGTCGAAGGCGCGGCGGGCGAAGGTCAGGTGAACGGTGATGCCGACGAGTTCGGGCATGGGATCGTGGGGCGGGCGGCCGTCGAGGAGGTTTTCGTCCCAATAGCGGAGCTCCCAGTGTTCGGGCGTGGCGGCGGCGAAGCTGGTGAGGGCAAGGCTCGGAGTGAGGACGTGCTTGCCGAAACTGGCGTTGGGGTCCTTCGGGTAGAACGGATTGATCAGGAGCGCGTAATGCCGGCGGATGGGGCCGGGGCGCGCTGAGGGATCGAGGAAGGGCGGACGCGACATCTCGGCGGGCAGCCAGCGGCGGTGCGGGTTGGAGTTGCTCACGGGAATAACTTTAAACAACAAAGTACTTCATGTCAAGAGCAGCGTGGGCGGAGGGGGCAGGTCAGGCGCGAGGTTCGGCACAAGTTTCGGGGGGCACGGGAGGGGGCAACCGCCTGCGACAAAAGCCTTGCGTCGCGTCGGAGTTCCTGATAGCATCCCTCCAACGAACGGTGTGATTCACCAAGGAGGGGTACTTATGCGGAAGTCTGTTTGCGCTATCGCCGCCTTTGCATTGCTCTCGGTTTCTCTGCCATTCACCGCGCGCGCCCAAGCGGTCTACGGCAGCATCGTCGGAACGGTAACGGACGCCAGCGGCGCCGCGGTGCCGCGGGCTAAGGTGATGATCACGGACACCGGAAAGGGCGTGTCGTATACGACCGTCACCAACGAGTCCGGGAACTACAGCCAGACGCACCTGATCGTGGGCGCTTACCAGGTCCGCATCGAGGCGCCCGGGTTCCAGGCCTACGTTCTGCAAAGCGTCAACGTGGAGGTGGACGCTTCCACACAGATCGACGCCAAACTTGCGGTCGGGAGCGTGGGGGAGGTGGTGAGCGTCACCGCCGAGGCTCCGCTGCTCAAGACGGAGCGGTCAGACGTGTCGGACACGATGACGCAGAAGGCTGTCCAGGAGCTGCCGGTGTTCCAGCGCGACATGAGCCGCCTCTACTTCCTGGTGCCAGGAGTACAGGCGACGGGCACAACCGCCGCCAGCGAACAGCCGCAGGACGTCTACCGTCCGACCATCGGCGGCCAGTATTGGGGCGGCATCTCGTTCCAGTTGGATGGCACCGACAATCGCGAATCGGTGCTCGGCGAGCCGGTGATCACGCCGAATCTCGATGCGGTCTCTGAATTGAAGATCACGACGACGGCCTACGACGCCGAATTCGGCCAGGCCAGCCAGGCGGTGATTTCGGCGCAGACCAAGTTGGGGACGAACAACCTGCATGGCAGCGGCTTTTGGTACCGCCGCGATGCGAATGGGGCGGCGCGGGATCCGTTCGCGCAGTCACAGCCGATTCCAGGCACGAACGGCCGGTTCGTTCCGTTCACGCTGTGGAACCAGTTCGGCGGCTCGCTGGGCGCGCCCATTCAAAAGGACAAGACTTTCATCTTCGGCGATTATCAGGGCAGCCGCCAGCGGAACGGCGGCTCGCTGTTGACGCGCGTGCCAACCGCCGACGAGCGCAACGGCGACCTGAGCGACCTCCCCACCGCGATTTTCGACCCCTGCCCGGGCGGCGACTGCAATGCGCCCCTGGCGTCGCGCACGCAGTTCCCGGGTAATAAGATTCCTACCAACCGACTTTCGCCGCAGGCGCTGAATCTGTTGAAGGCGATTCCGCTGCCCAACCTGAGCGGCGTCTCCGGCGCGGTGCCGAACTACAGCGCGTCGGGCGTGGGCGCAGTGACCAACGATTCCTTCGACGTGCGCGGCGACCGGTACCAGACCGAGAAGCTGCACATGTTCGGGCGATACAGCTTTCTGCAGGTGTCGCAGGTGGCTCCGGGCGCGTTCGGGTTTGCCGCCGGCGGGCCGAACTTCTCGACGACGGCGTTCGGCGGCGCGGCGTCACTGCGTAACCAGAGCCTGTCGTACGGCGCGGATTACGTGATCCGCCCGAACTGGCTGGCGGACTTCCGTTTCGGATTCTTCCGCTATCGCGTGTTCGTGAACCCGAACGGACTGGGCACGTCGCCCGCCAAGGATGCGGGAATCCCGGGGCTGAACGTCGACGACTATTACACGTCGGGCATGCCGGCGTTCACGATCAACGGCACGGGCGGATTCTCATTCGGCTATTCGCTCGGCATCAACCAGTGCAACTGCCCGTTGAACGAACAGGAGAACGAATTCCAGTGGGTCGGAAATAT
>DATBFY010000164.1:0-6610 GCA_036558265.1 Tepidisphaeraceae bacterium | reverse complement strand
AAGAGGACCACGGTGGGCGAGTGGTTGGCGATCGACGAGGAGGCGTTGGCGACGGCGGCAGAATCGTTGTTGGCCATGGCAGACTCCATTCAAGGGCCGGCGGCGTTGAATCCATCAGCCGCTGGGGTTGGAATTCGGATCACAATATGGGGGGCTGGGAAAATGAAGTCAACGGCGGGGCGCAAGAATTGCGCAAGAAGTGACGAATGACGATTACCCGTTGTTCGTCCCCGGATCGAACCGCCAGTCTCGCAGGGGCGTGAATTGGGTCGTGTCCAGTTCGAAGGCGACGCCGAAGGGGGCGTCCACGACGCTGCCGGTCGCCAGGTGTCCGTTGCTGACGTTCAGCGTCGCGAAGCCACCGGTCTCGTGCCGGCGGAAGAGGTCGCCGTGGTGCGCGAGCACCTGTTCCTGAACCGCGGGCGAGTGCATCGACAGTCCCTTGAAGTAGTGGTGGCCGTTGCGCTCGACGCTCTGGATACCCAGGGCGGCGCAGACGGCCAGGTCCTGCTGGAGACTCACCGGGCCGACGTTCGACAGGTCCTCGCCCGAGAGCAGGTACGTCGCGTGCGGGTCGGTCCGGCGGCGGCTCTCCAGGAGGCAGGCGTTGGCGATCCCCTTGGCGATTCCCTTGCAGTTCTTGTGACTGGTGCCGACGTAACCGCAGTCCAGGGCACGGATGAGCGCCCCCGGCTCGCCGTCGGACTCATCGATGATGATGGGCGGGCGCGTCGGCCAGGCGGCCAGCTCCGATTTGACCTGGTCCGAGAGCGCCACGTCGCGGTGGAGCGGTTGCTCGACGAAGATCAGCCGCGGCAGGTGCGGCTTGACCGACGGGTCGGCGGCCAGTCGCTCCCACAACTGGCGGAAGGCGCCGATCTGTTTGTAGTTCTCGTTTCCGTCCACGGTGAAGGCCCAATTGCCGCTGACGTGGCGGGCGATGATGGTGAAGATCTGCCTGAGACGATCCAGGTCTTTTTCGACGTCGCCGGCGATCTTCAGCTTGAAGTGGCGCAGGCCGTAGTATCGGATGCACGCCTCGAACGATTGCGGAAGGCCGTCGTCCACGCGATCGGCAGGGGGGATCTGATCGTCCGTGAGGTAATCGACCAGTCCGACCGTGTGGCGGGCCGTAATCTGCCGGAGCGGCTGTTTTGGGAGCCACTGGGCGGGCTGGGTGTCACCCAGTTCCGCGTAATCGAGCATCAGTCGCTGGTCGGCAAAGCCGCTGAAGCGGATACCCAGAAGGTTCTCGCGCACGGCGGTGGCGAAGGTCGTCCGCGTCGCCTTGCAGAACGCCTCGATCGCCGCCCGCTCGACCAGGCTGACGCCGAAGTTATAGAGCAGGGGGGGAAAGGCCTTCTCCCGTCCCCAGATCGACTGCTCGAAATAGACGCGGCTGACCAGCGAGTAGAGGTCCGGTTGTGATCCGGCCAGCGCCGCGTGATCGGCGGCATGGCGGATCAGCTCGATCATGTCGCGCAAATCGTCTTCGAACGGGGTCTGCGGGTTCTTGGTGAACCATTTGGGCGGCAGGTGGTCGGCGGCGACGCCGGTGAAGGTCTTGCCGTCAACATCCAGCGTGAGCTTGAGAAACAGATGCGGGCAGGCGCGCAGCGTCACGATGCCGTAGCGAAACGGCAATCGCGTCCGCATGTTGAAGAGTCGCAGGTCAATGGCTTTGACTTGGAGCATGCCGGCCACTGTAGCCGCGTGGGTGGGAAGGCAAAAGGCAACGGGCACAAGGCAAAAGTGGAAGACGCACGCGCGGATCGTCCTTTTTCTTTCAGCAGCGTTCGGATATTCCTGTCCGCTCATGTGGGAGATCGAGCCGCTGGCGATATGCGGGTTCGCGTGGATGGCCTGGTCGGCGTACTGGTTCATATCGGCATTGTTTGTAGGGCGCACGCGCTCGTCGGAAGGATGGGCGGCGCGGATGATGCACGTCTTGCCGCTGGTGGCAGCTTTCCTCCTGATCTTCCACCATTTTGGGCGCGGGCTGATCTACGGCCGACTTTACGACAGCCGACCGCTGGAGCTGGTCGGCGTGGCGATGACGCTCGCGGGCCACTCACTGGCCGTCTGGGCGCGCGTCCACCTGGGCCGCTATTGGAGCGGGATGATCACGCTCAAGGAAGACCACGAGCTGATCCGCACCGGACCCTATCGCTGGGCGCGGCACCCGATCTACAGCGGGTTCCTGCTGGCGGTGCTGGGGAGCGCGATCGCCGCGGGCACGGGCGACGCGTTCATTGGCTTCGGGCTGATCCTGATTGCGCTTTTAATCAAGATGCGGCGCGAGGAGGCGCTGATGACGCGCGAGTTCGGCGAGCAGTACCAGCGGTTCCGCCGGGAGGTCGCTGCGCTGGTGCCGTTCGTCTATTGAATCCTCGGAGGAGATCGCTGCCATGAAATACCTCTCGATCGACGAAGCATCGGGCCGGGACAAGGTCGAGGACTTCTTCGCCAACGTGAAAGAGCAGGTGATCCCGTACCTCATCGAACGGGGCGTGCTGTCGGGCAGGACCGAGAACGGCACCACGCTCGTTGCCGACGACGCGGCCCTGGCGCGGGTCATGCGCCTGGGGATCGAGTCGTTCGTCTACGGGCAGGACGGCTGGAGCTTCATGGCGGTTCGAGCACCGATCGGGGCGGTGTCGGCGGCGCTCGCCAGGCGCCCGGGCGTCAAAGAGCACCGGCCGGACGTGCGCCCCGCGGCGATGAGCCCCGACGCCGGGATCGAGGGTGGCTCGGACCAGCGCCACACGTTCCTGATTTCCATGCGCCAGGTGCCGGATTGGTCCGTGCTCGTTCAGACCGTGCATTGGTTCCACAATTGCGACGCCGTCATGACCACGGCCCTGGCCGCCGCGCTCTCCCGGGAACTCAAGACCTTGGCCGTCGCGGCCTGGGACGACGACTTTTCCGGCTCGTCGATGATCATCTGCGAGAACGGCGAGCGCGCGTCGCCGGATGGGCCCGCGGAGGAGGGAGAAGACGACGACGCGGGCGGCTTTTACGGATTCTTCTACGAACGCGGGATCCACCTGCCCGAGTGCTTCATCTCGGCGGGTGGCGAATCGCAGCCGACCATGCACGTCCGCGAGCCGGGCGAGGTTGCGCGGGCGGATTATTTCCGCCTGGCCGTGCCGGCCGAGGTCGAGAGCCCCGGCCCGCACGCGCTCGAGAAGCTGGCGATGATGGCCGAAGCGATCGAGGAAGAGATCCCGGACGAGGAAGCGTTCGTGCGGCAGATGCGCGGCGGGATTTGGAATCGCGCCAAGGCCCTGCTGGACGCGCGAACGTTCTGCTGATCAACGCCGCCCCAGGTACAGGTCTCGACCCTGCACCAGAGCGTCCATCTTCCGATCCGCCACACTCCGTCTATTCATCCAGAACCCGCAGTCGGGGTGTACCCAACGCACGCGCCCGGGGCCCAGGATTTGTTCGGCATGCTCGATGCGTCCGGCGACGGTCTCGGGCGACTCGACCGTGTTGACCTTCACGTCGATCACGCCCAGGCCGATCGCGATCTTTGGGCGCAATTCCTTGAAGTGGACCAGCTCGTCGTAGCCGCGGAAGGCGAATTCGAGCACGACGTGATCGGTGTGGAGCTGGTTGAGGAAACCAATCAGCTTCGACCAGTGGCCCCGCTGGATCGACTGCCCGCCGTAGTTGCCGAAGCACAGGTGTACCGCCTTTTGAGGACTTCTCGCCGCGTCGAGCACGACGTTGATCGCCCGCGCCGCCCAATCCGCCTCGTCGGGGTGGCCGGTGATGTTGGCCTCATCGACCTGGAGCACCTGCGGGTCGAGGCCGCTGACTTGCTTCGCCAGCGCCTCTCCGATCGCCAGCGCCAGGTCCGCCTTGCTCTTGTAATGATGGTCCATCAGCGTCTTGGAGAGCATGTGCGGCCCGGTCAGCGTGAACTTGAGCGGGTGCCTGGTCAGGGCCCGGGCCCGGCGGTAATCACGCGGCAGGTTCAGCGTCCCCTCGTCGATCGGACCCTCGACCACGCCCGCGGGTTCGGCCCGGAACGACATCCCTTCCTGGCGCGCGAACTCGTCGATGTCCGCGCGCGTGACCGCGCTGCGCACACCCCGCATCGGGCGGATGAAGTACTCGATCATCCCGTTGGTGTCGGGGTGGTTGACGTCGAAGCGGTAAAGCTCCCCGTCCGCGACCACGTCGATGCCGGCCATCTCCTGCGTCTTGAACACCACGCGCGTCGCATCAAGCAGCGCCTGCTGGCTCGGCAGCGCCGCCAGCCAGTCCGGGACGGGATAGGAGCCGACGACGGTCGTGAGGATCTGTGGCGCAGCCATACCGCCAATCTACCGGCAGCGGGCGACAACGCGAAGAGGCGCGTGCTGGTCGCGCTGTCGGTTGCATCACGCCACCACGGTTTCCGTCGGGCGCCGACTGACGGCAAACAGCGCATCGCGGCGAAGCCCGTTGCTCACCAGGACCGCCGAGCCGGTCAACGTCCCGTCGCGGTTGGCCCGGCCCTCGATTGACGCATAGTCCGAACCACTGGTCATCACGAACGTGAATCGCCGGTTGCCCAGGAACGTGATCGCCGCCGTCCCGGAGAACGATTGACCCAGGTGCGGCAATCGAAGCGACCCGGTGATCGTCCCCGGGCCTTGGCGCGTCACGTCCACGAGCAACCGCGTGCCGCCGACGCCGGTGATCGGTGCGCCCCCGCGGTAGGAGCCGCGCAAGTCCAAGGCGGCTTCGGTCTGGTCGGGAATCGTGGTTCCGGCAAGGCCAAACGGTGGGGCGGGGAGTTGCAGCCCGTCCTGTGGCAGGCCCAGCCCGATCGCGCTTACGTTGCGACCGAACAGGTCCCCGCCGCTCGTGCCGGCGTCGATCGCGATAACCAGTGAAAACAGGTGTCGGGATTCCAGCGTCTCGAACGATGCGCGCGAGAGGGAAGCAGCAGACATGGCATTTTCTCCGCGAAAGGTCTCCCTTGGCCGTTACGCTACTGACGCCGGTGACGCCAGGTCAACAAGAAATTGAAAGTCCCTGGGTCCGATCGCGGGTGCGGGTCTTCGAGTCCGGCCCCAAGCCGGCATTCGCGCCCACAATGACGCCGCAATCTGGGTAAACTCGCGAAGATGCGTGTGAGGCTTGACGCCGATCCCTTCGTCCATCGCGACCGCGGCAAGACGCTCTGGACGCGCGGCGCCTGGCCGGCGCGCTGGATCGCCCATCCCGACCCGGGCGCGATGCCGTTCGTCATCGCCTGCAAGCGGCATTTCAAGCTCGCGGCGGAGGAAACGATCCGCCTTCACGTTTCCGCCGACGAGCGCTACCAGCTTTATTGCGACGGCGTCCTGATCGGGCGCGGGCCCGAGCGCGGCGACGCGGACAACTGGTTCTTCGAATCCTACGAACTCGCGCTCCCCGCCGGCCGGCACACGCTCGTGGCCCGCGTCTGGAGCCTGGGGGCGGCCCTCTCACCCTACGCGCAGATGTCGGTCGACCACGGCTTGCTGGTGGCCTGCGACGAGCCTTACCTCGAACTGCTGGCGACCGGCGTGGCGCCATGGGAATCGATGGTGCTGCCGGGCTACACGTTCGCGCCGTCGGGCCTGGCGTGGGGAACCGGGGCGCGGGTGGAGATCGACGGCCAGCGGTTCGCGTGGAACTTCCATCGCGGCGACGGGGACGGGTGGACGTCCGCCGCCGTGCGGCAGGCCGCGGTTACCGCCGGACGCATGGAGGCCGGGCCCAGCCACCTGATGCGGCCCGCGATCCTTCCCGCGATGGTGGAGCGCTACGTGCGCGCCGGACGGGTCCGGCACGTCGGGGAGTTGGGCGCGGGAGTCGAATCCGCCGGCGTGCCCATCGACCCGGCGCATGACCTGCCCGACGAGCGCGAGGCATTGCAGGCAAGGCTGGCCAACCACCAGCCGCTGCAGTTCGAGCCGCACGCGCGAAGGCGGATCGTCATCGACCTGGAAAACTACTATTGCGCTTACCCGGTCGTCGTCACGACGGGCGGCCGCGGCTCGGTCGTCCGGCTTGCCTGGGCCGAGTCGCTCTTCGACACCCCCGACCCGGCTCATAAGAAAAAAGGCGATCGCAACGCGATCGACGGCAAGTATTTCATCGGCGTGGGCGACACTTTCCGGCCCGACGGCGGGACCGGTCGCGAATTCGAAACGCTCTGGTGGGAAGCCGGCCGGTACGTCGAGCTCATCGTCGAGATGGCGGACGATCCGCTGGAGTTGAACCTCATCCTCAAGGAAACCCGCTACCCCCTTGAGATGCGCGCCCAGTTCGACGCATCCGACCCGCGGCTGGTCGAAAGCGTGCCGATCCTGATGCGCGGCCTGCAGATGTGCGCCCACGAGACCTACGTCGATTGCCCGTACTACGAGCAGCTCATGTATGTCGGCGACGCGCGCCTGGAAGCGTTGGCCACCTACGCCGTCAGCGGCGACGACCGACTCGCGCGTAAGTCCCTCCTCCTGTTCAACGAATCCCGCTTGCCCAGCGGCCTGACCCAGTCGCGATATCCGTGCCGCGTGCGCCAGGTCATCCCGCCGTTTTCGCTCCTCTGGGTCGCGATGGTGCACGATTTCGCCATGTGGCGGGA
>DATBFY010000163.1:0-5007 GCA_036558265.1 Tepidisphaeraceae bacterium | reverse complement strand
AAGAACCCCCAGCAGATCGAGCGCGAGGCCCGCGAGATGAAGCGGACGCTCGACAACGAAGGCCTGCTCACCGAGGTCACCGCCCCCCGCCTCTGGGAGGACCCCCGCACGATCGACGGCGCCTTCACCAACAACGACCCCAGGCTCCGCCAGTGGGCCATCGACCGCGCCAAGCGCTGCATCGACATCTCCAACCTGATGAACTGCGGCATCGTCGTGCTGTGGCTGGCGCGCGAGGGGACCTACGCCCGCGAGTCCAAGCGCGCCATCGACGCCCACAAATGGCTGCTCGACGCCGTCAACGCGATGCTCGCCCATGACGCGAAAATCCGCATCGCCATCGAGCCCAAGCCCAACGAGCCGATGGACCAGGCCTACATCCCCACGATCGGCCACGCCTTGGCGCTGGCGTCGATCTCGAACGACCCGAAGCGCGTCGGCGGCCTCATCGAGACCGCCCACTCGCTCCTCGCCGGACTCGACCCTTCCGACGACATGGCCTTCGCGCTGTCGATGGGCAAGCTCTGGAGCGTCCACCTGAACGACCAGAACGGCCTGAAATACGACCAGGACAAGTCCTTCGGCTCGGCCAACCTCCGCACCGCCTTCAACCAGGTCCGCGTCCTCGAGCAGGCCGGCTACGCCAAGACCGGCGCCATGGTCGCCTTCGACACCAAGGCCATGCGCACCAGCAAGCCCGAGCACGCCACGAGGCACCTTGCCAACAGCCGCAAGATGTTCCTGCACCTGGTCGAAAAGGTCCGCACCTTCGATTCGAACATCGAAAAACAAGCCGTCGCCAACCGCGACTACGAGGAATTGGAAATGGCCATCCTCGAGCACCTGATGGGCGTGTAGGTTCCACTGTGCGGAACGCCGTTCATGTGGCACGGGCGGCCCGCCCGTGTCTTCGCCACGCAGGGAGCAGCCGCCCGAGACACTCGGCACGCAACTCCGGTGTGAAGACAACTGCCGGGTTCGATCGCCGCTTTACGTTTTACGTCTTTACGTTTTTGCGTCTTGACGCCTCCGATGTCCAACAATCCACTCGACATCGAAAATCCCGACCAACTCCTCGCCTACCTCCGCGCCACCGCCCGAATCGCCCCCGACGAACACCCGCGCATCCAAGTCCTCGCCGGCGGCGTCTCCAACCGTACCGTGCTCGTCGAACGTCCGTCCGGCGAAGCCTGGGTCCTCAAGCAGGCCCTGGCCAAGCTCCGCGTCGCGGTCGATTGGTTCAGCGACCCCCGCCGCATCGAACGCGAAGCCTTAGGATTAAAGTACCTCGCCGAGATCGCCCCGCCCGGCACGATCACGCCGCTGGTCTTCGAAGACCCCGCCCATCACCTCCTCGCCATGGAGGCCGTCCCCCAGCCGCATGAGAACTGGAAGACGCTTCTCCTGTCCGGCCGTATCGACCCCGCGCACGTCGATCGGTTCGGTCATCTCCTGGGCACGATCCATCGCCGCGGCTGGGAACGGCGCGTCGAATTCGGCGCGCTCTTCGGCGACCGCTCCTTCTTCGAATCCCTCCGCGTCGAGCCCTACTACCGCTACACCGCCACCCAGGTGCCCGAGGCCAAGGCATTCCTCAAGGAACTGATCTTCGAGACCAACGTCCGCCAACTGACCCTCGTCCACGGCGACTACAGCCCCAAAAACGTGCTGATTCACGACGGGCGTCTGATTCTCCTCGATCACGAGGTGATCCACTTCGGTGACCCTGCGTTCGATTTAGGGTTCTCCCTCACACATTTATTGAGCAAGGGCCACCATCTGCCACAACATCGCCCCGCCTTCGCCGGCGCGGCGCGGCTCTACTGGCAGACCTATCGTCAGGCCCTGGGCGAGGTGCGCTGGGCGGGGGATCTGGAGGAATTCGCCGTCCGCCACACGCTCGGCTGCCTGCTCGCGCGCGTGGCCGGCCGATCCCCACTGGAATACCTGACTCCTGACCAGCGCGCCTGGCAACGGGCCGTCGTCCTGACGATGATGAACGGCCTGCCCGACGACATGGACGACCTGATCGAGACATTTCTGCACAGGGAGTGACGCTTTTGGCATTCATCGAACAGGTGCGCGCGATCGAAGTGCTCGACAGCCGGGGCCGGCCAACCGTCAAGGCGACGGTTCGCCTGGCCGGCGGCGCGGTCGGTTGTGCCTCCGTCCCATCCGGCGCCTCGACCGGCTCGGCCGAGGCCGTCGAACTCCGCGACAACGATCCGAAGCGTTACGGCGACCTGGGCTGCCGCCGCGCCGTCGAAAACGTCAATAGCGAGATCGCCGGCGCATTGGTCGGCCAAGCCATTGATGGCCAAGTGCAACTCGACCGCACCATGATCGATCTCGACGGAACGCCCAGCAAGGCACGCCTGGGCGCCAACGCCATCCTGGTGGTTTCGATCGCTTTTGCCCGTGCCTGTGCGGTAGCGTCGCGAACGCCACTTTATGAGCACTTTGCCAGGCTCGTGGGACGGCAGGCCAACTCCCTCCCGCGATTGACCGTCAACCTCTTCAGTGGCGGCAAGCACGCCGGCGGGCAAGTCGAGTTCCAGGACATCCTCGTCGTCCCCACCGCCGCAACATCGATCGATGACGGACTGGCCGTCGTCGATGCCGTTTATCGCGCGGCCGAACGCCTGATCGCGAGCAAGTACGGCATGCGCTCGCTCAAGGCCGACGAGGGCGGCCTGGCGCCGCCGTTCAAATCGGTCGAGGACATGCTCGCCGACGCCCGCCAGGCCATCGAGTTGGGCGGCTATGAGTTGGGACGCGAAGTTGCCCTGGCCGTAGATGTCGCCTCCACCCATTTCCACCGGGATGGGCGATATCACATCGGGTCCGCGGCGCTCTCGAGCGATCAGATGATCGAGCGCCTCGCAAAATGGGTGGACGAGTTCAAAATCGTCAGTCTCGAAGATGGTCTATCGGAAGAAGACTGGAACCACTGGCCCAGCCTCCGCTTGCGGCTTAGCGGCCGCGCGCTGACGCTCGGCGACGACTTCCTCTGCACCAATCCGCAGCGCATTCAGCGGGCGATCAAATCCAATGCGGCCGACGCGCTGCTCCTGAAAGTGAACCAGATCGGCACCCTGACCGAAGCCGCCGAGGCGCTCAATCTCGCCAAGTCCGCCGACTGGCGCGTCACGATCAGCGCCCGCAGCGGCGAGACCGAGGACGACTGGCTGGCCGACCTGGCCGTCGGCTGGGGCGGCGACCAGATCAAGGTCGGCTCGATCCGCCAATCCGAACGCCTCGCCAAGTACAATCGCTTGCTCGAAATCGAACAGGCAACGCGATTTGCCGTAACCGAGTGGCCACGCCAACCAACGTGAGGCGGTATACTGGATTGCTCATGTCACTCGGTCGGATCTGCTTACTGTCAGTCCTGGCATCCCTCTGCCTGTGCATGTTCGCGCATGCGGCGGACGACGGCACCGAGTTCTTCGAAAAGAAGATCCGGCCAATACTTACGGCCGAGTGCTACAAGTGCCACAGCGCCGAGGCACAGAAGATCAAGGGCGGGTTCAGGATCGACTCGCGCGAGGCGGTGCTCAAAGGCGGCGAATCGGGCAAGCCCGCCATCCTCCCCGGCGACCCGGACAATAGCCCGCTCGTCCAGGCCATCCGCTACACGAATTCGGATCTCCAGATGCCGCCCAAGAAGCAACTCTCGGCGGCGGTCGTCCAGGATTTCGAGGCCTGGGTGAAGATGGGGGCGCCCGATCCCCGCACGCAAACCGCCCAGACCGCCGCCCCGGCGAAGGATTTTCGATCGCACTGGGCGTTCCAGCCGGTGCGGGAAGTCGCGATCCCGGCAGTGAAGAACCCCGGTTGGATTCGCACACCGGTCGATGCGTTCGTTTTGGCGAAGCTGGAAGAGAAGGGCCTGAGCCCATCACCTCCCGCGGACAAGCGAACGCTGATCCGCCGCGCCTACTACGACCTGTGGGGACTACCCCCGTCGTTCGAAGAAGTCGAGGCGTTTGAGCATGATGACTCGCCCGACGCCTTCGCGAAGGTGGTTGATCGTTTGCTCGCGTCGCCGCGGTATGGCGAGCGGTGGGGCAGGTATTGGCTGGACCTGGCGCGGTATGCAGACACCAAGGGTTACGTCTACACGGACCGGGAAGACCCGCGGTTCGTCCACTCGCATAACTACCGGGACTGGGTGATCCGCGCATTGAACAAGGATCTGCCATACGACCAGTTCCTCAAGCTCCAGATCGCAGCCGACCAGATGGACTGCCCGCGCGAAGACCTGGCGGCCATGGGATTCCTGACGGTGGGCCGGAGGTTCTTAGGGGTAATCCACGACATCATCGACGACCGCATCGACACCCTGACCCGAACGACGCAAGCACTATCCGTGGGGTGCGCGCGGTGCCACGACCACAAGTTCGACCCCATCCCGCAACGAGACTACTACTCGCTCTATGGCGTGTTCGACGCCTGCAGCGAGCGGATCGTGCCGCTGCAAGGACCCCCGGCGACCAGGACGCCCGAGTACCTGGCATATGAAGCTGGGCTCAAGGAGCGGACCGATAAGCTGAACGAAACCTTCGCGAAAAAGTGCGACGAGGTCGCCCAGCGTGCCCGGGCGCGGACGGCGGATTACCTGCTGGCCGTCCTCGACGTCGAGAAGTTGCCCGACGAGTTGTTCTACTCGTTCCGGGACGGGAACGACATCTACCCCGTGATCGTCCGGCAATGGCAGCAGTACCTGTTTGCCCAGGGCAAGCACTGGTCGCGCATCTGGGGCCCGTGGCACGAGCTGGCGAAATTGCCAGCGGGGAACTTTTCGGAACAGGCGGCGAGCATCCTGCGCGGCCTGAGCGACGAGCGATTGCGATATACAAATCATCACGTGGTCGAGGCGCTTGGCGCGATTACGCCGGCGACGATGCGGGACGTGGCGATCGCGTACGGGAAGTTGTTCCAGGAGGTGGATCGGCGGTGGAAGGGGTAGCTCAAGGCCGATCCGAAGTCGCAGGGGTTGGCAGA
>DATBFY010000162.1:0-7641 GCA_036558265.1 Tepidisphaeraceae bacterium | reverse complement strand
AACGGCCAGTAACAACAGACCCCACGACCGCGACGCCAACGCAAGCGCGCCGACTAAAACGGATACGACTCCCATGACCGCCCACATTTGGCCGGCCGAGACGATCTTGTCGGATACCTCCGCGAGCGGGTTCATGGGCGGACTAACGGATCAGCATTCAATGGCCGGGCCCGTGCCGACCGGCTTTTACCCAACCAGAACGCTCAACGCGAGTCCCGTCCATTGCAGTTTGGCTATCCCGTCCGCCAGGCCGCCTCGTGCCGTGTCAGAAACCGCTCTATGGCGCTGCTGACATCCGCGAGCGAACCATAAATGCCGTCCGCCACATCTTCCGCGATAAACATCACATCGAATGCTTCAGCCCGCGTTTCACAGGGAAGCTGCGCGCTGTTCGCCCACAAAATGAGCTTTTGGGCCGCTTCAAGTGGCGCGAGCTTGCCGGAACGAAACGCGCGCGCAAGACGTTCGAGAGCCTTCTGCGCCGGAACGGTGACGTCAATGCCGTCTGCGACATCTCGTAAGCGGTTAGCAACGGCGCCCGGTGGTTCGTTGGACGCGAGGCTGACATCGAATATCCACGTCGGTGGGTTGGCTTCAGCCAGGACAATCGCGTCAGCCCATCGAATAACGTCCGCCTTCTCAATCAAGCCCATGGCGAGCGAGAGGCGAAGTTCTTCGGCTTGTTCGCGGTAAGTCATGGGCGAGATCACGTAATGCCGTTGAGCGGCCGCGGCGGCGTGCGCGACGCCCGACCGAAAACGAAGTATACCGCCGCCGCCGTCCGCTCCAGCGGCGGGTTAGCCGGCCGGTCACATCACATGAACGTCATCGAGTACCAGTACCAAGCCGCCGTGGCGTCGGACCACGTCGAAGGTCGCCGTCAGGTCGCTCCACTCGCCGTTGAGCGGTAGATCGAACCAGACGGAGATCCGATCGCCGGCCCGGGCCACTGCGTGCCGTGGCGGTGGGCCGCCACGCGCGCTGCCGGGCGGTGTCACCCGATACGTTGAGCCGTCACGCATCGGTTCGATGCTCCCGTAGTTTGCGATGACGGTGCGCAACAGCTCCGGCGTCCAATGGGGTCCAGCTTCGACCAGGACCAGCGCGCCGGCGTAATCCTCCGCGGCCAGCGCGACAACCCACGCCCGAACGGCGTCCAGGATCTGCGAGTCGGCGGCGTCAGGGGGCAAGCGCATCGAGGCTGGCTTACGGACCAACATTATCCCCGCGCGTGAATCAGCTTCCAGACCGTTTCGACAACGCCTCGCGCATCCTGCTCCGATTCAACCCAGATGACGCACGTGTCTGTTTCGCAGTCATTCAAATGCAGTCTCTTCGCCAGAGCGGGGTCTGACTTTCGGACGACCTTACGCACGTGCTCACCCCAACCATATCCATCGGGCTCTATCCCGCTCTCTTCAAGCTCGGCATTCGCCGCTTCGAAGTCGTCGTCGAAGGGACCGAACTCGATCTGCCACGCGACGGGGATCTCGCGGCCGTTTAATTCGGTTCCTGACATGGCCGTGAGGAGAATCGGCGACCACCGATCGTCTTCCCACATGCCGTCGCCGGCCTCGAGTGCCTTGTCCAGGTTCTTCGGCACCTTCCACGTTGGCATCTTGGCCATGTGCCACGTCGCTCCTGCGGGGTAACGGACCAGAAATTCATCGGCTGCCCGGGCGCTGAGCACCGCCCGGCCGGTCCGTTGCCGTGCGCGGTTATCCGGCGGCCGGACCGCCGAGAAGTTGCAGACGAGCCAACTCCGCACGCAATTGCGGCTCGTTTGCGGGCGCAACGATCACAAACGTTCCTTCACGCGATCCTTGCTCGAAGAGGGGCACGCCGAGCGTGGCTTCGATCGATTTCAGGTCATTCGAGTCGATCCAACGCGTCACGGGCACCTTTCCAATTCGACTCTCCGCGTATCGTGGAATGAGCGGTACCAGCGTGAAGCACAGCAGGACGGAAACGACCGCCCCGGCATTGGGCCACTTTCGCAGCGACACCAGCCAGACGACGGCGCACGCACCCGGGATCAGAAAATGCGCGTAGTCCATCCACATCGGGTAGTGGATCTGCAGTGCCTTCAGTGGTCGGAGGTCGATCGCCGTGAAATCCGCTCCCATCATCATTGCCGCGAGAAACAGCAGCGGCGGCAAAAGGATCGGTGTCGATGACGGTCGCTTTCGCGGTTCGACGGGCGGTTTTTCGATCGCAATATTGGCCATGTCTTCCCGAGTGGGTCCCGCCAAATGACCAGTCATTCTCCTGCGCCGTCGCCGTAGAACTGTACCGCGCCATCTCGCCGGCGCGAGTGGCAACTGAATCTATTGGCGCGATTAACGGCTGTCCAGAAAGAATCGGTTCACGGCCGCGGCGCCAGGCCCATGTGCGCGAGCACCCCATCCGCCATCGCCGCCACGCTGAACTTCTCCGCGATCGGCCGGGCATCCCCCGCAAGCTCCCGATATAGCGCCTCCTCCGTCAGCATCCGCTGGAGCTGCTTCGCCAGGTCGGTCGTGTTCCAGGCTTCGAAAGTCAGGCCGGCGCAGCGGCCCTCCACGCACACCACTTCCGTAATCCCGCCCAGGTTGGGAACCAGCACCGGCGTCCCGAAGCTCATCGCCTCCGCCGCCACCATGCCGAACGGCTCGCGGTGGATCGACGGGTACACCACGCAACGGCTTTGCCGAAACAAGGCCGAGCGCAGCTCGTTGCTCACCCGGCCCTTCCAGAACACCGTCAGCCGCAAGTGCTCCGCGATCGCTTCCATCGACTTGCGGTATTGCAGCCCAAAGCTCGAGCCCCCCACGCACGCCAGTTGCATCGCCACGCCCCGGTCGGCCAGCATCCGCGCTGCGTAGAGCAGCAGGTCGATCCCCTTCTCCGGATCCTGTCGTCCCAGGTACGTCACCAGCGGCACGTCGGGCCTGAGGGACGGGAAAATGGATGCCAGGGCGGAAAAGTCCTGAGTCCTGAGTCCTGGGTCCTGAGCTGAACCCTGAACCCTGACCCCTGAACCCTCCGCCGGCAACTCGATCCCCGGGTAGATTGCCCGCACCTTCGCCGGGTCGATCCCCATCTCCGCGTGCAGCCGCTGAATGTAATCATTGCTGACCGCGACCGCAGGCCACGAAGAGCCCTCCATCGTCTCGCGCAGCACGCGGTGGTAGTCGTTCAGCCGGCCGATCCGCATGGCGAAGTGGGCGAAGATCTCCTCGCCCTGAAACGTCGGCAGGTAATCAAAGCCGGCGCGGCCGCGCTCCTTGACCCGCTGGGCGATCGGGCAGGTCCAGGCGAACGTGGGCAGGAGGTGGGTCACCCGATCCCGCATCAGGAACCCTTCCAGGCGATCCAGCAGGCCCGGATCGCTCCGACCGCCGTCGCAGATCACCCGCATCAGGTTACCCATCAACCGCGCGACATATGCCGGGTGCTCGTTGAGGAAAAGCCTGCGTCGGCCGGCCGGGACGACGTTGGCCAGCCGTCCCGCCGCTTCCATCCACCTGCTTGGCCGCCGGAACTGAAAGCGCATCGCCCGCGCCAGCACCGACTGGGGGATGCCCGCATCGACCAGCTCCGGGTTCTGCTCCATCAGCCAGTAGACGTGAACCGTGAACCGCCGGCGGTGAAGCTCGTTCGCCAGCCGCATGTCCCGGATGATGGCCCCTTCGTATGACCCGGATGTGAAGGCAAGAAATGCAAAGACCGGCGGTGGCGGCTGGGCCATGGGGCCAGAGATTAGCCGACCGGCAACCCGGTACAAAGTCACGACCCGGGCGACAGAAATTTCACCAACGCGGCGAGATGACGCGGCGGGGAATTTCAAATAATTCGGAAAAGTTTTACACTGAGGTGACGTCTATTACTGGATCGCGCGCACGCGCGAAACACAAGGCGTGGGCCGAGCATCTTACAGGCGTCAAAAGCGTCAAATTCGGCCGACTTTTAGCCCGAAATCGGCCTCGTCGGAACCGGGTTTGCTTGACTCAGGCCGTGTTGGCGAACGCGAGAGTTGGGTTCATATTTGCGGCATAGCGGTCCCGCGCGAGGATGCGCGGGTTTCCCTGGGGAGCTTGAGCGATGTTGGCGACACATCCAAAATTGCACGTCCGGCCGGCGCACGTGAAGCTGATGCCGCGCGGACGCTGCTTCTCGCACGCCGAGGCGTGCCACCTGAGCGGGCAGGCGCTCCGGCACGACGGCAAGCGCGTCGTCATCGACCTGGCGTCGGTGGAAGACGCCACCACGTCCGCCTTCGCCCAGCTCGTCCTCCTGCGCCGCTCGCTCCTGCGGATCGGGCGGGATCTGTGCCTGACGGGTCTTCGCGACCGCACGGCCGGACTTTTCCAGGTCAATCGCCTCGAACTGGTCCTGCCGATCGCGTGATCACCCGCCGCCGCTGATCATCCCATCGTCTGGAGGTCAACCAGGGGCAGCTTTCGCAGGAATTCGCGCTTTAGCGTGATGTGTTGTCCGCGAAGTCCGTTTCCCCCCAGGTGGCGGATCAGTTGCTGCGTGGTTGGGGGCGCCAGGAGCTGCTTCAGCAGCCGTTCCAGCGCGGGCAGGTCGTCCTGTGGATGGTAGATGGAATAGGTCGAGACCGCTCCGATCGACTGCCCGTCGGGGTCGAGGAACGCCTCGATCCGCCGCGCCAGACCCGCGACCAGGATCTTGGGGCGCCGTGACCGGGCCGCCCGCCCGGCCAGCGACCGGGTCAGGGCGTCGGAAACCCTCACGCGGGGATACTGATAATCCCGCCGAAGATACCGGCACGTCCGCTGGCCCCAGACGCATTCGCCCGGCTCAATAAGTCCCGTCGTCACAAGCTTGAGCCCCGGGCCGTCGCGGGAGTCGTAGAGGTGGGGCAGGAGGTCATAGGCGTCGGCGGCAGTCATCGAGGCCGACACCTCAAACACCTCAGAAACGGGCCGCCCCGAAACGTCGTTCGCGTGAGCGCCGGACATCCCCAGGTTCAGGGCCAGCCACCAGTTATGGCCATCAATGCGGACGGATCGAAAAACCGCGGTAGCGGGCTCCGGGTCGGTGCTCACCTGACAAATCGGCTCTGGCCCGAGCACCAGCAGGCAGATGAAGACCGCCGCCCCGGGGAAGAAATCGTGGCGCTCAGGCGCGTAAATCAGGTTGGGGCGCAGGTGGGGCGGAAGGTCTGCCCGGAACCCCCGCGCGGCTGGGGAATTGAGCACGGCCCGTGGAAGTACGAAGGCGATCCGGCCGCCCGGACGAACCAGTTGGCTGGCCTGGTCCAGGAAGAAGTGCGCCAGGTCTGCCGCCCCGCGCACGGCCGGATATCGCGCCCGCAAGCGCGCCTTAAGCCCGGGGGACAGGTGGCCTTCGATTCCGTTGACGTAGGGCGGGTTTCCCAGCACCAGGTCGAATGACCCCGGGCGGAGGAACTCTGGCGGGTCGAGCAATGCATCGGCCGCCCGGATCCGCGCCGGGTCCGATGTCCCGACGTTTGTCCGGCACCGCTCGACGGCGTCGGGGTCGATGTCGATGCCATAAAGGCAGTCCGCCGGAACACCTCGGGCTCGTGCGGCCAGCAGGAAATCCCCCGGCCCGCACGCCGGGTCGAGCACGCGCAATTCCGCGCCCGCAGGGGGTGGGAGGGAGTGATCGAGGAGCAATTCGATCAGCTCCCGGGGGGTGTAGTATGCCCCCATGGCCTTGCGTCGGCGGTCGCGGGGGAGTGTGGTCGTCGGCGTCATGGCGTTGAGGATCGTAATCGAACCGGAAATTCTCGTGGACTGCCGGATAGTGGGAAGTCGGCGTTAGTCTACTATGCGAATGAGCTTGTGCTCACCGGGTCCAATCTACGCAAAAGGAGGCGGAATGAATCCGCGATCGGGTTGCACGTCGTTGCTCGTCGGGCTGGCTGTGGTCTTCCTGGCGATGCCGCTTGTTGCCGAGCCGGCGCACGTGACGGTTGTGACCAAGGAAGGGCGGTTTGGGGGGACGCTCTCGGTCGATCGGGTGGAAGTTAAGACGAACTCGGGGGTCGTGAAGGTGCCCGTCTCTGAGCTCACCTCTGTCCAGTTTGGCGACACGGACGTGATTCGCACCCGCACGGGAAGACGTATCAAGGGAGTCGTCCGGGTGGAGGACTGGACGCTGCAGGAGAGCGGCGCGAACCGGCCGCTCGCCCGGGCCGATCTGCGGTTCATCGTTCCTCAGGTGGCGTTGGGGACGCCCCGGCGCGGGCAGATCGTGGACGCGGCGGCCGCCAACGGCATGACTTACCACGTGCGCGTCCCGGAGAAGTACAACCCAAGCTCGGGCGGGCCAGCGATCGTGCTGTTCCACGGGTCCAACGCCTACTCGGCCGACTATCTCAAGGGGATCACCCAGCGCTGGCCGAAGATCGCATCCGACTACGTGCTGATCGGCATCGACGGGGAGTGGCCCACCCAGAAGGACCCGGACGGCCCGCCGGCGTTCGTGTACACGTACGTCGATTTCGTGGGCAAGAGCAAGTACAAGGGCTTCCCCGGGACGGACCGCGAGAGTCCCGCCCTGGTCGCGGAGGCGCTGGCCGAGATCAAACAGCAGTTGAAGCTGACCAAGGTGTTCGTCACGGGGCATTCGCAGGGGGGCTTTCTGGTTTACAGTTGCCTGATGAACTACCCCGAGCTGTTCGCCGGGGGGATGCCGATTTCGGCCGGCCTGATCTTCCAATGCGAGCCGACGGCTTATGAGGATCCGGCGATCCGCGAGCAACAGCGCAAGCTGGCGATCGCGATCGTTCACGGTGATCGGGACCCGCTGGTCGCGGTGGGGATGGCGCGGGCGGCGCACGAGTCGTTCCTGCGCGACGGGTTCCCCATGCTGCGCCTCCTGGTCGCGAAGGGGGCCGGACACGCCTTTATCTCGCTTCCGTTCGAAGACGGGATCCGCTGGCTTGAGTCGATGACGTCGGACGACCCGCGCGCGCTGCTGGGGTTCGCGCAGCGGGCGTTCGCCGGTCGGGAATACCGCGATGCCCTGGCGTACCTGGGCCGGGCGCAGGAACTGGACAAGGCCGGGACGCAGGCGGCGGCGGGCAAGGCGCTGCGGCAGCGGATCGAGCAACTGGCGGGCGCGCCGGCCAAGTCATTGGAGGCGGCCATCCAGCGGAACGACGGGAGCGGCTGGGTGTCGGACTTCGACGAGTTTCGGAGGCAGTTCGAGTTCACCGACGCCGCCGGGGGCGTGATGGCGGCGTTCGCGAAGCTCCGGCAGGAACACCAGGCGCCGGCGGAGAAGTTGTGGTCCGATGCCCGTCGGGCGTTCGGGGAAGGCGACAAGGACAAGGGGTACCGGCTGTGCGACCAGATCGTCAAGACGTACTACGCTTCGGACTATTACCGCTATGCCAGACAGGCGCTGGACGAACGGCCGCGCTGACCGCGGCAGTTGCGCGCGAGAACATGACGCCATGGGTTCTCGGTTCGAATCCGAGCGCTCCCATTTCGAAGCGTATCCTCGTCCGTCGGGGGTGGCGGCTTGGTACGTGAGTTGACCTTGCAACGGTGGGGCCTACTATGCGGGGGTTAATCAGACGGGTGTGGTCCCATGCGGTGTGGCCACAGGCATCCGGGGTGATCGGGCCGTCACCCCCTGAGACCACGACCGCACTTGGTT
>DATBFY010000161.1:0-18974 GCA_036558265.1 Tepidisphaeraceae bacterium | reverse complement strand
GGCCCGATCATCGCGACCGGCGGGGCGCTGGGCTCCTTGATCGGGCAGGTGATCCGCACGACGGCGGCGGAGCGCAAGACGCTGCTGGCGGCCGGCGCGGCGGCGGGCATGGCGGCGACGTTCGGGAGCCCGGTATCGGCTGTGCTGCTGGCGGTCGAGCTGCTGCTGTTCGAGTTCCGGGCGCGTTCGATCATCCCGGTGGCGCTGGCGGCGGCGACGGCGGCGGGCATGCGGCTGGCGCTCAAGGCCGATTACCCGGTGTTCAAGATGCCGCTGGTGAGCTCGCCGTCGGGGGCGGCGCTGACGGCGTACATCCTGATCGGGGCGATCATGGGGGTGGTTTCGATGATCGTGACGCGGCTGGTTTACTGGATCGAGGACCTCTTCGAGCATCTGCCGGTGCACTGGATGTGGTGGCCGGCGATCGGCGCGGTGGCGGTGGGCGTGGTGGGGTATTTCTCGCCCAGGACGATGGGCGTGGGGTACGGGAACATCACGGCCTTTCTGAAGGACAACTGGCTGGCGTGGCCGGCGCTGTCGTTCGTGATCCTCAAGTTCATCTCCTGGGCGATCTCGCTGGGGAGCGGGACGTCGGGGGGTACGCTGGCGCCGTTGTTCACGATCGGCGGGGGCGTGGGGGCGGCGCTGGGGATCGGCGCCGCGAAGGTCTTCCCCGGGGCGGGGATCGACGCGCGGATTGCGGCGCTGGTGGGCATGGCGGCGCTGTTCGCGGGCGCGAGCCGGGCGCTGCTCGCGAGCGTGGTGTTCGCGTTCGAGACGACGCTGCAGCCGCTGGGCCTGCTGCCGCTGTTGGGCGGGTGCTCGGCGTCGTTCCTGGTGTCGTGCCTGACGATGCGGCACTCGATCATGACGGAGAAGATCGCCCGGCGGGGCGTGCGCGTGCCGGCGGAGTACGTGGCGGATTTCCTGGACACGATCCCGGTTCGCGACGTGATGTCGACGGGCGTGCGCACGCTGCGCACGGGCGAGCGATTGCAGGCGGTGCGGGACTGGATCGCCACGCGCGGGCCGGGGACCACGCACCAGGGTTTCCCGATCCTGGACGAGTCGGGGGTGCTGTCGGGCGTGCTGACGCGGCGGGTGCTGCTCGACCCCCTGAACGCCGGCGACGTCACGATTCAGGATCTGATCCGGCGCCCCCCGAGCTACGTGTACGAGGATCTGACGCTGCGGGATGCCGCCGATCACATGGTGCGGCACGACATCGGGCGGCTTCCGGTGGTGTCGCGGCAGAGCCGCGAGCTGATCGGGATCCTCACGCGAAGCGACATCCTGCGGGCCCACCGGCGGCGACTGGTGGAGCAGGAGTCGGAGACGGTGACGTGGCGGCTGGCGCGCAATGGGAACGGCGGCGGCGGCAACGGCACGACGGCGGGTCATCAGGCCGCCGCCCACTGATGCTGGTATTGCTAGACCCGGGCCCGGCAGGCCGATAACATCGTTAGACGCATATCAATCCAGGAGCAAACCTATGAGCATGTTTCCTCAATCCGAGTCGCGCAGGCCTTGGGAGCTGGAATACGCCCGCGACGACAAGAGCACGTACAAGTTTTTCAACGTGGTGTACGCGTGGATGGCGGTCGGGCTGGCGGTGACCGCCGGCGTGGCGTGGTTCGTGTCGCAGAGTGCGGTCGGCCTGCAGATCGTCTACGGTGGCGGCAAGGGCGCGGCGGTCGCGATCCTGCTGGGCATGTTCGCGATCGCGTGGGGGGTCCAGGCATCGGCGATGCGGATCAACGCGAACGTCGCCACCGCGTTGTTCCTGCTCTATTCGGCGCTGATGGGCGCGCTGCTGTCGGGCATCTTCATCGTGTACCGGATGCAGACGATCGGGACGGCGTTCCTGCTCACGGGCGGGACGTTTGCCGCGATGAGCGTTTACGGGTTCGTGACCAAGCGCGACCTGACGCGTATGGGATCGATCCTGGTGATGTGCGTGATCGGGCTCTTCATCGCGTCGCTGGTGAACATCTTCGTCGCCAGCAGCGCCCTGTCGTGGCTGATCACCTACGCGGTGCTGGCCGTCTTCATCGGCATCACCGCCTACGAGACGCAGAAGCTCAAGGCGCTGGCGGTGCAATACGGCGACAATCCGGCAATCGCGCCGCGGATCGCGATCGTGGGCTCGCTGCTGCTGTACATTGCGTTCATCAACATGTTCATGTCGATCCTGCGGATCCTGGGGGATCGGAAGTAAGCACCGCGAACGCGACGACCGTCAAGCGAATTTCAGCCCCGCCAGGGGTGGCAGAATTCTGTCACCCCTGTCGGGGCTGGTTTGTTTCGTGTCGTTGGTTTCTCCCCGGGCTTACGCCGCGGGGCTATTTCCGTCGCCGCTACGCGGCTGTTACACGCCTTTGGACATGAACCCGCCGTCCACGATGATCGTGTGGCCGGTCGTGTAGCTGGCCGACGGGCTGGCGAGGTAGAGGGCGGCGCCGACGAGCTCGTCGGCGTCGCCGAAGCGGGCCATGGGGGTGTGCCACTTGAGCATGCGGCCGCGCTCGGTGCCCTCGATCAGCGGGCGGTTCAGGTCGGTCGGGAAGACGCCCGGCGCGATCGCGTTCACGCGGATGCCGTAGGGCGCCCACTCGTTGGCGAGCCCGCGCACCAGGCCCAGGACACCGGACTTGCTCGCGGCGTAGGCGAGCACCTCGACCAGGCTGATGTAAGAGTTGAGGCTGGCGATGAAAACCACGTTTCCGCGCTCGCCTTTGAGGTCGGGCGACTGGTCCTTCATCACGCGTGCGGCGGCCTGGGCTACGAGGAAGCTCCCGGTGAGGTTGACGTCCACGATCCGGCGGAACTCGTCGGCGGTCATCTCGAGCGAGGGCTGGCGCTTGATCACGCCCGCCGCGTTGACGACCACGTCGATGCGGCCGAAGGTCTTGACCGTGACATCCACGGCGGTCGCGACCGAATTCGCGTCCGCCACGTTGATCGTCACGGCCTCGTGTCCCGCGCCCAGCTCTTTCTTGATGGCCGAGACCTTGTCGGGGTTGGTCGATCCCGCGACTACTTTGGCCCCCGCCTTTGCGAAGCCCAGCGCGATGGCGCGGCCGATGCCGCTGGTCCCGCCCGTGACCAGGCACACCTTGTTCGAAACGTCCAGCCCCGGATGACACGCCATGATGATCGCTCCTGTGTGTGGAAAGAGGAGCGGACGGTTTTAACGCGAAGGACGCGCGCCGCCAAGCACGCGGAAGCCTCGTCAGGCGGTCACGCCTTGTTCGACTTCCACGGCGACCCGGTGGATGCGCTGGCCGATCCCGGCGGTGATCTCGTAGGGGATCGTGTTGGCGAGGCGCGCCAATTCGTAGACGCTTGCGGGGGAGAGGGGGTCGTTATCCAGGATCGTCACCTCGTCGCCCGGAACGGCGTGCGGCACGTTCGACAGGTCGATCGTGGTCAGGTCCATGCTTACCCGCCCGACCACCGGGCACGGCCGCCCCTGCACGATCATGACGCCGGCGTTCGACAGGCACCGCGGGTAGCCGTCGGCGTAGCCGATGGGGACCAGGCCGATTCTTGTGTCGCGGGTGGCCCGCCAAGTCTGTCCGTAGCCCACCGGGGTCCCGGCGGAGACGCTCTGGATCTGCACCAGCGGCGCGGTCCACTTCATGACGGGCTTGAGCGAGCGCTCGGAGGAGGGGGCGAGCGAGGGATCGATGCCGTACAGGGCGATGCCCGGCCGCACCATGTCCAGGTGGGTGTCGGGCCGGAGGAACATCGCCGCGGAGTTGGCGGCGTGACGCGTCACGGATTGCTTGAGCAATCCGCCCGCGCCGTCGATCGCCGAGGTAAACGATCGCAACTGTTCGACGGTCACCGCCCCGTCCGCCGCCTCGGCGCAGGCGAAATGCGTGCACAATCCCATCAGCCGCAGGGACGAGCGGGCCAGGATCGTCCCCAGAACGCCCAGGAGGCCGTCGGGCGTCACGCCCGAGCGGGTCATGCCCGTGTCCACCATGACCTGGACGCTGGCGCGCTTGCCGATGCCCGCGGCGATGCGGGCGACGTCGTCCGCCGCCGTTCCCGTGCAGAGCGTCAGGATCCACCCGTTTCGGATCGCCTGCTCGATGCGCGAGCGCTGGCGCCCCAGGAAGCAATTTTCCACGGGCCGAAAGACGTACACGGGCAGGATCGTGTGCGGGAGGCGCTCGGCCTCGTCGATCGAAGCGACGGCCAGCGCGTCCGCCAGCGGCGCTTCATATTTGCGGGTGGAGAAGTTTGCCAGGGTGTCGGCGACGATGTCCGCCCCATGCCCGTATGCGTCGGCCTTGATCATGGCGCAGACTCGCACGCCCGGCCCGACGGTTTTACGCACGACGGACGCGTTGTGGAGGAGGGCCTGGCGCGAGACGAGCACCCGAGGCTCCCCCAGTGAGATTTTCGCGTCCATGCGAAACTCCATCCCACGCCGAACGGCACGCGCGGGGTGCTGACAATCCGTTGATCGGCAGTATATCGGTCGAGGTTTTGGGGGCAATCGACGGGATTGAAGCCGACGTTGAGGTCTTGCGCGCCGTGGCGTTGGTTATGCATCCGTTATAATCCGTTGCATGCCGGACGAACCCGCCCAGCAGTCACCCGAGCCGCGCCCCGTCATCCCGATCGAACCGCCGGCCGCGCCTGTCGAACCCGCCCAGTCGCCGCCACCCCCGCTGCCGATCCCCGAGCCCGGGGTGGTGGCGCCCGCACCGTTCGCGCAGGTTTATGCCCCGGCGTCGATGACGATGAGCCCCCCGCCGGTGCCGACGGGCTATTACCCGCCCGCCTACCCGCCCCCCACCGCCTATCCACCACCGGCTTACTCGCCGGTCGATTACCGCACCGCCGGAGGGGCGCATTATGGTCGACCGGGATTCGTCACGACGCTCGCTGTCGTGGGGATCATCGTCGCCTCGCTGAGTTTCCTGGCGAGCGTGTTCAGCGGGTGTACCGGGCTGATCGTGTTCCGAACGACGAGCGTTCGCGCGGTGCGGACGTCGATGGCCACGACCACGATGATCATGCCCCCCGCCGCCGCCGGCGCGGGCATCGTGGCGGGGCCTGACGGGTTTGCACCCACCCAGCGCACCGTAATAATCCTCACGTTCAAGAGCCGGCTGCGCAGCCCGCTGACGGATGCAAGGCAGCGGCAGTTCGACGCTTTCCTGGCCGAGCATGGCAAGCTGGTCTTCAACGACACGCCCGACCTCCTCGTGCCCAGCAAGCTCCTGGCGGACCTGGGCGTAACCGGCCAGGAATTCGCCGGTCCGGATCAACAGGGCGCGGATTTCCTCGTGCTTAAGCCGGGAGAACTCTGCAAACTTCCGGGGCGTTTGCGCCTTTTCGACAACCGTGCCGTCTTCGAACCCGACGATCACAGCAGTACTTTGCGCAGCTCGGCCCCGCCGCAACCGGCTCCCGGCGCGCCCACCAGTCCGTTCCAGGAACCGGCTGTCAGCGGGTTCGGCGACGACGAGGCGGCGGCGATCGTCAATCGCGTGAATCAGCTCAGCTACAACAAGCTCAACCCTGCCCAGGCCGGCGCCCTTACCACGTTTCTCCAGTCCCCCGACTCGGGGCGGTTTGTCGCGCCTTCGTCAACGACGCCGGGGTTGACCGCCCAGGTCAAATCGGCGGTCACCCACAACGACGGCTCGATGACCGTGACCTTCGTGATGGGCAGGCTGACCCTCGACGCACAGGGGAAGCTGATCGATACCCAGACCGCAAAGCTCCAGGGGTATGCCCCCCCTGCTGCGCCAACGGCCGGGCCCTCGGGGACGTCCGGCGGGGCGTCCACCGCGCCGACGATCCCGGGGATCGTGGCGGGGAATTTGCGCGTCAACCCGCTCTCCTGCACGCTGGTGATCCTGGAAGCGGCGCTGAGCGCGCTGCTGGCGGTGTACCTGCTGGTGGTGGCGATCCTCAGCCTCCGACAGACGCGCGGCGGACGACGCCTGCTGTTGATTTACGCGGGGCTCAAGCTGGTTTGCGGCGTGGTGGCGATCCTCGGGCTGAGCCTGATGATCGCCAGCCTGAACACGACGCCGGCGGGCCCGGCCGGCACGATCTCGATCGCGCAGAACGTGGCGCGGGGCTTTGCGGCGATGGCCATTTTTGCCCTGGTGGTGGCGATGATCGGAATGGTCTTCCCATTGGTGGTGCTGATGATGCTCACGGTGAGCCCGAACGTGAAGAACTATTACGCCGCAGCCGGTTGACCGGCTTGCCAACTGCCCTTTGCCTTTTGCGTTCTCCCCCCCGGTCTTGGTAGCCTTATCCTGCCGAATTGGGAGGTTGCCATGCTCCGGTCCGTTGCTCGTTCGTTCGTCGCCATCCTGGTCTTGCCGCTGTGTGCGGCCGCCGCTGAGCCGGCGTCGCCGGCGTCGAGGCCCGCTACGCCTGCAATTAAGCCGGTGACGGCCGCTTCGAAGCCGGTGACGGCCGCCTCCAGGTCGGCCGCGACCCTTGACGTCCAGGACAGCGCGAAGATCGGCGCGGCCATCAAGGCCCTGTCGGCCGACAGTTGGAAGGAGCGCCAGGCGGCGCAGGACACGCTGGTCGGGTTCGGGTCGGAGGTCGTCGGGCGGCTGCAGGACCTGGCAAACGCGGCGGAGGACGAGGAGGTTCGCACGCGCGCCGCGGCGGCGCTGCGGCAGATCGAGGAGGGGGCGGAGATCGGCGGTTCGGTGGTGACGATCCACGTCAAGGACGCCAGGCCCCAGGACGTCTTCGAGCAGCTCGGCAAACAGGCGCGGTGCGAGTTTCCCACCTACCCGGGCAACCTCTGGCAGCAGCAGGGCGTGTTCCCGGCGACGGTGACGATGGACCTGGAGCGGGTCAACTTCTGGACGGCGTTCAAGGAGGCGTGCCAGAAAAGCGGCGTCACCCCGCAGCAGATCGGCAACGGCCACCGGATGAGCCTGTGCCGCGGCACGGCCGCGTACTGGAACGGCCCGAGCGTCGTCACCGGTCCGTTCATGGTCGTCGCCAACCGCGTCTACCGCTCGAACTCGATCGACCTGGCGAGCCCGGCGAACGTGCAGCGCGACTTCTCTCTTGGCCTGTCGGCGTTCGCCGAGCCCAAGATCCACGTGATCCAGTCCTCGTACAACGTGAACGTGGAGGAGGCCGTGGACGACCACGGCAACTCGCTGGCGAGCAGCGACCGCATCATGAACGGCATGAGCTCGGGGCAGCAGTTCATCTGGAACCTGAGCGCGCGGCTGGCGTACCCGGCGCACAACCCGGGCACGCGGATCGCCCGCTTCAAGGGCTCGGTGAAATTCACCGTGCAGACCAAGTCCCAGACGCTGGACGTCCCGGAGATCCTGAACGCGAAGAACCTCGAGCGGACGGTGGCGGGGCGGCGCATCGTCATCAAGCAGGCAAAGAAGAACGGCGACCAGTACGAGCTGCAGATGACGATCTACCGCGACCAGATGGGCGAGCAGGAGTGGTCGTCGATGCAGTATCCCGGGTACGCCCTGCGGCTGTTGGACAAGGACGGCAAGGCCTTGTCGAGCCGGGGTTGGGGCGGCGGGTTCGACGGCAAGGAGATGAACTACAACTGGAACTTCGCCCGCGACGCCTGGGGCGGCGAGGACACGCGCGCGGGCGAGCCGTTTCGGCTGGTCTGGGAAATCCCAACGCAGACGCGGGAGATGGAGGTGAGGTTTGAGTTCAAGGATTTGCCGATCCCGTGAGGAGGAGGGAAGAGTGAAACATGAAGACATGAAACATGAAGATCACCGGTAGCCGTGCTCTTCATGTTTCATGTCTTCATGTTTCATGTTTCACCTTTGCTTGATCCTGCCCCCGGCCGACCGTAGCCTCTTGCCCCTATGTCTTCCTGGCCAGCCGCGGTGCTGTTTGACTTTGACGGGGTGATCGTGAACAGCGAGCCCCTGCACTTCTGGGCGTTTCACGAGGTTCTGCGGGGCGAGCACCTGGAGCTGAGCGAGGCGGAGTATTACAACGAGCTGATCGGGTTCGACGACAAGGGGGCGTTCAAGCACGTGTTCGCCAAGCACGGGCGGGAGTTGGACCCGCGCACGTTCCTGCGGGCGATGACCCGCAAGAGCGAGATGATGATGGACCTGATCCGGGCGCGCAAGTACGCGACGCTCCCGGGGGTGGACGAGTTCGTGCGCGGGCTGTGGTGGCGGTACCCGCTGGCGATCTGCTCCGGGGCGCTGCGGGAGGAGATCGAGGCGATGCTGGAGGGGGTTGGCCTGCGCGACTGCTTCAAGGTGATCGTCGCCGCCGAGGACGTGACGGTGGGCAAGCCGGACCCGTCGGGTTACCTCCTGTGCGCGCAGCAACTGGGGGCGAAGGTGAAGCACGAGCTGCGGCCGGCGGACTGCCTGATCATCGAGGACGCGCCGACGGTGATCCGCAGCGTGAAGACGGTGGGCTTCCGCACGCTGGCGGTGGCGACGAGCTACCCGGTGGAGAAGCTCGCGGACGCGAACTACATCGTGAAGGACCTGAGGCCCGCCACGGTGACGGCGGCGGTGCCGGAGCTCAAGCTGGGGGCGGCGTGAGGTCGCGCGGGATGATGACGCGGGCGATTGTATTCATGCTGCTGGTCCTGGTCGGCGCGGCGGCCTCGTTAGCGCAGGATCGTCCGGTGCGCCCGCCGCGCGGGTCGGCCGGGGCGACGGTGGCCCGGCGTGCGACGGCGCCCGCCGCGCCCCCACCCTCGGAGGGGCCGGGGGTGCCGGTGCTGAGCGACCAGACGCAGTGGGTGCGCAACCTGTTGGTCAGCTTCGCGGGGTTGTTCGTGGTGGCGGCGCTCATGGGGCCGGTGCTGCGCAAGGAGCATCCGGAGGACCTTCCACCGACGCACTCGCACGATGAGCCGCCGGGGGCGAGCCATCATCATGGAGCGGGAGGGATGGTGGATTTTTCGGCGCCGGAAACCAAAGGTTGAAGGATGAAGGCGGAAGGTTGAATCGGAGCACAGCCGGCGTTACGCGGGACGCGATCCGATTCTGCCTTCTGCCTTCGACGCTTGGCTTTCGATGGGTCAGTCCCGGGGGATGATCGAGCGGGGCGCGGCCGCGGCGGGGGCGGTGCGATTGGCGGCGGGCGTGGCCTCGTCGGCAGAGCCGCCGCCCAGGCCGAACGTTTCCTTTACCTTGTCGATATCGAGCTCGGGGATCGGGCCCTTGGGGAAGGGCGGCTGGGCGAGGTCGGCCTTGCTGCGCAGGCTCGGGCCGGGGACGACGCCGACGCGTTGCAGGGCCTGGATGACCTCGGTGTCGCGCGGGTTGATGCCGTAGGCCTGGCGGAGGGCCTCCTGGGCCTTGGCGGTCTGCTGGAGCTGCTCGCAGTAGAGGCCGTACTCCTTGGCGTAGTCGAAATTCTTCGGGTCGTCGAGGGTGGCGTGGTTGTAGTAGTCGAGGGCCATGTCGGGCAGCTTGCGGTAGCGGTAGACCTTGGCCAGGACGAAGAACTCGCGGGCGGCGGCAGGGCCCTTGGCGCTGCGGGCGGCCTGTTCGACCTTGTTGACCTCGACGTCGGCGGCGTCGGACTTGACGATCGCCTGCGCCAGGCCGTCGAGGGCCTTGGCGCGAATGGCATCGTCCTCCTTGCCGGCGAGGGTCACATTCTGGGTCTCGAGGCAGGAGCGGAAGGCGACGATCGACTGCTGGTAACTGCCCAATTGCAGGGTGGACATGCCCAGGTAGTAGTGCGACATGTAGTCGCGGGGGTCCTGGCGGAGGGCGGCGCGAAAGCCGCCGGCGGCGCGGGCGTAGTCTCCCTGGTTGTAGGCCTGCAACGCCACGTCGCGATCCTGCTGGGAGAACGTGACCATGTCCGAGCAGCCGGTCAGGGCGAGCGGGAGGGGCGGCAGCGCGAGCGTGGCGGCGGTGGAGACGCTAGCGGCGACGAGGACACGGGAAATACAACGACGGGCCCGGGACATGGCTACCTCCATGTAGCGACTAAAGGGATGCGAGACTCCATTCTCGAGCCTTGAAACTAACGCGGGCCACTTCATTTGCAAGGGGAGGCCGCGCAGGAAATGCATGCAGGGCAATCGCGTGTGGTACTGAACGGGAGGGCGAGGCTCCGCCCGAGCTGTCTTTTGGGTTCCCCTGCGGGGAACCCGCGGCTCGCACGCCAGGCTCGCCCTCCCATATGCGCTCGCCCTGGAAATGCATGGGGAGGGCGGAACGGGAAAGGCAAAAGGCAACGGGCAAAAGTCAAAAGGCAAGCCGGTGCGAGGCGTCGTTTGCGAGCGCTGGGGGGTGGGCGTATCATCGCGCGCTGGTCATGCCGCAACGGATCGTAAACAAGGTCGGTCGGGATTCGCTGGCGCTCTTGGCGGCGTTCGGGCAGTTCTGGCGGTTCGCCGGGTGGACGTTCTCGTGGATGGGGCGGGGTTCGCTGCGGTGGCGGAACCTGCGGCTGGTCGTGCCGCAGATGTACGAGGTGGGGTTCAAGAGCGTGCCGGTGATCGGGATCACGGGGGCGTTCATCGGGATGGTGCTGGCGATCGAGGCGTACACGCAGTTCCGCACGATCGGCCAGGAGAACCGCCTGGGCAGCATCATCAACGTGAGCGTGGTGAAGCAGATCGGGCCGGTGCTGGCGGCGGTGATGCTCGCCGGGCGCGTGGGCGGGGCGTTGACGGCGGAACTGGGGACGATGAACGTCACCGAGCAATTGGACGCGCTGCGCGTGATGGGCGCCGACCCGATCCGCGTGCTGGTCGTGCCGCGGTTCCTCGCGTGCGTGATCCTGCTGCCGATCCTGACGGTTTACAGCGACGTGCTGGGGGTGATCGGCGGGTGGCTGGTGGCGGTCAAGTCCCTGGGCATCCCGGAGGATCCGTACTGGCGTTACTCGGCGGCGGCGGTGGACAACTGGCAGATCATGGAGGGGCTGACCAAGGCGATGTTCTTCGGCGCCGCGATCGGGCTGGTCAGTTGCTACAAGGGCTTCACCTGCGGGCAGGGGGCGCAGGGGGTGGGGCGGGCGTGTACCGAATCATTCGTGACGAGTTTTATTGCGATTATCGTATTAAACTTCTTCTTCGCCAAGGTGGCGAAGGACTGGTACATCTCGATTTACGGGATCCGGGGGATATTCGGGTAATGGCGTAAAACGTAACGACGTAAACCATAAGAGGCTGTCGATCGCGCCTTATGTCTTATGTCTTTGTGTTTTATCCGTTCGATTCTCATGGCCTTGATCGAGCTGAAAAACGTTTCGAAGTCCTTCGGCCGGCTGGTCGTGCTCGACGGCCTCGACCTCTCCATCGAGGCCGGGCAGTCACTGGTGGTGATCGGCGCCAGCGGGACCGGCAAGAGCGTGCTGCTCAAGCATATCGTGGGACTCCTGAAGCCCGACGACGGAGAGGTGTGGTTCGACGCCCAGCGGGTGGACCTGATGCCCGAGCGGCAGTTGATGGAGCTGCGCACACGGTTCGGGTTCCTGTTTCAAATGGGGGCGCTCTTCGACTCGCTGACGGTCGGGGAGAACATCGCGTTCCCGCTGCAGGAGCACACGGACAAGCCGCCGCAGGAGATCGCGCGGGTGGTGAGCGAGCGGCTGGAAATGGTGGGGCTGCCGGGGATCGAGCGGAAGATGCCGGCGCAGCTCTCGGGCGGGCAGCGGAAGCGCGTCGCCCTGGCGCGGGCGATCGCGCTGGAGCCCCAGGTGATCCTCTACGACGAGCCGACGACCGGCCTGGACCCGGTCCGCAGCGACGTGATCAACCGCCTGATCCTGAAGCTCAACAACGAGCTGCACGTGACGAGCATCACCGTCACTCACGACATGGCCAGCGCGTTCAAGGTCGCGGATCGGATCGTGATGCTGCACGAGGGGAAGATCATCTTCGACGGGACGGCCGACCAGATCCGGCGCACCGAGGTGCCGCTGGTGCGGCAATTCGTCCGCGGGGAGGCGACCGAATCGGAGCTGGAAGCCCTCGACGAGGCCGAAACCCACCGCAAGCAGATCGAGCGCGCGGAAGAGGAAGCGGAGCAGGAGGCCGCGGGGGGGAATAGATGAGCGGGTGAGGAGATGAGGAGATGAGGAGATGAGGGGGTGAGGGGTCAGCGCAGCATTTCGCCGTGGGGGGTGGCGGTGTGCGACGTCGCGGGCTGGGTTTTCGCGGATCCCTTTGCGATCGTGTCCACGCGGACGGAATCGACCCGGGCGTTGGCGGTCAGGGTGATGCGGCCGGCGAGGCGGGTGCGGTCCTTCAGGATCAGGATGAGGGTCGGTGGGCGGCCGGGTGGGGTTACCAGGATGAAGGTCGCGCCGGCGGTGCGCATCTTCTGGGATTCTGCGGCGGCCATCGCCAGCAGCGTTGGGGGAAGCCACTGGTCGGCGGGTTGCTTCAGGTTGTCGGGCGGCGTTTTGACGAGGCGGTCGAAACTCTCGAATCGCTCGCCGGCCAAGTGGGCGCGGGCGAGGAAGCTGGTGAGGATCTCCAGGGTGGCGCGGGCGTAAAGGTCGGCGGTGGGATGATCGGGGAGGTTCAGCCACCAGTCACGCCAGCGGGCCTCGAGGTTGGGGATCGACGCCAGATGGCGATCGTAGCATTTGCCCGGATCGCCGCCTCTGCTCAGGTCCAGCATGCAGGCTTCGAAGGGCTTGCGGAGGCGGCCGTCGTCGGCGTGGGCGAGGAAGTGGACGAACGACCAGGCCTGGTCGTAGTTTTTGGTGACGATGCGGTCGTTCCACTGATCGCGGGTGATGGCCTGGAACTGGCGCAGCGGGGTCTGGGCGTTGTCCTGCAACATGCGCTGCACGCGCGCCAGGCGGGACTGGGGGATCAGGCCGGTCTCGAAATTGTCGCCGGTGAAGAGCCCTTCGCCGAAGTACTCGGCGAGTCCCTCGTCGGCCCACATGGGGATGTTGCCGCCGATGGCGGCGTGGGCGAACTGGTGGAATCCCTCGTGCTGCACGATGTGCCAGGCGGAGAGGGAGATGACGTGGTCGGGGCGACGCAGCGCGACGGCCATCAGGCGCTGGCCGTCGAAGACGCCGCCCGAGCCTTCGATGCCGCCGGCCTTGAGGTAGTCGTCGATCTGGCTGTAGAGGAAGAACGGGAGGCGCCCGTTAAGCTGGCCGGAGAAGGCGGCGGTGCGGCGGAGGTATTCTTCGGCCAGGCGGGTCATTCGGAGCTGGGCTTCACGCGCCTCGGGCTCGGGAAGGTCGGTGTGGAGAAGGTAGTAGCGGGTTTCGTAAGTCCTGAGCTGCGGATCGGCAAAGGCGTGGGACGGGAAAAGCGCGCATGCGAGGAGGACGATCGGGCCCCATGCCCACACGAGCCGCCCAAGGCGCCGCTTACGGCTTAGCGGATTCGGCTCGGGTGGGCATGCCAGGTGTGCGCGGGTATCACGGGCACGATACGCATGCCCACGCCCGCCGGTGAGGCATTCTCCCGAACCATGCCATTGGCGGCGGGCGAGGGCATGGCACCCGACGGTCAGTGCTCCCGAAGTTTCCCAAGGGTGATCCATTGGTCGAGGGATTGATCGGCGTCCGGCGGGGGCGTCGTCCCGTTCGGACAGGACGACCCGTATCTTCGCCGCGGCGACCTTCCCGGGCAATTGGACGGTCAGGTTGCTGACACCCGGATTGTGCCGCCGGGCGGCCACATCATCGAGGCGTTTCACGATGTCGCCCCCATTGCTCTGACGCCGGCCCCGCCCGCAGTAGCCGATCGGCGCGCCAAGTTGGTCGTCACTTGCAACACCTTGCAGGTGCGAATACAAGGACTTGGCCGAAGATGACCAGCTTCCGCAAAAACGTGGCCGTCGGTCTGACCATGATCGTGGCGCTGGGATTCCTGGCGTTCATGATCCTGCTGTTCGGCGAAGCGCCGGTGCGGTTGTTCATGCCCGCCCAACTCCACGTCCGCTTCATTGCCGACAGCGCCGAGGGCATCTCCAACGGCTCGCCCATCTATTACCTGGGCGTGAACATCGGGCAGGTCAAACGCGTGGAGCTCCCCGTGGACGGACAGCCCGGCGTCACCATCTGGGGCAACGTCCAAGCCAAGCACCCCGTCCCCGCAAACGTCGAGGCCGTCATCCGCTCCTCCCTCATCGGCGGCACGGCCAACCTCAGCCTCGAGCCGATCGGCGGCGTCCCCAAGGGACAGCTCGCCGACGGCGCCACCATCCAGGCGCACATCGGCGGAACCAACCTGCTCCCGCGCGAGTTCGCCGAGCTCGCCCGTGAGCTGACCGAGCTCTCCAAGCGCCTGCAGACCAGCGTCGACGACTGGAACAAATCGCGCGTGATCGACAAGGTCGCCTCCACGCTCGATTCGGTGCAGAAGACCGTGGACAAGTTCGGCGCCACCTCCGACGATCTGCGAAAGCTCCTCGGCGACGACCAGATGCGCGGCGACCTCAAGACCACCATCGCCAACTTCCGCGAGGTCTCCACCAACGCGAAAACGATCGCGAAAAACCTGGAAAAACTCTCGACCGATCTGCAGCAGACCAACAGCAACATCTCGGCGACGGTCACGAAGACCGACAAACGCATCGACGACCTCTCGAAGCAACTCGGCAACCGCCTCGAGCAGGTCGCCGGCATCCTCGACAAGTTCCAGTCCGTCGCGACCAAGATCGACCGCGGCGACGGGACGGCGGGCAAGCTGATCAACGACCCCAAGCTCTACGAGGCGCTGCTCGACACGTCGCAGGAGCTGAGCCTGACCGTCCGCGACCTGCGACGCCTGGTCGAGCAGTGGGAACAGGTGGGCGTGTGCCTCAAGCTGGGCGGGAAGAAGTAATACGCGGGTCGTCGCGCCGTCCGCTACTTCAACGTCCCATCATCAAACCCCGGCCTCACGAACGCCGGCGCCCTGGGGAAATGCGTCTCCACCTTCTTTCGCAATCGGTCGAGCTGCACCAGGAGGTCAATGATCGCGTCCGCGTCCTCTGGAAGTGCCTGCCGCGCAACAAAAATCCCGCCGGGCATCACCCGGCGGGATCAATTCTCCAAATCGTGCTCGCACGCAACCGCGGCGCTCATTTCCCCCCGATCGCCGCCTCCGCCACGTTCGCGGCCGCAGCCGCGACCGCCGCCTCGGCCTCCTCGACCGTCTTGGGCTTCACGCGCAACACGCCGTCTTCCATCACCGCGCGGATCTTCGCCAGCGCCTTGTTCTGGATCTGGCGCACGCGCTCCTTGGTCACGCCGATGATCTTGCCCACGTCTTCCAGCGTCAGCGAGCTGTCATCGACCTGATCCCAGTTGAAGCGACGGCGGATGACCGTCTCCTCGACGCTGGACAGGTCCGCAAGGTTCCGATCGACGATCGTCTTGAGCTCGTCGATGCAGTCCTCCTCGACCTGGTCGCGGCGCTTGTCGGCCCAGTCGCTCTTCTCCAGGTCGGGCTCGAACTCGACCGGGAACTTGGTGCGGTGCCGGCTGGCCTTCATCGCCGTGCGGGAAAACGCCTTCAGGATCGCCCGGCAGGCGTACGTGCTGAACTTAAAGCCTCGCTCGACGTTGAACTTGTCCACGGCGCGGAGCAGCGCCATGTTCCCCTCGCTCACGACCTCGGCGAAATCCACGTCGCCCAGGCGCACGCGCTTGGCCATCGCCAGCACCAGCGCCAGGTTCGTGCGGACGAGATATTCGCGGAAGTGCTCAAAGCGGTGGTGCCATTCGAGCACCAGGTCCGCCAGCTCGGGCGTGAGCCCCTGTTGCTTAACCTTTTTATCGAGCAGTTGCAGTTTCCTTTTGGCGTAATTGAAGCGCAGGAACATCAGCCGCTCCTCCGCCGCGCTCATGAGCTGCGGCGTGGCGACGTGATGCCCTTCCAGTTCCTCGCGCGTCGGCTGATACCAGCTCGTCAGCGGGAGCCTGGGCTCGGCGTCGTCCTCAAAGGTAAAGAGTTCCTTTTCAATATTCTTGTGCTTGAAGATCGGACTGTCCATGAAGCCATAGTTCTGCGCGAGGATCTCCTCCACGCGCACCGCGACGGCTTTTGGGACGCTGCCCTTCCTGGTCGCACTTCGCTTACTGGCTAATTCGACGGCCATGGGTGGCCTCCTTTTCCTTCCTGGCGGGACCGGACAGACATACGGCTGTTCCAGCCGATCCTGACAATTCTTTCTTCGCTCGCCGGTGCGACGGCCATCTCATTCTACGCCCGCCGTCGCCGTGATGTTCGTTCTCTAAACCCGTGAGCGAGTGACGTTTAGGACGCCTTCCCGAAATAATTAGCTTCCGTATCTCAAACTGGACACCCATGCACGGGGGACGGTCGAGAAACCCGACTAGTTCTTCCTGCACTGCAACGCGGATACCAGCTATGATGTTATCTATCCTTTTGACGTTCCGAAGATACTGAAAATGACAAAAATTTGTTTCGGCGGCAGTTTTAACCCCCTGCATGTGGGACATCTGGTGGTCGCCCGGGCGGTTTCCGAGGCCAGGGGCTTTGACCAGGTTGTACTGATTCCCACCGCGCAACCCCCGCACAAACCGCAAGCTGCCGATTTGGCGGCTGCCTGCCATCGCCTTGGCATGTGCCAGGCTGTCGCAAATCACGATCCGCTCTTCTCGATTGAGCCATTGGAACTCTATCGGCGTGGTCCTAGTTACACAATGGACACTATCACCCAGTTGAGGGCCATGGGGTGGCAGAAGGTGAGCTGGCTGATCGGCGCCGACATGCTCCAGATCCTGCCGACCTGGCATCGGGCTCAGCAGTTGCTCGACGAGGTTGAGTTCGTCATCGTCCGCCGCCCCGGCAGCGAGATCGACTGGTCCGCGTTGCCGCCCCCCTATCAGAAGCTGCGATCCCAAGTCGTTGATGCGCCGCTGATTGACATCCGCGCGACCGACATCCGCCAGCGAGTTCAACAGGGCAAGCCCATCCGCTATCTCGTGCCGCCCGAGGTCGAACGGTATATCGGTGAACACCGGCTCTATTCCGCCTGACCGCCGCTCCCGCCGCGCTTGACGTTTACCCGGGGGGCGTAAAGATGGGCCCATGCCCGTTTTGCAGCACGCCACAGCGCCGGCGGCGACCGTGACCCGCCCCAACCGGTTGCTGGATCTGATCCCGCGCTGGCGATGGGGGTTTTTCGTGCTGGTGGCCGTGCTCATGGTGCTTTCTTTCAATGGCCAATGGCGGGTCGGGCGGGACAGTGCGGCCTATCGAGGCCTGGGGCATCAACTCGCCACCACCGGTCGATATATCTTTAGAGACAAGCAAGACGCCGCAATTTATTCCGACCAGCAGGACACGCGCTATCCCGGCCTGCCGATGATGCTCGCGGGCACCGAGCTGGCCTTTGGGCGCTCCGATCGGGCGGCGGTGCTCGTGGTCATGCTGATGGCGGTGGCAACCCTGGTGCTGAGCTATCGGCTCGCCCGGCCCGCCCTGCCCGCGTGGCTGGCCGTTGCGGTCGTCTTCGGAATGGGCGCTAATGGGCGCTTTCTCGAACACGGCAATGAGATTCTCAGCGACATCCCGTTTCTCCTGGGGGTCGTGGCGTCGCTCCTGGCGTTTGATCGACTGATGAAGGCCACGAGCGGACGCTCGCGAGTTCTCGCGCTGACCCTCCTGGTGATCGGCCTGCTGTTCGCCGCGGCGATGCGCCCGACGTTCTGGGTGCTGGCCATCGCCCTTGCCGCAACCTGCGCCTGGGGACTGATCGGACCCACCCATGCGGGGCAATCCGCGGCGGATCGGCGATCCCGGAGGCTGGCCTGCGCCCTCACCCTGGGGGTCCTGGCGCTGGCGGCGATCACCTTTCTCCTGGCCGTCGATCTCCGCGGGCGACATGCCGCGGGGTACGAAGCGAAACTTCGCGGTCGTTATGCCGACTTTGAGCAACGGATCCTGACGCAACTCCCCCAGAACGCCTATGCCGTCTTCGAGGAAACGCTCCCCGAGGCGTTCTTCGGGACGCAGATGGGGCCGCGCTTCATCCCCGTCGGCGGCGGTCACTGGGTTGGCTTTTCCACGCTTCTCTCGGTCGCCGTCATCGCCTCGGGGGTCTGGTTGCTTCGGCGGAACGTGCTGTGGGGATTACTGGTACTGGTGACGATCGGCACCATGGCGGCGATCGGCGGCGTGCCGCGGTATTTCATCATGATCCTGCCGCTGCTGCTTGCGGGGTGGGGGCTGTTCGTCGCCGCGGTGGCCGATCGCGCGCGCCATCTGACGGGCGCCAGGGAGGTGGTGGCGTTCGTCGGGCTGGGGCTGGTGGTCGCGCCCAACCTCCTGGGCTCCGCCAACCTCATCCGCGAGCAGCGCGGGTTCACCCGGCCTCAGCAGGGATTGAAGCAGGTCGGCTTCCTCCAGGCGTATCACGGCGGCAAGTGGATGGGGGTCTACGACGTTGCGAACATGGTCCGCGAGCACGTGCCGTCCGACCAGCGGGTCTTCGGCCCCGAGGCGACCGTGCTGACCTTCCTCGCCGACCGCGAGGTCTTCGGCCTGGGGATGTTCCTGCCGCGCAAGGATCGCGATGGCAAGTGGGAGCGGCTCCTGCGCAAGAACCGCGAACAGCTCGCCTACGGCGTCTTTCCGGATGGGACGGACAAATTGTACGACGACAAGGACGTCGTGACGGGGAAGTTAATCCGGCTGGGCATGCTCAAGCCGACGCGGACATTGGCGTCGGCGGGCGGGTATCGGCTGTGCGAGTACGAGGTGGTGCCGGTGGCGAAGAAGAAGCACGGCGGCGGCGGCGCCAAGCACCAGCGCGACTTGGTCGCGGCGACCCAGCCCAAGGCCACGCGGCACCGTCCCGCGGCTACGACCCAGCCGACGACGGGCTCGGCGACGCAACCGGCCAAGCCGCCGAGGCGCAGGCGGCATCGGCCGGTGGCGACGACGACGCCTGTGGCGGCGACGAGACCGACGACAATGCCGGCCCGGCACGCACTTGGACAATGAGACAAGCGGTACCTCGAGTTGTCCGTAGCACAGCCGCCCCGCCCGTGACCGTTGC
>DATBFY010000160.1:0-6524 GCA_036558265.1 Tepidisphaeraceae bacterium | reverse complement strand
GCTTGGTCTGGTAGTTGACCACGACCTTGATCGTCTTGTTGCCCTTGTCCGACGCGACCACACCGACGACGGTGCGGAGGAGGGGGCGCTGGGCGGTAGCGGTTGAAGTCTTTTGATCTGCCATATCGGTCACCGTGCTGGCTTGCGGCCGGCTGCCGCGCCTTACTTCTTGCTGGTCTGGGCGAGTTCGCGCTCGCGGATGAGGGTCTTGATCCGCGCGATCTCCTTGCGGGTCTTCTTGAGCTGGGTCGGATCTTCGAGCTTCTCAGTCACCGCCTGACTGCGCAGGTCAAAGAGGTGCCTCTGCTTCTCGACGATCTCCCGCCGGAGGTCTTCCGCGCTGCGATCCCGAATCTCTTTCAATCTGGCTTTCATGACCGTTCTCTGCCTTCTGCCTTCTGCCTACCGCCTGCTGAGTCACGCCACCGCGTGCTTGCGGACCACGAACCGGCACGGCACCGGCATCTTGTGGGCGACGCGCGCCAGGCACTTCTTGGCCGTCGGCTCGTCGACGCCGGCGACCTCGAACATCACCGTCCCGGGCTTCACCACCGCCGCCCAGAACTCCGGCTCACCCTTGCCGCTGCCCATGCGGACTTCCAGGGGCTTGGCCGACACCGGCTTGTGCGGGAAGATCCGGATGAACAGGCGGCCCTCGCGCCGGAGGAAGTGGCTCGCCGCCACGCGACCGGCCTCGATCTGCCGCGCCGTGATCCACGCCGCCTCGCGGGTCTGCAGCCCGTACTCGCCGAACGACACGGTATTGCCGCGCATCGCATTCCCCTTCATCTTGCCGCGCTGGCTTTTGCGGAACTTCACCCGCTTGGGCATCATCGCCATGACATCACCGTTGGATACTTACCTGTTCGCTGTCCGTCTCTCACGTCTTCACGTTTCACGCCTTCACGTGCTCACCGCCGCCCGCGCCGCGGTCCACCGCCCGGGCGCACGTCCGTCTCCAGCACTTCTTCACCGTACATGCCGCGGTAGATCCAGGTCTTCACGCCGATCGCGCCGTACGTCGTGAACGCCGGGGCGTAACCGTAGTCCACGTTCGCCTGCAGCGTGGTCAGCGGGATGCTCCCGACCACCGTCTGCTCGGTGCGGGCGATTTCCGCGCCGCCCAGGCGGCCGGAGATCACGATCTTGATCCCCTTGGCGCCCGCCTGCATCGTCGATTCGGTCCGCTGCTTGAGCACGCGGCGGAAGCTGGCACGCTTCTTGAGCTGCTCGGCGATCGCCTCGGCGACCAGTTGCGCGTTCAGATCCGGGTTCTTGATCTCGATGACTTTGATCGGCGCCACCTTGCGCTTGATCATGTCCTCGATCTCCTCGCGCAGCTTGTCGACCTCGGCGCCCTTGGGGCCGATCACCAGGCCCGGACGCGCCGTCCGCAGCGTGATCGTCACCTCCTCGCGGGTCCGCTCGATGTCGATCCGGCTGACCGCGGCGAACGGCGGCCGGCGGTTGAGCTTCGCGTCGATCAGTTTGCGGATCTTGTAGTCCTCGACCAGGAACGCCCCGTACGCCGCCTTGGGCGCGTACCACTTGGACGTCCAGTCCTCGGTGATGCCCGTGCGGAAACCGATTGGATTGACCTTTTGGCCCATGTGAATTCCTTATTGCCTCTCGTCCAGGGTGACCACCAGGTGACTGGTCCGCTTCATGATCGAGTACGCCTTGCCGCGGTCCTTCGGCTGGAACCGCTTGATCGTCGGTCCCGGATCCGCCCAGGCTTCCTTCACGAATAGCGCGCCGGTGTCGGCCTCCTGCTCGCCGGCGTTGGCGACCGCGGACCGGACGACCTTGTCCACCAGCACCGCCGCTCGCTTCTTCGAGAACTTCAACAGCGCCAGCGCGTCCTCGACGTCGCGCCCGCGGATCAGGTCCAGGATCAGCCGCGCCTTGCGCGGGGCGATCCGGGCATACTTGTGGGTGGCTTTGAAAGGCATCGCATCAACCTCGATTTCGCGTTCCCGGATTTCCGACCGGTACTCTGCAAATCTCATAACCGCGACTCGACGAGTCGCGCATCGCACGGTCACACGAACCGCACGACGATCACGCGGGCGCGCCGGGCGCCGGCGCGGCCTTCTTGCCGCTGTGGCCCTTGAACGTCCGCGTCGGGCTGAACTCGCCCAGCTTGTGCCCGACCATGTCTTCCTGCACGAACACGCGGATGAACTTGTTCCCGTTGTGCACTTCGAACGTGTGACCGACGAATTCCGGGATGATCGTGCACGCCCGGCTCCACGTCTTGATCGGCTGCTTGGCCCGACGCTCGTTGAGCGCCGTGACCTTCTTGAACAGCTTCTCCGCCACGAACGGGCCTTTCTTTGCGCTTCTGCTCATAATCAGTTACCCAGTCCTAGATGTTCACCGTCTGCGGACGCTGCTGGTGCGTCCCGAACTTCCGCCGTCGCAGGATCAGCTTTTCCGACTGCTTCTTCGGATGACGGGTGATGCCGCCCTTGGCGGGCACGCCCGTCTTGCTCACCGGGTGACGGCCGCCGTTGCTGCGGCCTTCGCCACCACCCAGCGGGTGGTCGATCGGGTTCATCGCCTTGGCCCGGGTGTGCGGCCGAATCCCGCGGTGACGGCTGCGACCCGCCTTGCCCAGGCTCACGTTGATCCAGTCCAGGTTCGAAAGCTGGCCGATCGTCGCCCGGCAGGCGCTGCGGACGCGCCGCATCTCGCCCGACGGCAGGATGATCACCGACCACTCCCCTTCCTTCGCGCCCAGCCGCGCCACACCGCCGGCGCTGCGCACCAGCTTGCCCCCCTGACCGGGGTTCATCTCGATGTTGTGGATTTCCAGGCCCGCCGGCACGTGCGCCAGCGGCATCGCGTTGCCGATCTCCGGCGGGGCGTCGATCCCGCTCACCACCGTCGCGCCCACGCGCAGGCCGTTGGGCGCCAGGATGTACGACTTGGTCCCGTCCTGGTACTTGATCAGCGCGATGAACGTGCTGCGGTTCGGGTCGTACTCGATCGCCTCCACTCGCGCCGCCACCCCGTCCTTGTTCCGCTTGAAGTCGATCAGCCGGTACAGCTTCTTATTGCCGCCCCCGCGATGCTTGGCGGTGATCACCCCGTGGTGGTTCCGCCCGTTCGCCCGCCGCTTGCCAACCGTCAGCGACCGCTCCGGTTCGAACTTGGTCACCACGGCCTTGTAATCCAGCACGCTCCCCGCGCGCCGCCCGGCAGACGTCGGATTGTAATACTTGATCGGCATGATTCGTTTCCTGCTGACTACTGGCTACTGTCTACCGGCTAGTTGACGACTCCCGTCTAGAACAACTCAATCCTCGAGTTCTCGTCCAGCACCACCACCGCGCGCTTCCAGTCCGACGTCGTGGCCAGCTTGAACCGGCTGCGGCGGGGCTTGCCCTTGCGGGTCATCGTCCGCACGTCCACGACCTTCACGTTGTAAAGCTGCTCGACCGCCTGCTTGATCTGCGGCTTGTTCGCGTTGGGATGCACCTTGAACGCGTACGCGTTCCGCGTCTGCTGCTGGTGCGTGCTCTTCTCCGTGACCAGCGGTCTGATGATGACGTTCGTGTTGTCCATGTCCGTTCGTCCTTGCCAGTCGCTACTGCACCGCGCTGTCACACTCGCCGGCAGTTAGCGGTCGCACCGAAGGTGCACTCGTCGACTCTATGCCAACAACTGCTCCAGCCCCGACCGCGTCAACAGAAGCGTGCGATGCTTGAGGATGTCCCACGCGTTGAGCTTCGCAACCGTCGTCAGTTTCGTCCGGTCGATGTTCCGCGCTGACTTCTCGACGTTCTCGTTCCGCTCCGCCAGCGCGAACAGGCACGAGCGGTCGATCCCCAGCGCCTTGTACATCTGCGCCACGACCTTGGTCTTGGGCGCCTCCAGCGCCACGTTGTCCAGCACGCGCACGTCGTTCGATTGCAGCTTGAGCAAGAGCGCGCTGTTCCGCGCCAGCCGCCGGGCCTTCTGCGGCATCGCCTGCCGCCAGTCCTTGGGCCGCTTCTGCTTCGCGTGACCGCCGCCCTTCTTGATCGGGTTGCGGATCCCGCCCGTCCGCGCGTTGCCGGTGCCCTTCTGGCGGAACATCTTCCGCGTCGAGCCCGCCACCTCGCCCCGCGCCTGCGTCCGCACCGTCCCCTGACGCTGGTTCGCGTGGTACATCACGATCGCCTGCTTCAGCAGGTTCTTGCGCACCTCGCCGCCCAGCTTGGCCTCATCGACCTGGATCGTATCGACCTTGCTGCCGGCCTGGTTGTAAACGGGTACCTCGATCATTGCCGTATTCCTACTGGCTACTGGCTACTATCTACTCCACCGACTACTCTTCCGCCTTCACCCTCGCCGTGATGCTCTTGCGGATGAAGAGCAGACTGCCGTTGGGTCCCGGCAGCGCGCCCTTGATCAGCAGCAGGTTCCGCTCCGCGTCCACCTTTACCAGCGGGTGATTCCGCGTCGTGACCCGGTCCATCCCCATGTGCCCCGCCATCCGCACGCCCTTCTTGGGCTTGCCCGACTGGCCGCGCCACGTCGCCCGCGATGCCAGCGAACCGGGCGAGCGGTGCTTCCGCTCCGTCCCGTGCGACGCCGGCTGACCGCCGAAGTGGTGACGCTTCATCACGCCCGCGGTGCCCTTGCCCTTGCTCGTCCCGATCACGTCGACGAACTTCACCCCGTCGAAGATCGACACGTTCACCATGTCTCCCAGCTTGCGATCGGTCGCCTCCTTCAGCCGGATCTCCGCGAAGTGCTTGCGGGGCGCGTGACCCGCCTTGGCAACGTGCGCGATCAGCGGAAACGTGCTGAACTTCGGCTTGATCTCGCGGAACCCGAGCTGCACGGCGTTGTAGCCGTCCTTGCCGTCCGCCGTCTTGACCTGCGTGATCACGTTCGGCTCGGCCTGCACGACGGTCACCGGCACGATCGTGCCCTTCTCGTCGTACACGCGGGTCATCCCGACTTTCTTTCCCAGAAGCGCTGGCGTCATTCACGTTCGAACCAGAGGAGCAAGGCCCAATCGTCAGGCCCGGCTCATGATCCGCCTCGACAGATCCACAAAAAGGCAATACGCCACCGCGACACGTGGCCTGCTCGGGCTTGGCGCCTTCGCGGGCTATTGGGTTCTTGGATGAACCCCACGGTGCGGACAACAAAGATGCCCCTTCACGCAGGGGCATGTCCAACGACGTAAAAGTTAACCTTGCTTGATCTTCACGAACACACCGGCCGGAACGACCAGCCGGTTGAGCGCTTCGATCGTCCGCGCGGTCGGCTCGTAAATGTCGATCACGCGCTTGTGCGTGCGCATCTCGAACTGCTCGCGCGACTTCTTATCAATGTGCGGGCTGCGGAGCACCGTATAGCGCTCCACGCGCGTCGGCATCGGGATGGGGCCGCAGACGCGGGCATTCGTGCGCTTGGCGTGATCGACGATTTCCTTCGCCGACGAGTCCAACGCCCGATGGTCGTACGCTTCCATCCGAATTCGAATCCGATCGCCCGTCATATCCTGCTCGTTTCCATCTACTTAACGCCGACTTGTCAAACGGGCTCCGCCTCGATCCGGCGAAATCCCCGCACTCACCCTAAAAAGGGTGAGCGGAAGAATCTAGCGATCCCCGACGCTTTGTCAACGCCTCACCCCGACAAAATCGGGATTACACGATCCGCTGCCACTCCTGCCTGCGAACATTGTGCATACCGAGACCCATTACTCTCAATACATAATGACCGCGGATGAACGACCGAGCTGATCCGCCAGCCTCTCCGCCTCAGCCTGCCGCGCCGCCCGTCCGCAACCACACCACCGGCGTCCGCACGACGGCCATGGTCATCATCGCCTGCGCCGCCGCCGCGTTCGTCCTCTATGTTGGCCGTGAGTTCTTCGTGCCGATCGTCTTCGCCGTCCTCCTCAACGCCCTCTTCCGACCGGTCGTGCGGTTTCTCGAACGCCCGCTGCACCTTCCCCCCGCCGCCGGAGGCGCCGTCGTCGTCCTCGCCGTCTGCGCCGCCTTCTGCGCCGTCGGCTTTGCCATGGCCGGGCCGATCCAGCACTGGATCCGCGAGGCGCCTCAGCGATTCGCCACCGCCGAGCAAAAGCTCAACAAGCTCCGCCGACCCGTCCAGCAGGTCACCGATGTCGCCAACCAGATCCAGCACGCTGCCCAGGGCGCAACCACCGCCCCAAGCGCGCCGGAGGTGACCATCGCCCCGGTTCCCAGCACCCCCAGCCTCGCCTCCCGCTGGGTTGGCATGACCGAAAAGGTCGTCGTCGGCCTGGTCGAGGTGCTCTTGCTCCTCTACCTCCTCCTGGCCGCCGGCGACCTCTTCGTCAGCAAGCTCATCAAGATCATCCCCTACTGGCCCGACAAGCGGGCCGCCATGACCGTCGTTGACCAGTCCCAATCGGTCGTGATGCGCTACCTCCTGGTCACGCTCTTCATCAACCTCGGCCAAGGGATCGTCGTCGGGCTTGTCATGTGGTGGCTAAAGATGCCCAACCCCCTGCTCTGGGGACTCTCTACCGTCAT
>DATBFY010000159.1:0-2995 GCA_036558265.1 Tepidisphaeraceae bacterium | reverse complement strand
TGTCCTGGACCTGATAAGGGAGGTTGATGACGCCGCCGGCGCCGGCGGGGTTGTTGGCGGGCGCCAGGCGCAGGCGTGCGTTGGCCGGGGCGCTGGAACAGAGGATAAGGACCAAGGCGACGCAGGTCAGGGCGAGGCGATACGACGGCGTCATGAGAAGTCTCCGATGGGCGCTCCTGGCGGGGTGGGACGCTCGGTGGATCGGTCGTCCCCCGGCGTTGAGACGCGCCCCACCGGCCAAAGTTTCGCGCGGGTGTAATGCGGCGCGGACCGCGGTGACGCTCGAACACCGGCAGAATCAGGATTCTCGAAATAGGTTACCCAGCCCGCCGCCCGACGCAAATTGGCTGGGAAAGATAAGTGGGGCTTTGATTGGCATCGGGCCAGCAATGTGCTAAGTTCACCCACACGGGGTGAGTTCTACTTGTGCCTGGAGGGCCTCTGACAATGCGCCAAGGTGGATTGCAGGGATTGCTGTCGGCAGGGATTCTGGTGGGATCGATGGTGGCCGGGGTAACCCGCGCCGACGTCGTGTACGACAACGTGAACCCCAACGCGGTGTCGTACCAGCCGATGTTGTCGACGGACCAGTTCGGCGACGACGTGACGCTGGCGCCCGGGGGGCGGCAGGTCACGCGGTTCTCGGTGCTGCTCTACAACAATCTCGAGACGAACTATACCGGGGATTTCACCGCAAACTTTTACCTGCCCGATGAGAACGGGCTGCCCGGCACATCGCTGTGGCAGGGCACCGCCCACGTTGCCGACGGGCAGGCGGGCGACCGCCTGGTCAGTTGGGACGTGCCCAACGTCACCGTGCCCGACTCGTTCATCTGGGGCCTCTCGATGAGCGTCAACGGCACCGACGACATCGGCCCTTACCTGAACGACACCCCGACCGTCGGCACGAGCGAGGATCTGGCCTACTACAACGACGGCACCGGATGGTTCGCCTACGACTATCATTCCGACGGTTCGGCGGACCTGGCGAACTTGGAGGCGCGGATTGAGACGGCCGTGCCCGAGCCGGGGACGATCGGCTTGGTCGCCCTGGCGGGCGCCGGTCTGCTGTCGGCCCGGCGTCGGCGACACGCCTGAGCGCCCGCGGAACTGTCAGAGCGTCTTGTGCAGGTAAATCACCTCGCCCGAGGTGTGCCGCAGGCGCCCCATCACACATTGGCAGATCACGTCGGCGACGTCTTCGGGGGCGAGCGTCCGCTCCGTCGGGTATTGCGCCGGGGTAAGCAGACCGCGGAACATGGCCGTCTCCACCGCGCCGGGCGCGATCGTGTGAACAGCGATGTTGTCGGCCTGTCCCTCGCGCGCCGCGACCAGCGAGAAGACGTTCAGGGCAGCCTTGGCTGCGCCGTAGGCGGCAAAGCCGGGGAAGGGGTCGCGGCCGGCGAGCGAGGAGATGTTCACGATGACCGATTGCGATTCGCCGCCCGCCGGTCGCTTGAGGTGAGGCCAGGCGTAGCGCGTCAGGTAGAACGCGGCGGAGAGGTTGGTGTCGAGGACGGCGTGCCAGTCGCCGATCGACATTTGTTCGATCGGTCGCGCCGGCGCGAGGCCGGCGACGTTGATCACCGCGTCCAGCCGTCCGAAGCGCTTGACGGTTCGCTCGACCTGCGCGTGGACCTGATCGGCGTCGGTGATGTCGCCGGGCAGGACCAGGGTCTCGCTGTCGGCCAGGCCGGTGAGTCGCGCGGTCTCGCGGAGGGCGCTCTCATCGCGGGCGACCAGGGCGAGTCGATAGTCGAGCTTTGCCAGGGCCAGGGTGGTGGCGCGGCCGATACCTCGGGACGCGCCGGTGATCAATGCGACGGGGGAAGTCATATCGTCGGGCCAGGTTCCGTGCGGATCGTCGCGCGCATCACGTGCGAAGCGCCGGGCGCAAGCGTTACCGCGTTGGCGTTCACGTTGCAGGTCTCGATGCAGAGCATGTTCGGCCACTCGTCGTCGCCGAAGTCGGCCATGGCTTTGGACTTGGCGATCCAGGGGTTCCAGAGGACCGTGGAATCGGAGTTCTCCTTCTCGACGACGATGCGCCGGTGATGGCCCGGGTCGCGGATCGTGCAGGCAGCGCGGGTGTCGAGGTAGATGCGGTCGGTCTCGCCCGTGATGCGGATGGGCGCGAGGTCCTGACGCTTGCGGGCGAACCGGTCCACCTTGTCGATGTACGCCGTGTCCGCCAGGCCCTCGACCGTGACGTTTCGGACGTCGGAGACGGCGAAATAGGTGTGCAGCGCCTCCTCGAACTTGAACGGCTTTCGGTCATGGTTGGTGACGGCCAGTTCCATTCGCAACCGGTCCGCATCGAGCGTAACGGTGTAAGTAAGCTTGAACTCGAACGGCCACTGAGCGCGGGTCGCATCGTCGGAATGGAGCGCCAGCGAAACGGATTGCAAATTCGTGGTAGCCCGCACGGATTCAACGGTCCATTCGATGGTCCGCGCGAAGCCATGCATCGGCGACTTGCCGGTCGGGTCGTCCTGGCGCGGGCCGAACCACGGGAAGATCACGGGCACGCCGCCCCGGATCGCCTTGCCCGGCTGGAAAAGACTCGCTTTGCTGAGGAACAAGATCGGCGGTTCGGCGACCTTCTCGAAGCGCGTGACGTGGGCACCGTGCGGGTAAACCTCGACTTGGCGCCCGCTGACCTCAAGCAAGGCGCGGGTCATCCCGTTGCGTCCCTGACCAAACATCGGGACGTTGAATTGCTCGTTAAGATCCACTGCCGTCCGCATGTCGTCGCATCGTAAACGCGACCGGGGCCGACCGAAATACCCGGCACGCCGGATCCGGGGCACTGGCAAGGATTCGCATGATGGGTTATTCCCCACCCAGCGTGTCGGACGAGGCTCCCATCTGGAAACGAACGCCGCTGGAACGTCGCTGGCCCGTGCGCGCGGGCAAGGCGTTCGCGCGCTCGTTCACCAGTTACTTCCACGACCTGCGCGTCCTGACTCCCTGTACGCTGCCAATCAGCGGCTCG
>DATBFY010000158.1:0-6199 GCA_036558265.1 Tepidisphaeraceae bacterium | reverse complement strand
CGACTGGGTGGGCGGCGAGGTGCGCGGCGACGGCGACCCCCGGCCGGCGCTTGCGGCCGTCTGCGTGAAGCGCGGATGGTCGGTCTTCGACATTTCGGCCAAGACGTTCGTGGACCTGTCGGCTCCTGACGCTGCGGGCGGATGGGAGCGGTTTCGCAAGTGGCGCGACCGTGCGATCCGTGAGACCGGCCGGGGCGGCGCTGACTGAACGACAAAGCCAGGGGGCGGGAGACAACCATAAGCGCCCAACGTTTTCTCCCGCCTCCTGGAACCCCCACCCTCTTTTCGTTCCCCCCTCCGGAGCCCGGGCTCTTCTCCGTCGCGCGGGTGGCGCGGTCCGGCCGGTCGGGAAGCCGCTCGCCACGTTCCGCTGGCACATGGGCGACGGTCACGAGGGCTCGGCGTACGAGCCGGCGAAAAAGAGTTGAAGCTGCCCTTATGGGCTCTTGTCAGAGCGGTGGATCGGCCCGGCCGACACGCTCCTCCGATCTTCCGTTGTTTCTCTGCTTCTTTGTTTCTCCGCGTCTCCTTGATGAGTGCATGGCTCGCGCCGCAAACCTACACATTTTCCGTCCGCGCGAACCGCCACGCCGACTCGCATTTTCCCCCTCACCGCCGTTCGCTTTTAACCCCCGTTTCGCCTAAAATATCCCGCTTCATCGCCCGGCGACGAAGCACCCCTCCGGGGCCTCTTTTTCGGGCATTTTCACACGGATTTCGCCCCGCCACGGACGGCGGAACCATGCCGTAGAAATCGGACGAGCTGAACCTATGTCAGAACCCACCCCTCCTCCTCCGGCGGACCGGATCGAGGACCTGCGCATCGAACAGGAACTCCAGGAGAGCTATCTCACCTATGCGATGAGCACGATCATGGATCGTGCCCTCCCCGACGTGCGCGACGGCCTCAAGCCCTCCCAGCGCCGCATCATGGTCGCCATGAACGACCTGGGCCTCGGGCCGCGCAGCAAGCACCGCAAATGCGCCAAGATCGCCGGCGACACCTCCGGCAACTACCACCCCCACGGCGAATCGGTCATCTACCCGACCCTCGTCCGCCTGGCGCAGGACTGGGTCATGCGCTACACCCTGATCGACGGCCAGGGCAACTTCAGCAGCACCGACGGCGACCCCCCCGCCGCCATGCGGTACACCGAAGCCCGCATGACCACCCCCGCCATGGAACTGCTCGAGGACCTCAACCTCGACACGGTTGACTTCCACCCCAACTACGACGAGACCCGCACCGAGCCCAGCGTCTTCCCCAGCAAGTTCCCCAACCTGCTCGTCAACGGCTCGACCGGCATCGCCGTCGGCATGGCCTGCAACCTCCTCCCGCACAACCTCAAGGAGATCTGCAACGCCATCGTCGCCGTGCTCGACAAGCCGGAGCTGTCGTTCGAGGAACTGCTCAACATCGTCCCCGGGCCGGACTTTCCCACCGGCGGCATCATCCGCGGGCGCGACGGCATCGTCGAGGGCTACAAGTCCGGCCGCGGCCGAATCACCCTCCAGGCCAAGATGCACACCGAGGAGCAGAAGAACGGCCGAACCCAGATCATCATTGACGAGATCCCCTACGGCATCATCCGCCGCACCATCCTCGAGTCGATCGGCGAGTGCGTGAAGGACGACCGCATCAAGGACGTTTCCGACGCCAACGACCACAGCGGCCGCGAGCACAAGTGCCGCATCGTCGTCGACCTCAAGCGCGATGCCGACCCCAACGTGGTCATCGAGCAGCTCTACCGCTACACGCCCTGCCAGATCACCGTCTCGATGATCAACATCGCCCTGGTCAACCGCCAGCCGCGGACGATGGGCCTCAAGGAGCTGATCGAGCACTTCATCGAGCACCGCAAGGAAGTGATCGTCCGCCGCACCAGGCACCTCCTGAAAAAGGCCCAGCAGCGCGGCCACATCCTCGAAGGCCTGATCTACGCCGTGTGCGATATCGACGAGGTCGTCCGCATGATCCGCAGCAGCAAGACCCGCGAGGAGGCCATCCAGAAGCTGCGCGAGCGCGCCTTCCGCATCGCGCCCGATCACCCCTACGCCCCGCAGATCCCCGCCAAGCTCATGGCCAGGGTGGCGGAGAACGGCGTCATGCTCAGCCAGGCCCAGGCCGAGGCCATCGGCCGCCTGCAGCTCATCCAGCTCGTCGGGCTGGAGATCGAAAAGCTGGTCAACGAGTACAAGGAGGTCGTCTCGGAGATCGAGGGCTACGAGTACATCCTGGGCAACCCCCAGGCCGTCATCGACATCATCCGCGAAGACACCTACGAGATGCGCGACAAGTACGGCGACGAACGCCGCACCGAGATCACCGGCGGCGTGAGCGAGTTCAACATGGACAAGCTCATCGCCCAGGAAGACGTGGTCGTCACGGTCAGCCACAACGGCTACGTCAAGCGGCTCCCGGTCGGCACCTACCAGGCCCAGGGCCGCGGCGGCCGCGGCATCAAGGGCACCGAATCCCGCGACGACGACTTCGTCGAACACCTCTTCGTCGCCAACACCCACGACTACCTGATGTTCTTCACCAACCAGGGACGGGTGTACGAGCGCCGCGTCTACGACGTGCCCGAGATGAGCCGCACCAGCCAGGGACGCTCGATCGCCAACCTCCTTGCCTTCCAGGCCGGCGAGAAGGTCGCCAACGTGCTGGCCGTCAAGGATTTCACCAAGGAAGAAGCGTTCGTCATGTTCGCCACCGCCAAGGGAACGGTGAAGAAGACCGCCCTCTCCGCCTACGGCAACATCCGCACCAACGGCATCATCGCCATCGGCCTGGAAGAGGGGGATGAGCTGATCGCCGTCGAGCTGACCAGCGGCAAGGATCACATCGTCCTGGGCACGCGCAGCGGCCTGGCGATCCGCTTCGAGGAGGCGGACGTCCGCGCCATGGGCCGCCCCGCCGGCGGTGTCACCGGCGCACGCTTCAAGCGCGAGGGCGACTCGGTCGTCAGCATGATCGTCATCCCCAACGGCGACAACACCTGCTGCCAGATCCTCACCGCCTGCGTCAACGGCTACGGCAAGCGAACCCCGCTGGAAGACTACCCCGTCAAGGGCCGCGGCACCCGCGGCGTGATCAACATCGACGCCAACGACCGCAACGGCGACGTCGTCGGAATGCAGCGCGTGATCGACAGCGACGAGGTCATGTTCATCACCGAGCGCGGCATCCTGATGCGCACGCGCGTCAGCGAGATCCGCCAGACCGGCCGCAACGCCGCGGGCGTGCGGCTGATCCGCCTGGACGAGGGCGACAAGCTGGTCGCCCTGGCGCGCATCGACCCCGCCGAGGCCAAGGAGGACGCCGAGGCCGGCAGCCCCGGCGGCGCCCCGGCATCCGACGGCTCGCCCGCCGCGCCCGATGCCCAGGCGTCTGCCCCACCGCCCCCGCCGGCGCCGGATCCGCCGTTGCCCGACGAGTCATGAGTCGGTAAAGGAGATTGACGCCGCGCGCCGAGCCGACCAGTGACCACGCCGCCACCCCCGATCTACGCGCCGCCCGAATACGTCCCGCCACCGCCGCGACGCCCCCTGGCCGCCGGCGCGATCGTCGCCTGGGGCGTGATCGTGCTTTGCGTGGCGGCGATGCTCGCCCGGGACGTCTGGACCCCCTACGTCAGGCCGGCGGCGCGCGGTGGCCGAAGCGCCTCAACCCAGCCTGCGTTACAGCCGATCTCCGAGATCCGCAGCGTCCAACTGAAGCTGGTCAGCCTTTACGCCGTGGGCGCCCGCGAGTTCACCCGACAGCAGCCGCGACCGCCGACCAGCGGACCGGCCTCGATCCCGACGACCGCCACCACGACGACGGCGTCCCGCCAGGCCCCGCACGACCCGCTCGCCCGAACCGTCGAACAGTCGATCACCAACCCGGTCGACGATTTCCGCAGCATCCCGGTCATCGCCGAGCTCGAGGGAACGGACGCCGCGCTGGCCCGGCTGGCCCGCTTCGAAAAACAATACCAGGTCGTGCGCCTGCGCCCGGACGTGGACGCCCTGCGCACGCTCTATACCCGCGGTCCCGACGCGCTCACCGACCGCCAGGCGAATGACCTGGTCCAGCGCCACGGCTGGTTCGGCGAGCTGGCCCTCGCATACGGCCATCCCGACTCCGACCCCCGCCGCCAGGCCGTCCTGGCCCCGGCGAGCCGCGCCGTCATGATCGGAATGCTGGCCACCTTCGGCGGGTTCGGCGCCCTGGTCCTGGGCATCGTGCTCGGCATCCTGGCCCTGGTGCGATATTCCGACGGCCGGCTTTCCCGGGCGTACCGGCCCGACCCGCCTGGCCAGGCCGACCGCTTCGTCGAGGCATTCGCGCTCTATCTGACAACGTTCATCGCCCTCTCCATCGCATTGGCGTTGCTCTTCCCGCACGCGGTCTTCTGGCCCAACTGGGCGATCAGCATCGTCCTGCCGCTCGTGCTGGTCTGGCTGCACCGTCGCGGCGCGCCCTGGCCGCAGGTGCGCCGTGCCCTGGGCTGGCACGCCGGCCGCGGGTTCTTCCGTGAAATCGGCGCCGGCGTCGTCGGTTACCTGACCGGCCTGCCCGTGATCGGCGTGGGCCTGATCCTCACCCTCGTCCTGACCCAGCGCACGGGCATCCGGCCCACCCACCCCGTGCAGAACATGCCCACCGACGCCCCCACCGACGTCCTTCAGATCCTCATCCTCGCCGCCGCCTGGGCCCCCATCATCGAGGAAACCATGTTCCGCGGCGCCCTCTTTCACCACCTGCGCAGCCGCTTCGGCTGGTGGGTCTCGACGATCATCGTCAGCCTGATCTTCGCGGCCATCCACCCGCAGGGCTGGACCCTGATCCCCGCCCTGGGCGCGATCGCGTTCGTGCTTGCGGGCATCCGCGAGTGGCGCGGCTCCATCATCGGCTGCATGACCGCCCACGCGCTGCACAACGGCGCGCTGGTCATGCTGTTCGTGATGAGCGTCAGATAACCCCCGTAGCACGGGCGCCTCGCCCGTGATCCGTTCCCAGGCTTAATCCCGACCCCGCTTCTGACACCGCTCGAGGATCAGCGACTTGAGCATCACGCTGTCGCGCGGGTTCCTGGGCGCCAGCATCTTTCGCAGCTCCGGACGCTCCGCCAGCACCGCCTGCTTGTGCCGCGCCAGCTCGTCATCGCTGAGCTTCGCCAGCGCCGCCTCGTCCTGGCGCCACTGCGCGTCGATCCGATCGCGCTCCGCCCGCGAGGCGCCTCGCCCATTGCGCTTCCCCTGCTCTTCGGCGATCCGCCGCAGCAGGTTGGCCACGTTCAGCGCCTCGAACTGCCGCCGGAACCGCGTCACCTCCCGCTCGACCACCGCCGCGTCAAACGCCGCGAACTGGTCCGCCAGGAACGCCACCTGCTGCGGCGTGATCTCGGCAAACAGTCCGCCAACCCAGTCCGCCAGGCGTAAAGCGTCGTCCGGTCCCATCAGGACTTAACATCTTCCGACCCCGGGGAAATGGGGTCAAGCGTAAATGCGAGAGTAGCTCCCTACGACGGCTTTAAGCCGTCATCCTGAGCGAAGCGAAGGATCTAGAGCACCTTCAATCCAGTTGTAGCGTGTACCCGCAATGGCGGTAGCAGTTGGCCGCATCGGCGGCGGTGATGCGATCCAGCACGCCCTGCATCGCGCCCCACAGCGCCTCACGCGTGCGGCAGGCAAGCGAACGCAGCGCCTGCTTGATCTTGGCGAAGATCATCTCGATCGGGTTCAGGTCCGGACTGTAGGGCGGGAGGAACAGCAGCGTCGCGCCGGCCGCCTCGATCGCCGCGCGGGTCGCGGCGCCCTTGTGACTCGAGAGGTTGTCGAGCACGACCACGTCGCCGGGGCGCAGTTGCGGCACCAGCACCTGGGTGACGAAGGCCTGAAACACGTCGGCGTTGATCGCGCCGTCCACCACGGTCGAGCAGCGGATGCCCGCGGTCGATAACGCGGCGATCAGCGTCGTGGTGCGCCAGTGGCCGTGCGGGACCTTGGCCACCAGGCGCTGGCCCACCGGCGCCCGCCCGCGCAGGCGCGTCATGTTGGTCTTGGCCCAGGTCTCGTCGATGAAGATCAGTTGCGGGGCCGCGCGGGCGGGTTGCTCGTTCTTCCACGCGCGGCGTTTGTCCGCGACGTCGGGCCGGTCCTGCTCGGCGGCATGCAGCGTCTTTTTTTAAAAGACAGGCCCAGCCGCTGCAGC
>DATBFY010000157.1:0-8747 GCA_036558265.1 Tepidisphaeraceae bacterium | reverse complement strand
GCTGAGGAGAAAGTGTCGAGAGGGGAAATTGTGACGTTCAAGCGACGATGGGTTGTGTTACCTTTTCGGATTCGCCCGCTCGGAGCAAAATCATGTGACGCTCAAGCGATGATATGTTGTGCGAGGATTTCGGATTCGCCCGCTCGCGCTCCGGGTAGGTGCCGCTTGCCGGCGCGGCACTGCGCGAAATGCGTATTGTCACGCGCTGCGCCGAAGAGCAATCGTGCGCGCCGCGTGGGGTTCTGCGCTGTGTATCAGTGCCGCTCGACTCGCAGCACCTACCAAAGCCAGCTACACACAATCAACGAAGCGGCCCGCCCGATATCGTCGGGCGGGCCGTGGGTGGGTTCTCCTTTGGGTCACTTGATGAAGAGCATCTCGCGGTAAGTGGGCAACGGCCACAGGTCGTCGGCCACCATCGTTTCCAACGCGTCACCCAGCGCCCGCAACTCCACCATCTTCGGCAACACGTTGTCCCGCGTCGACTTCGCGTCCGCAAACGGCTCGCCCGAGTGCTTGTGATGAGCCGCATGATCCAAGGCACCGGTCGCCGCCTGGAACTTCGAGAGCGTCGCCGTCAACTCCTTCAGGTGGTCCGCCTGCGCACCGGCATCCACACCCGCGGCCTTCGTCGCGTTCACCGCCTGAGCCACCTGCGCCTGGTACCGCAGCGCCGCCGGCAGGATCATCGTCTTGGCGATGTTGACCATCGTGTTGGCCTCAATGCTCACTTCCTTGACATACTTCTCCGCGAAAATGTTGTACCGGCTGGTCAGTTCGCGCTCGCTGTACACCTTGTACTTGGTGAACAGCTCGATCGTGTCCTTGCGGGTGACGACCGGCAGCACCTCGATCGTGTTCTTGTGGTTGGGCAGGCCGCGCTTGGCGGCCTCGTTGTGCCACTCCTCGGCGTAGTTGTTGCCGTTGAAGATGACGCGCTTGCTCTCCTTGACGATCGGGGGGAGCAGTTCCTGGATCGCCTTGTTGATGTCCTTGCCGCCCTTGACCTCGGACTCGAGCTTGGAGGCGATGAAGTCGAGCGACTCGGCGACGATCGTGTTGAGGACGGTGTTGGCCCCGGCGATGTTGGCGCTGGAGCCGACGGCGCGGAACTCGAACTTGTTGCCCGTGAACGCGAACGGCGACGTGCGGTTTCGGTCGCCGGCCTCCTTCGGAAGCGGGGGGAGCACGCTGACGCCCGTCACGAACGTCCCGCCCTGCTTGCTGCTCTTGGCGCCGCCCTTCTCGATCTGCTCGAAGATGTCGTTGAGCTGGTCGCCCAGGAAGATCGAGATGATCGCGGGCGGGGCCTCGTTGGCGCCCAGGCGGTGGTCGTTGTGGGTCGACGCGATCGAGAGGCGCAGGATCTCGGCGTACTTGTTGACGGCGCGGATGACGGCGGTGCAGAAGACCAGGAACTGGGCGTTGTCGTGCGGGTTGTCGCCGGGGTTGAGCAGGTTCTCACCTGTGTCGGTGGCCATCGACCAGTTGTTGTGCTTGCCCGAACCGTTGATCCCGGCGAACGGCTTCTCGTGCAGCAGGGCGACCAGGCCGTACTTCTCCGCGGTCTTGCGCAAGAGCTCCATGATCAGGTTCTGGTGGTCCACCGCCAGGTTGCTCATCTCGAAGAGCGGCGCGATCTCGTACTGGCTCGGGGCCACCTCGTTGTGCCGCGTCTTGACCGGCACACCGAGCTTGAAGAGGTCCGCCTCGACCTCGGCCATGCACGCCAGCACCCGCTCGGGGATCGAGCCGAAATACTGGTCTTCCAGCTCCTGGCCCTTGGGGGGCGGTGCCCCGAAGAGGGTTCGCCCGCAGGTGATCAGGTCCGGGCGGGTGTAATAGAAGTTCTTGTCGATCAGGAAGTATTCCTGCTCGGGGCCGACGGTCGTGAAGACCTTGACCGCGTCCTTGTTCCCGAACAACTTGAGGATGCGCAGCGCCTGCGATGACAGCGCCTCCATCGAGCGGAGCAGGGGGGTCTTCTTATCCAGCGCCTCGCCCGTCCAGGAGAGGAACGCGGTCGGGATGACCAGGGTCGAACCGTTGGGGTTCTCCATGATGTAGGCGGGGGAGGTCGGGTCCCAGGCGGTGTAGCCGCGGGCCTCGAAGGTGGCGCGGAGGCCGCCGGAGGGGAACGAACTGGCGTCCGGCTCGCCCTTGATCAGCTCCTTGCCGGAGAACTCCGCCAGCGCGCCCCCGGTGCCGTCGGGGGCGAGGAAGCTGTCGTGCTTCTCGGCGGTGATGCCGGTCATCGGCTGGAAGAGGTGCGTGTAGTGGGTCGCGCCCTTTTCGATGGCCCAGTCCTTCATGGCGGCTGCGACGGCGTCGGCGATGGTGGGGTCGAGCGGCGCGCCGTGCTTGATCGTCTTCTGCAGGGCCTTGAAGACCGGCTTGGGAAGCCGCTGCTTCTGCACTTCTTCGCTGAAGACGTTCACGCCGAACAGGTCTTTTACGTGCGTCTTCTTGAAATCCACGCGATTCAAATGATGCTTGGTGGTGGCGATCTGGCGGATCGCTTCCTGGCGGACGTTCGCACCCATCGGGCAAGCTCCTATCTGGTAAGAAAAGGCCAAAAGAACGACATGCTCCGCGGGGAAATGCGCGGAGTCTCGAGCGCGGGGTCGATAGTCTCTCCCAAGGGGACCGACCCGTCAAGTCAACGGGGAAAATGCCCCATCGCCTGCGCGCGAACCCAATGCAAAGCTCGTGCGAGATGTGAAATGCCGAAAAACCGACTGTCGGGTTGCGCGCATTTTATGCATTTCGGCGCGGTGGGCGTTAATATGCCTATTTGCTGCGCGTCGGTGATCCTCTCAGTTTCGAGCGCGAACGGATGCCATCTCCGCGCTGCCGCTCCACGTCCAACGATTTGGAACGATTGTGAATACCGGTCTGTGATTTGATAAACTGTCGAGCCCAGTTACCACCGCCCGACCAGCATGGAGGTTGCGCATGACCGCCCACATGACTCCCCAGGACGTTCTCAAGCTCTGCGAGGAAAAACAGGTCCAGTTCATCGACCTGCGGTTTATGGACTTCCCCGGGCTGTGGCAGCACACGACCTGCCCGATCAGCGAGTTATCGCTCGACAGCTTCGAGCACGGCTTCGGGTTCGACGGGTCATCGATCCGCGGCTGGCAGGCGATCAACGAGTCCGACATGCTGCTGGTTCCAGTCGCGCGCACCGGCAAGATCGACCCCTTCCTCCAGCACACGACCCTTTCGATCATCTGCGACGTGCGCGACCCGATCACCAAGAAGGAATACAGCCGCGATCCGCGCTCGATCGCCCGCAAGTCCGAGGCCTACCTCAGGAAGTCCGGCATCGCCGACACCGCCTATTTCGGTCCCGAGCTCGAGTTCTTCGTCTTCGACCAGGCCTACTACGACCAGGGCATCAACTACGCCAAGTATTACGTCGGCAGCCGCGAGGGCATCTGGGGGCGCGGCGACGAGGACCCGGCCAACCTCGGCTACAAAGTCCGCTTGAAGGAGGGGTATTTCCCGACCCCGCCGATGGACACGCTGCAGAACATCCGCTCGGAGATGGTCGCCACGCTGGTCGAACTGGGCATCCCGGTCGAGGCCCACCACCACGAGGTCGCCACGGGGGGGCAGTGCGAGATCGACATGCGTTACCAGGACCTGGTGACCATGGCCGACAACGTGATGATGTACAAGTACGTCTGCAAGAACGTCGCCGCCCGCCACGGCAAGGTCGTCACGTTCATGCCCAAGCCGCTCTTCCAGGACAACGGAAGCGGGATGCACGTGCACTTCTCGCTGTGGCAGGGGGACAAGCCGCTCTTCGCGGGCAACAAGTACGCCGGGCTGTCGGAGATGGGATTGCACGCGATCGGCGGGGTTCTGCGTCACGCCAAGGCGTTGTGCGCCCTGTGCAATCCGACCACCAACTCCTACAAGCGCCTGGTCCCGGGGTACGAGGCTCCGGTGAACCTTGTCTATTCCAGTCGCAATCGATCGGCCGCGATCCGCATCCCGATGTACTCGGACAACCCCAAGACCAAGCGGGTCGAGTTCCGCTGCCCCGATTCCTCCTGCAACCCCTATCTCGCCTTCTCCGCCATGACCATGGCCGCCATCGACGGCATCCAGAACAAGATCGATCCGGGCGACCCCCTCGACAAGGACATCTACAAGCTCACCCCCGAGGAGTACGAGAAGATCGGCTCCGCCCCCGGCTCGCTCGACGAGGCGCTGGACGTGCTGGAGAGGGATCACGAGTTCCTGCTCAAGGGCGACGTCTTCACGGCCGACGTGATCCACTACTGGATCAAGTACAAGCGCGAGAACGAGGTGGACGCGATCCGCATGCGCCCGCACCCCTACGAGTTCTGCATGTACTTCGACATCTGATCGTCGTGGGCCTTTACTTCCCGTTGTCGTCGGTCACCCGGTCGTGATGTTCGGCGTGATCGTGATGCTCCACGTGCTCGTGGTGCTCGACATGCTTCTCATGCCGTGACTCCGCCGCGTCGCGCTTTTCATCGCCGGAGGGGGCCTTGCCCTGCCGCTCCATGTTCTTCGCGTGCTCGTCGTGCTTCACGTGCTCGGCATGCTCGTGATGCTCATGGTGCTCGTGGTGATCTGACGACGCGTCGTCCGCTCCGAAGGACATCGCCGGCGTCACGAAGGCGATCACGCCTGGGACCAGTAACGCCGACGCCAGATGCTTGATTGTCGTTCTCATGAACAACTCCTTGCTTGGGCCTTCGTCATCGCTGCAAGCTTTGGGCCGCGGGGGGACGGTTCTCGCGAAACGTATCGTGAAAAGCGTGAGTCACACCACCGAGGACGATCGATGGGATCTCCAGTTGCCGCTCAGGCCGCCAAAGAAAGTGCGGGAACCCCGGACGTGCCGGGGTTCCCGCTGATAACTGAGAGAGAGAACGTGCAGCGATCAGTGCAGCAGTTTTTTCGCCGTCGCTGACGCGGTCGGCTTGTGCGACGCGCTGGCGCTGAGCGGCTTGTGCGCGGCTGCGGGCTTGTGCGCAAGGGTCGTCGGCTTTTTCGTGACCGAGGTCATCTTGTGCGCCGCCGGCTTGCCTGCCGACGTCGCGCCGCGGCGGATTTGCACCCGGCTCAGCTTCTGCGCCGGGGCCTTGGTCGTCACGGTTTTCTTCGATGTCAACGCGGTGGGGTGCGCGGCGGCGGTCGGCTTCGCCTTCTGGGGGGACTTGGGCGGCGTCTTCGCCTTGGTCGCCGCCGGCTTCGTCTGGTTCTGCGCCGGGGCGGGATGCCGTGCCGCCAGTCGCGCCAGGTGCGGCGCCGCGAAGGCGGGTATCGTCGCCGCGCTCAACACGCCGACTCCCACCCATGCCATGAAACGCTTGCTCAACATGCGGGATCTCCTCTGTGGCTGATGCGATCGCGTACGACGACCCACGGCGCGGCCGCCGGCCATTCCTTGACCAGGCGCACCACCGCGCGAGGGACCATCTGGGCGATCGTGCTCCTTATCGGACGACTGTGTGCAAGAAAGTGAATGATTCGCGGTAGAATCCGCGGTCGAATGGACGTGGTCCTCAACATCAAAGTGGTGCCCGGCGCCAGCCGCGACCGCGTCGCCGGACGGTACGGCGACGGGATCAAGGTACAGACCTCAGCCCCGCGCGAAGCCGGCAAGGCGAACGCGGCGGTGGCGGAAATCCTTGCCCAGTTTCTCGCGGTGCGGCGGACGCAGGTCACCCTCGTCTCCGCCCCTGCGAATCCGCGCAAGCAGTTCCGGATATCCGGCCTCTCGCCCGTGGAACTCGCCGGGAAACTGGCCACTTTGGACTAGAGCCGTCCCAGCCGCCGGTGCTAAATTGGCGGGCAAGGGAGTCCCGTATTCTGGAGTACCACGCCATGACTCGCGTCGTCGCGTCCTTGTTTGCTGCCGCGCTGCTGCTTTCCTTCGTCGGTTCGATCCCGGTCAGTGCCCAGGTCATCTACACGCCGGTGCAGTACCAGTACTTCGCGGGTGGACGGGCCTACTACTATGGGGGCCACGACCCGTTCATCCACGCCAAGGCCCAACAGCTCACGTATGTCACGGGCTGGGGACGGACCGAAGGCTACGCATTCCACAGCGGTTCGATCGACACCCACCGCGAGGTTTCGACCGAGCGCCCGCGCGTCTACTCGGACATGATCAAGAACCAGGAGGCCGGGCAGTTCGGTTTCACCGACAACGACGCGCGGAACGAGGCCTACGCCGAGGCGGCGCGCTATTTCCGCAAGGCGGACATCGCCCGCGCCGCGATCGTTCAGCCTGATGGGAGTTGGGTGGTTCCCGCGGCCACTCCGGCGGCCGGCACGATCGACATCCGTCCTTACCGCGTGATGGCCCCCCCGGCGGCCGCGCCGTACACCGAACCCAAGCCGATCCTGATCATCCCCAAACGCCTTCTGGACAAGAAGCTGTGGCCTTCGGAGACCCCGACCGCCGACGCGCGCTAATTTGTAACAAACCGCGCGCGTAATCGTTTGCTAGGCAAACCGGGTGGGGGGAAATGCGTAGTACTTTGCGCTTTGACCTCGCGGAGAAGCGGTTAGAATCCAACCGTCCGGGCTCGTTCCCATGGGGATCACGGGTTCTGCTGCCCCACCGCCACACGGCGCGGCGGACCCGACTTTCCGCCACCCGTTCCTTTTGAGGGAGATTACTTTATGACGCATGGTCCGCATCGCTTTGGCCGGTCGCTGCTGCTGGCGGTTACCGGGTCTATCCTCGCTGTCCCTCTGGCTATCTCTGCCCAGCCCGCACCTACCCCTCAGGCGGGCCAGGCGGCGACTCAGCCGCAGCACGAGGCCCCGAAGTGGCCTGACTTCAACCAGACGATCAAGGACATGACCCCGATGCCGGGGCTGTTCACACTGTACCGGTACAAGGCTGAGGACAACTCCAAGGATCAGACGAAGATCCTTTGTGTGATCCCGCGGTCGCTCTTGAAGCAGGATCTGCTGCTGGCGACGAGCATTTCCCGCGGGCCGATGGCGGGGTACCAGTGGGATGATTACCTGATCCGTTTCGAGATGCAGGGGAAGCTGGTGGTGATCCGGGTGCCCGATGCCCGGTTCGTGACCGATCCGAAGCAGCCGGTAAACGACGCGGTGAGCCGGACTTACAACGATGCCTTTCTGACGGCGTTGCCGATCGTGACGTTCACGCCGGGCGGCGACCCGGTGGTGGAGTTGGGCGGGCCACTCCTGGCGCCGCTGGTGAACCTGCCGGCCCCAAGTGGACCGGGCGCGGCATTTTCGCCGAGGCGGGAGATGTCCACGTTCGACAAGGTGAAGGTCTTCCCGGACAACGTGCTGATCGACGCGGACATCGCGCTGGCTGGTCGGACGGGGGCGGGGATGTCGGTCGGCATCACGTACTCGTTCCGGCGGCTGCCCCAGGCGGGGCAGGGCGGCTTCAGCCCGCGCATCGCCGACGAGCGCGTCGGCTATTTCACGACGGTGCGGCAGGACTGGGGGATGAAGTGGAGCGAGCGGGAAAACATCGTCCGGTATATCAACCGGTGGGACGTGCGGAAGAAGGATCCGAGCCTGGAGCTTTCGCCGCCGGACAAGCCGATCGTGTTCGTGATCGAGAAGACGGTGCCGCTGCAGTGGCGCAAGTACGTGGCGGAGGGCATCGCCGAGTGGAACAAGGCGTATGAGAAGCTGGGGATCGTCGGGGCGATCGTGGTGCAGCAGCAGACGGACGACAACGAGTTCGCCAACGTCGATCCGGAGGACGCGCGCTACAACTTCATCCGCTGGATCGTGACCGGGCGGGGCTTTGCGATGGGCCCGAGCCGGGCCGACCCGCGCACGGGGCAGATCCTGGACGCGGACATCATCTTCGACGATTCGATGTTGCGGTTTTACTTCCGGGAGTTCGACACGTTCGGGCCCGGGCAGGTCGCGGCGCTGATGGGGCCGGGGTTCACGCAGTTCCTGGTGGATCACCCGGAGTTCATCCCGCAGGGGATGACGGTGGACCAGGTGAAGGACGCGGCGCGGTCGCTGACGAGCAATTACATGGGGACCGAGCTGCTGCACGAGGCGTCGCCGGTGGTGGCGGGTCAGACGGTGGAGTCGCCGCTGGTCTCCAAGCGCCTGGCGCCCGCGCGCACCGAGTGCAACTACGCGGTGGGCCTGCAGCGCGAGCTGGCGCTGGCGAACCTGGCGGTCGCCTCGACGGGCAAGAAGATCCCGGACAAGTTCATCGGCGACGTGATCCGCGAGATCGTGGCGCACGAGGTGGGTCACACGCTGGGGCTGCGGCACAACTTCAAGGCCAGCTCGTGGCTCAGCGAATCGGAGATCAAGCGTCGGCGGGACACGACCGACGAGCCGCTGGTGGCGTCGGTGATGGATTACAACCCGGTGGTGTACTTCGCCGGGGACGACATCTCGAAGATGCGGCACCTGCAGACGCCGTGCATCGGCCCGTACGACTACTGGGCGATCGAGTACGGTTACAAGCCGGCCGACAAGGGCTCGGATGAGAAGTCGATGCTTCAGCAGATCGCCGGTCAGTGCACGAAACGCGAGTACGGATACGCGACGGACGAGGACACGGTGGGCCTGCAGAGCGTGGACCCGCTGGTGAACCGGTTCGACCTGTCGGACGACCCGATTGCCTGGGCGAAGAGCCGCACGACGCTGTCGGACCAGTTGATGAAGAACATCAAGACGTGGGCGGTGAAGGGGAACGAGCCCAACTACTACCTGCGGAGCACGTACCT
>DATBFY010000156.1:0-9056 GCA_036558265.1 Tepidisphaeraceae bacterium | reverse complement strand
TGCCACGTCCGCAAGGACCCTTGTAGAACCCCCATGAAAGGCTTTAGGAAAAACTGGCGCAATGAGTGCGATGCAGATCCTCAAGTGTTAGCTCCGTACGTGCGTCTCCGAGATACGTTGGTTGGGAAGGCATCGTCGATCTGCGCTTTGAGCCGGTGACGTTCGTCGTTGGCGGCGAAGATGTTACGTGCGTTCTCCAGGAACCCACCGTCTTGCGCGCCGGCACGCACGGCGCCTTCCAAAACCCATAGGCGCCGGTGGATGTGCAGCAAATCCTTTATCACCTGCTGGTCGACCTCGTTCATCAACCTCTTCGCTTCCGACCAATCCGCGTGATCGTAAAGACCGTCGCCACCCGTCATTTCGGCGCGCACCTGCTCGATTAGGAGTCTATCAATGAGCTCGCCGGCAGAGACTGTTAAGCGATATCCTGGTATCATGAGATGCGGGGCTGCGGAGGTGCCGAATCCGAGGGTAACGTGGCCCGCCGTCGCAGGCAATCAGATCAGCTTGCTCGGCCGATGAGTGTATGCCCAAGCATTGCGATGGTTGCGCGAGTGGCTCTTGAATCCGAAAGCAACCCCGCCCCACTGGCGCCCGTCGCCTTTCAATTGGGTGTCCGAAAAACGTACACCAATCGGTACACCGAAAATGGAAAAGCATGGTCAGCATGGTAAAATTGGTGCATGAGAGCGCGGCGTCGGAAACGCCGCGGTCACCGTAAGTAATGATGTTTCCGGCAATTTACGGTTTTGAGCAGAACCCGCTCATAACCCGGAGGTCGGAGGTTCGAATCCTCCCCCCGCTACTTCTGAATGATGAGGGACTTGCGTGCAACGCGAGTCCCTTTTCTTTTTGGCTCAGCGGCGTTTTGTACCCTGATTTGTATCCTAGCTCGTGACAGCAGCGATGAACCGACGGGCAGGAGTGGCCAAAGCGAGCCGATGAGGGCTACGATTTGGCGGGCAGGCAGCAAGCGCACAGACGTCAAAATCAGATTGGGACTTGCCAGGATCAAGGCTCCTCTTCCGAGGAGGGCCGTCCCATGGCCAGTCTCAAGAAACGCGCGAAACCGATTACCTCCAGTTCTACCTCGGCGGCAACAAGCAGCGGCGCGTTAACCTCCAGACCGACTCGCTCCAGGTCACGAAAGAAAAACTCCGCAAGTTCGAGTCCGCCCAAGCACGGGGGGAACGACTCGCCGCTCCCAACTCGCACCTCCATCCCCGCGGTTGTCGAGCCGATTACGCACATCGCCCGGAGGTCGGAGAGGCGTCGAGCGGTCCGACAACGATGATTATCGTAGCCTTCCGGCGAGGCGGCGCGGCCGTAGATGCGGATTGGCGTCGTTGCGTCGGTCATTGCTCACCCCCGGGGTTGCGGCCTGCAACCCTGGCGACGAGTTTCAGCGTGGCTGGCTCGCCGAGGTCGGCCTTGCCAAAGCCGCGAACCGCTCCCATTGCGACGGCCGCGTCCTGCGCGTCCCGCAGGTCGCTTACGAGCATGACCGGGACGGGCGGATGGCTACGGAGCAAGTCCTCGATCACGTCGAGGCCGGAGGAACCGTCCGCCGCCAGCACGCGGTTGACCAGGACGAGGTCGTACGCGCCCGTCCCGAGCCTCGCCGCAGCGTCGCTGCCGTTGGCGACGCGATCGACGGTCGCGTCGAGCGTGTCGCGCCAGAGCGCGGCCATGCGTGGCCCGTCGAAGCCGCACTGGCCGATGTCCAGAATCCGAATTGCCATAAATCCTCCGTCTGATCGCTCCGACGGAGAATATCCCAAATGGTTACCAGGTTTCTAGAGGTAACCACGTGGTAACCATAACGCCCGTAAGGTTACTTTCAGGTACCTACTAGCCATTTGGAGACCAAAGGTGAATAATGTGACGGTGACTGAGAAAAGGAGATTCCGATGACCAGTGACGCAGACATGGCCGCCCCGACGTGCGGCCCCGACGGCTGCACCATTAACCCGACGACAAGTTCGACGACCGCCGCGGCCGGCATGCCGCAGCGGGGGCAAGGGCCGATCCTCGACCTGCAGGTTGTCTCCGACGCGATCTGCCCGTGGTGCTACGTCGCAAAGCAGCACTTGAAGGTCGCGCTCGCGCGGCTCGCTGACGAGGGCCTTTACTTCAACGTGCATTGGATGCCGTTCGAGTTGAACCCCGAAATGCCAAAGGGCGGGATGGAGCGCCGGGAGTACCGCTCCCGCAAGTTCGGGAGCTGGCAGAAGTCGCGCTCGCTCGACGGCGGCGTTACCGCAGCCGGCAGGGCCGCCGGCTTGGAGTTCCACCACGAATTGATGCAGCGCACACCCAACACGTTCGACTCGCACCGGCTCGTCTGGCTCGCAGGGCGCGAAGGGGTGCAGGACGCGGTGGTCGAGGCTGTGTTCCGAGCTTATTTCAGCGAGGGCCGTGACATCGGCGACGCCAACGTGCTGGCGGACGTCGCGGCGTCGGCCGGCATGGACCGCGATCGCGTGAAGGCCTTCCTGGCAAGCGGCGAGGGCACCGACGAGGTGCGGCTCGAAATCGCACTGGGCCGGCGTACCGGTACTCAGGGCGTGCCGACGTTCGTGTTGAACGGACACCCGCTGTTCTCCGGGGCGCAGCCGGCCGACGTCATCGCCGCCGCATTCAGAGAGTGGGCGATCCTGAACGCCAATACCGTCACGGAGGCCCCGAATGTCCAGCCTTGAGAAACGCCCCCTGAAAGTAGCTATCGCCGGCGGGTCGCTCGGCGGGCTCTGCGCGGGCATCGCATTGCACGGCATCGGTTGCGACGTGAACGTGTTCGAGCGGACGGCCGGCCCGATGACCAGCCGCGGGGCGGGCATCGTCGTCCAGCCCGACCTGCTGGCCCTGATGGCGTCCGGCGGCGCGCCGACGCTCCCGACGACGATGTGTCTGCACCGGCAGTATCTGGACCCCGACGGCGGCCGCCGCCTTATGCCGGCGCCACAGCAGTTCACGTCGTGGGACGCGATCTACCAGACGCTGCTGGCCGCATTCCCGTCCGACCGCTATCACCAGGACCATCGCCTCACCGGCTTCGACCAGTCGGTCGAGACCGCGACGGCACGCTTCGCGGGCCGCGATGACGTCACGGCCGACCTCCTCGTCTGCGCTGACGGCTCGCGCTCCGCTTCCCGCGACACGCTGATCAAGCCGCCGCGCGTACCCACCTATGCGGGCTATTTCGCCTGGCGGGGAACGATTGAGGAGTCGGACGCGCCCTCCGACCTCGCGCAGTTTTTCGTCGACCGTTTCAGCTTTTGTGACGCTCGATCGGGCGGCCACATCCTGGCCTACTTCATCCCCGGCGCTAACGCGTCCGCGAAAGTCGGCGAGCGACGGATCAACTGGGTGTGGTACGTCCACGCGCCGGAGGGTCCGGAGCTGGACGATCTGCTGACGGACAAAGACGGCCAACGCCGCGACGGGTCGGTGCCGCCGGGCATGGCCCGGCTGAGCGCGATCGACGGCCTCTACACGCGGGCCTCCGCGCAGCTTCACCCTCGGTTCGCCGAGTTAGTGCGTAGCACGCGTGAACCGTTCATCCAAGTGATTCAGGATTTCGCGGTCGAGCAGATGGTGTTCGGCCGCGTCCTGTTGCTCGGCGACGCCGCGTTCATTGTCCGGCCCCACACGGCCGCTGCGACTGCAAAGGCGGCCGCGGACGCGATGGAACTCGCCGCGTCGTTGATGCGACGGGATCGCGTGAGCGACGCGCTGGCCGACTGGCAGCGCAGCCGCGTCGCCGCGGGGTTGAGCTTGACGGACTACGGGATCGCCCTCGGCGAGCGCACCGCCGCCCTTCGGCCGGCCACGACGCCTAGCGATCCATAGTCACTTATCGTACCTTAGGGAGCTAATGGTCACCAACAAGGATGACGACCGGCCGCTCGATGACAAGTATCCCGCGCGCCGAATTCTCGCGCTCATCGGCGACAAATGGACGCCGGTCGTCATTTACTGCCTGTCCGGCGGCACGCGGCGGTTCGGCGAACTGCACGCCCGCATCCCCGACATCTCGAAGAAAATGCTCACGCAGGTGCTGCGCATGCTCGAACGGGACGGCCTGGTCCGCCGAAAGGTTTACCCGGTTGTGCCGCCAAAAACCGAATACACGCTGACCCCACTGGGCCGGCGCCTGCATGAGCCGATCGCCGCGTTGTGCAAATGGGCGATGGAGCACCCCGAGGATCTTCGCGCCATCGAGGCCCGACGAAGGCGGGCGAACAGTTCCGACGACAACTAAGCTCCGCGCCGGCCGTTAGCTTCGACTACCCGCGAGCGCCGGAAGACGGCCACTACGTGGACGTGGCAGTAGCCGCGGACAGCGGTGGCGCCGGCGCTCGGGCGTGAGAGAGCCCGCGACTCCGTAGAAATGTACCCTGATTTGTACCCTACGGATCGAAAAACAGGAGACACATGGTACAATTGAGGCATACAAGCTCGCGGCGGTAAGCCGCGGGGTTGCACGTAGTTGACCGATCAAACAGAAGTTACCGATTTGGAGCGGTTTACGCTCATAACCCGGAGGTCGGAGGTTCGAATCCTCCCCCCGCTACTTTCGAAGAGACAAGGACTTGCGGCGACGCGAGTCCTTTCTTTTTTGCGCCGTCCCCGCCAAGTGGGACCCATTTTGGGCCCCCTAACGTCGGCCGCCGAAAAGCAGGCTCGCCAGAAGCATTCCTCTCATGAAAGAGAGCGTGTCCGATGGCGTGGTTGCCCGACGTCGACAAGCAGCTCACGGCCCTCGGCGAAAGGCACCGGATCCAGGCGATGGTTTCCGCCGCCACTCTCATCCTGCGCCTTCGACATCCTTCACGAATCGACCGAGGATCGGCGGAGGAGTAACCACCTCGTTGTCCAAAAGCTCGACTTCGTCGCCGACCGCAGCGAGCCCATCCGAAACGGCCCAGGCGTTAAGTGATATGGCTCCGCCAAATTCCCGGTAGATCCGGGTAAGCACCTTCTTGTCTTGTTGCGCAGTGTCGGGGTCCCAAGTAGTCATGAGGCAGCGGTCGCGAAGATTGGCAAGGGCAATCACAACGGATCCGATACGCAGAAAGCGGCCCTGCCACTCTCGTTCGCTGAATTCCTTAACGCCCCCGATAAGAAGGTTGGGGCGAAGGCGGCGGCGGTCCACGCCGAGGGCCGATACCATCCCGTCCGTGGCGACGAGCAGTGGCAGGACATCAAATCGTTCCCCGGACCGTGCGCGGACCAACCGCGCACCTTCATCGGCCGCATCCGCCACTAACGTTGCGACATCGGGATGCTGCCATGGCAAGCCGTCCACAATCGGCTCGCCGCACGCGTCAATGGTCGCATGATGCAGCAGCAGCTTCGGTCTCGTGCGAGCCGTGACAATGTCCCCCCGAGCGTCGCGAACGTAGACCTCTCGATCGCCGGAAATTCCCATCGGCCCGACGGCCGCTTCCGACAGCGACTCGCCGGCCATCGACTTTACCGGATAGCGGGTCACGCGCGTTCCAGGCGTTCTCGGCGGCCCGCACCTTCAGCATGGCGGTTTCCGGCGTAAAGGGCGGGCGAAGGTTTGATGGGTTCACGGCAATTTCCTTCCATGAATTGTGCAACCGAGAAGCGGAGACGACCCCGGGCCGGAGCCGCCGCCGCCTACCCGTACGACGCGCAGGCTCACACCTTCATCGAGACGGGCGGAAAGTCGACGACCGTCCCCGCCAGCGCGTTGAAATAGTTGGTGAGGACGTTGAGCGCGACATGGGCGACGACCTCGGTGATCTCCCCGTCACTGATTCCCGCGGCGCGGGCCGCGGCCAGTTGGGCGTCGGTAACGTTTCCGCGTGCCGCGAGAACCTGCCGAGCCAGGTCGAGCTCTGCGCGGGTCTTCGCGTCATCGCTCTGCCCCTTGCGGGCCGCGATTAACTGGTCGGGCTTGAGTCCCGCCTTTCCGCCAAGCAGCGTGTGCGCAGCGAGGCAGTACTCACAGCCGTTTTCCTGCGACACGGCGAGTGCGATCTGCTCGCGGACCTTTGCGGGCAAAAGCCCTTTGCCGAGCGCGCCGTTGAAGGACAGGTAACCCTCCAATGCCGCCGGCGAGCGTGCGAACGTCTTCATCATGTTTGGGGTGACGCCCAGTTTGGCTTGGACCGCGCCAAGCAATTCCCTGGCGTGATCCCCAGCTTGGGACGGTTCCACCGGTGCAATGCGATAGCTCATGACGATCTCCTTCTCATTTATCTGGCGACCGCTCTCGACCGGACCGTCCGGGCGAAACGATGTCACCGTATACTTACCTGCCATCAGGTAGATTTTATTGCAAAAAAACTCTACCTCCCGACCTCGAGCGATTCGAAAATCAGCCTGGCGACTCGGTCAATCCGGCCCTGGTCTTTGAACGTCCAGGCCGACATCAACGCCCCCTCGATCGTCGCGAACAGTGCCTCAGCGGCATGTCCGGCCGTACCTTCGAACCGCAGCTCTCCGGCGGTCCGACCGGCCGCGAGGACGGCTGCGAGCCACTCTTCGTTTTCCGAGAAGAATGCGCGCACGCTTCGTGCCACTCGCTCGGGCAGACTCGACATCTCAGCGGCGAGCACGCCGCAGAGGCACATCCGACCCGTGTGTCTAAAAGCACCTCGGACGACCTCCACATACTGCTTGAGCCGACGAGCGGGAGACGATCCCTTCTCATCGATCGCGGTTCGGCCTGCAGCAAAAAGCGCCCGGTACCGGTCCACGAGGGCCTCCGCCAGATCTTCCTTACTCGGGAAGTAGTAATGGATGCTGGCGGCTCTCACGTTCACCGCAGCGGACAAGTCGCGGAAGCTGACCGCGTTGTACCCCTGCTCCTGAACCATCGCCTGGGCGACGTCCAAAATCCGCTCCCGCGTTGCCAGGCCTCTATCTTGCATACCCATTATTTACCTGACGGCAGGTAGAGTGTCAAGCGATTGCCGAGAGCGCGAAACGCCGAGGCGTGACAGCAGCTCGGCGCTTTCGTTTCTTCCGTCGGTTCCCGCAAGGGTTTAGGGAAAGGGGGTTCATCCGCAGGTTGGCGCTGGGTCCACCAGAGAGACTCCCACCCGGAGCGTCACCGCCCGGACGATAAGGTCGCTCAAAGCGGGGTCACGACGACAGGCGCATCCGCGGCCGACTTTGCGGCGCGCAGCGCGTTGCGCAGCGGCCGGCCGAACCCGTCGAAGCGGATGGCCATGACGTCACCGTCCGCCAGTTCAACGCCGTCTCCGAAGCTCAGTGCGCAGGCGCCGAAGTAATGGACGTGAAGGTCATCGGGTCGGCGGTGCGGTTCGAATTTGAAGTGATGATGCTCGATGTTCGCCAGGCTATGGCACATCTCGGCTTCGCCGGTGCGGATTGCCTTGGACCAGATCGGATTCCCACTGCGCTCGATCGATACTTCACCATTGACCGAATCGAACGCCGGATCGACCACGAGCTCGGGCCCCAGCGAACAGTTGCGGAGCTTAGAGCCGGCGAGGTTGAGGTAGTTGAGTTTCTCGAACCGGTGGTCGGCGAACTCGTTTCCGACGGCCATGCCGATGCGACGCGGGCGGCCATCCCGGTCGATGAGATAGACGCCGGCGATCTCCGCCTCCTCACCACCGTCCAACGCATACGGCGGCACGACCAGCGGCTCACCGTGCGCGCGGAGCACTGTCCCGTTACCCTTGTAAAACCACTCGGGCGCCGCGCCGATCCGGCCCGGCGCCGGGCGGCCGCCTTCGACGCCCCAGCGGAACATCTTCATGCTGTCGGTCTCGTTGGCATCGGTGGCCGCGTGCATCGATTGACGATTGCGGGCGCTGCCCAGGTGAGTCAGGCCCGTGCCGCTCACGAGACAGCAATGCGGTCCTTGGGGGTGGTCGATCGGCGTTAGCAGTTTCCAGTCGCCGGCGCCGGTGTAGACCGAATCGTAATCGATCGTCTCATCGCTCGCTGCTTCGGTCAGGAGGGTCATCAGTGACTCGTTGCGGCGAATCGCCTCCTGCGCGATTCGGTAGACGGATTCGACGCGCAGCAGGCGCAGTCGCGGCTCTTCGACGACCGCGACGCGCCGCTCTTCGCCCTTCTGAAGTTGGACCAGTCGCGTCATCGGGATCAACCCTCACTCGATCACGTCAAACTGCTTCAGCGCCGCTTCGTTGATCGTCAGGCCCAGGCCCGGGACGCTTTCGTCGAGGTCGATGAAACCGTCTTTGGGCTTGGGCTCGCCGTCGAAGATGTACCAGAACAGTTCGTTGCCCACCTCCACGTCCACCGGCGGGAAGAACTCGGCCATCGGAGAATTCAGGCTCGCCATCACGACGTGGTAGTTGTGCATCTGCCCGGCGTGCGGGATCACCGGCACGCCGTGCGCCTCCGCCAGCGCGGCGATCTTGCGCGCCTGGGTCAGACCGCCCACGCGGTTGGTGTCGAACTGGACGTAATCGACCGCGCGGGCGTGAAGCAGTTCCTGAAACCCGTACAGCGTGAATTCGTGCTCGCCGCCGGCGATGGGGATTCGGCCCGCCGCCTTGAGCTCGGCATAGCCGCGCACGTCGTCGGGAATCACCGGCTCTTCCAGCCACCGCAGGTGAAACGGCTCCAGCAGCGGCAGTATCCGCTTGGCGTAATCGAGGTTCCAGCCTATGTACGCGTCGGCCATGACGTCGATCCCGTCGTTGACGGTCTCGCGCACGGTTCGAACCAGATCGACATTACGCTGCATGCCCGCGGCGCCGTCGGTGGGACCCCACCCGAAACGCAGCTTCATCGCCTTGTAGCCCTCGTCCACGTAACGCTTCGATTCCCGCGCCAGCTCATCCAGCGGCGTGCTGTAGAGCCGGCTGGCGTAAACCGGGATCCGCGGTTTGGTCCTGCCGCCCAGCAGGCGATACACCGGTTGGTTCGCCGACTTGCCCAGCAAATCCCACAGCGCGATGTCCACAGCGCTGATCGCGACCATCGCGATCCCCTTGCGGCCGAACGCCATCGTCTTGCGGTACATGTGCTGCCAGAGGAACTCGACGTCCCACGGATCGGCGCCGATCAGCAGC
>DATBFY010000155.1:0-3253 GCA_036558265.1 Tepidisphaeraceae bacterium | reverse complement strand
CAAAAAGTGCTGCGGCACCTGACGCGCGGGCGCCCCAGGTCTGCGTCCGCCACACTGATCTCTGTCGTCTTCGCGCACATCATTCCTGTCCCGGCGAACTCAATCTGAGAAAAGCCGCCCGCCTCGGAGGCAGAAATCGCGGCGGCCTACAACAGCGATCTTGAGTGGGTCGCCACCTTGGACACGTTTCGAACTTTCGCGGCGCAATTTGCGCTGTGATCGAACCCGCTAATGATTCGTTGTTTCAGGCTGATCGGAGAAACGACAATGAGCGTGGACGCCCGGCCTACGTCCTCCTCGCTCGCAACCGCATGATGCGATTATGGGAGTGAGAGTCGTGGAAGCCCAATACGACGACGGCGTCCTCCGGCCCGCGGAGCGCCTGAGTCTTCGTCCAGGCGAGCGTATGAACTTGATTGTCGTGAGGGGCCCGGACCCCGGTCGCTGGGACTTGGCAAAGCTCGCGAAGACCACGAAGGAAGACGCCATTGCCTTGGCTGAGCAGGGACTCGCTCAGTGGGCTGCCGACCTGGACTCAACGGAGCGCAGTTGAAGCGTGGGGAGGTCTGGTGGGCGGACCTCGGGGCGTATCGACCTCGCGGACAGACCGGTCGCCGGCCCGTCGTGACTTGGCAGAGTGATGTATTTACTCGGGCGTTCCAGTCGGTCCTAGTAATTCCTCTCACAACGAATCTCGATCGGGCGAACCTGGCCGGATGCGCGCCATTCCGAAATCGGCGTTGGAAACCAAGATCCGATGAAAGCGAGTTGGAAGAGTTGGAGTTGGCAACCGTTGAGGGCCTTGGCCGCGTTGAGCCGAAGTAGCGGCGTTGTGAACTTCGACTGCCGGTTCAGCTACCTGGAGGCAATGCTGCCGCGGGATCGTCACACCGCAAAAGCCCTCAGTCTTTCGCACACCCCAATGTATCCGGCGAGCGTCCTACCGCGCCTGCCCCTTAAGCGCCGCGCTCGCGGCCAGGGAGATGCCGCGTTTTTCGTTGGGGTAGCGGCCAGACACCGCACAGTAGAAATGGTAGAGGACGCCATTGCGCCAGACGATCGACGGCTTATGCGCATACGTCTCGTCCACCGATCCCGGCGGACCCGTGTCGATCAGGATCTCGCTAGCCTTCCGCGGCGTAAACAGACTGTCTCCGACGGCAAGCACGTCCGTAGCCTTGCCGTTCCCGAGGCCGTAGTAGAAGAACACCCATCGTTTGCCGTCCTCGAGGACGCACGGGTCGCTCGCAAATCGCTCGTCCGCGCTGCCACGCGGGCCGACGCGAATCAGCGGATTGTCTTTGTGCCGCGACCAGGTCTTCAGGTCGCGGGAAACCGCGACTCCCGTCTGTTCAATCCATCCGCCGCCCTGCTCGCGCGGGCGCGTCTTCGTCTTGGCGTTATAGAAGAGGTAGAACGAGCCGCGATCTTCGACGAGGCAGGGCTTGTACAGCCCGCCCGCTTCCCACTCCGCGCCTTCGTCGGGCCGGAGACAGGGCGGGTCGATGGACCAGTCGCGGAGATCGCGGCTCCAGCACAGGCCGATAACCGCGGCGCCCTGTTCGTACCCGGCATTCGGGTACGCGTGATACACGCCGAGGAAGCGTCCCCCGAACTTCTTCAGCTCTCCGGGAGAGCGGAGGTCGTTGCGACGCACGATCCAGTTCATGGCGATGTTGTAGCGTGTGATCGGGGACGACGGGTCCCGCCGCAGGATGCAGCCCTCCTTTGTCCAGGCAAGCAGGTCGGCGGAAGACGCCAACCCCGTTTGATAGCCCGTGCCGTCGAAGCCGACGTAGGTCATCCAGAACCGTCCGACATGGTGGAAGACGAAGGGACAATCGACGGACCGGCTGTCGAAGGCCGACGCCTCGGGAGACGCGGCGAGCACGAGCTTGCTGTACTTGTACGGTGTGCGGTAAGGGGCCGCGGCTTCGTCCGCCGCGGTCGCGCGGGCCGCCAGGGCGCCGGCCAGCCAGGCACGCCGGCTCATGGGAACGGGTCGGTCTGGAATCGCTTTCATCGAATCCTGTATGGGCCTCCGGGAGTATTATGGTCACGTCGCAGTAGTCCACGCAGGAGCTTGCATGCCCTCGCCGCCTCGCATCCTCGCCTTCATCGCCCTAGCCTGCGCCGCCATTCTGTTCGGGTGGCAGGCGCCTGACGCCATTCGCGCCGATTATCCCATCAAGCCCGTCCGCTTCACGAGCGTCCATTTGACGGACGACTTTTGGGCCCCGCGGCTCGAGACGAACCGCACCGTGTCGATCCCCACCGCGTTCGACCAATGCGAGCGCACCGGCCGCCTGGAGAACTTCACGCGCGCGGCGCAGGTTCTGCGCGGCCTCGACCTGAAGGACAAGCACGCGCCCCCCTTCCCGTTCGACGATACCGACCCGTATAAGGTGCTCGAAGGCGCATCGTACGCGCTCACGGTCCACCCCGACCCGAAACTGGACGCTTACCTCGACGGAGTCATCGCAACGATCGCGGCGGCGCAGGAACCGGACGGGTATCTCTATACGACCCGCACGATCGACCCCCTACATCCGCATCAGTGGGCCGGCAAGGAGCGATGGGTCAGCGAAGAGGTCCTCAGCCACGAGCTGTACAACGCCGGCCACCTGTACGAGGCGGCAGTGGCGCACTTCCAGGCCACCGGCAAACGAACGCTGCTCGACATCGCGACCCGGAACGCCGACCTGCTCGTCCGCACGTTCGGCCCGGGCAAGCGGAAGATTTATCCGGGACACCAGATCGCCGAGATGGGACTGGTAAAGCTGTATCGGGTCACCGGCAAAAAAGAATACCTCGACCTGGCGAAGTTCCTGCTCGACAGCCGGGGCGGGGGCAGTCCTTATAACCAGGCGGACATTCCGGTCGTCCAGCAGACCTTCGCGGAGGGCCATGCGGTCCGCGCGACGTACATGTACTCCGGCATGGCGGATGTGGCGGCGATGACCGGCGACCAGGCCTATCTGCACGCGCTCGACCGCATCTGGGACAACGTGGTCAACCGCAAGATCTACGTCACCGGCGGGATTGGCGCGCTGGGCGAGGGCGAGGCGTTCGGCGCGGATTACGAGCTGCCGAACATGACCGCGTACAACGAGACCTGCGCCGCGGTCGGCAACGACTATTGGAACCAGCGAATGTTCCTGCTGCACGGCGAGTCGAAATACATCGACATCTTCGAGCGCACGCTGTACAACGGCCTCATCTCGGGCGTGTCTCTCGACGGCAAAACGTATTT
>DATBFY010000154.1:0-3163 GCA_036558265.1 Tepidisphaeraceae bacterium | reverse complement strand
CCTGGGGCGCGCTGGCGGCGTGGGTCATGATCGGGAGGCGGCAACGGCAATGGGTGCCGTTCTTGGCGCTCTGGGAGGCGCCCGAGGAGCTGAAGCGGCCGAAGAAGGGCTTCGAGCCGCCACCCCTGGCCGTGGTGTGCGCACTTTTGGCGTGCCTGCTGGCCGCCCTCGCCATGGCGCGGCCGCGACTCTCGGTGGGTAGAAGCGAAGGTGGGCCGGCGGTCACGCTGATTGTGGATCGGGGGGCGAGTATGTCGGCCAGGGGGGCGGATGGGCGGCCGCGATTTGTCGAAGTCTGCGCGCAGGTGATCAAGGGGCTTGAATCGCGTGAGGAAAATGAGCGCGTTCGACTGGTGACCGTTCCCGGTCGGGAGGAGCGTACCGTCCGACGGGATGACGTGCTTTCGACCGTCACGGCGCTCAAGCGGACGGCGGCGGAGACGGGCGAAGCACTGCGTGCGGCGGTGCGGCAATGGGAAGGGCGGGGTGGGGTGATCATTGTCGTGTCCGACCAGGACCTGGGATCGGTTGGCGCGGAGGTGATTGCCGCCAGGCCCAAAGCGGGGGTTCGGGATGCGGGGATCGTTGGCTTGGCGGAGCGGCCGGGACAGGTGATGGTGGCACTGGCGGGGACGGAGGCGACTTCGCGGACACTGGTGATCGATTCCGGCGGGGCAGTTGTGCGCCGGGAAGTGAAGATCGGTGCGGGCGAGGGGCAGAAGGTATTCGTGGATCTCGATCCGAGGGGGGACACAATCGAGGCGCGGCTGGAGGGCACGGATGATTTTGACGCGAATGATCGCGCCTGGCTCGTGCGCCAGCGGAGTTGGCCGGCGATTGAGGCAAGGGCGACGGTTTCGGATGAGTTGCGGCGGATGATCGAGGTTTATGGCCGAAATCGACCGGCGGGGGAGGGGTCGGTCCGGTTGGCGATCGCGCGGTCTGGGGAGCTGAAGGTGGAGGAAGCCGGCGTGGTGTTGGCGCCGGTCGCGGGCCAAGTCGAGGCCGGCGCAACGGTTCAGGCCAGTGCGCATCCGGCGACCCGGGACGTGGACTGGTCGTCGCTGGGCAGGGGGGCGAGTGTGTCGGCGACCGGGCCGGGCGAGGGCTGGACCGTGGCAGTGCGGCTGGGCGGGCGGCCCATTCTGGCGGTCAGGGATGCGCCGGCGCGGCAGGTTTGGGTGGGGTTCGAGTCGCGCGCGTTCGCGCGCACGCCGGCGTTCGTGGTCTTCTGGACAAACGTCTTCGACTGGGTCGGAGCGGGGAGCGAGGGGTTTGAGGCGGGGCGCGTAGGGGACCCGTCCGCCAAAGGCAAACGTCTGCTGCCCGAGGGATTGCCGGATGGGGTTGAGGATCGGTTGTGGCCGGGGGTATTTGAGACGGGCAATGGGAAGGTTGCGCTCAACGCGGGCGGGGTGACGTTCGCGGGCGGGCCTGATGACTGGTCGGAGCGAATCGCGAAGATGCCGGAACGTGGAGGTGACGGCAGGGGGGTGGCACTGGGACCGTGGCTTGCGCTGGTGGCACTGGGGTGCCTGGGGGTGGCAGCGGGGAGATGGGAGCGTCGCCGGACGCCCCGTCTGCCCAGCCAACCAGTGCACCTGGAGGTGGAGACGATCCGGCATGTGGAGAGGGTGATGGCGGCGGACGGTCACGCGCACCGACACGAGACCCGGACGCCACCCGAATGATGCGTGCGGCGCGCGCGAGGCGGGTTGCAGACCTGTACGGGGCTATTGCTTGACAGTGCCGCCGGGCGATTTTACTGTGGCGATGGTTGAGCGAGGTCACGGTGCGCACGCGCCGGCGCGGCAGGGCAAGCCGCGCGGGGCGCGCGCGCGTCACGTGTCGACGGGGACTCTCTTGCTGGAAAGCCGCCCATGCCTGACGCACCCGAGCGATTGAAAGTTACCGACCACAAGGACGTGAAGGTGATCGACTTCATCGAGAGCAAGATTCTCGACGAGGCGAACATCGCCGACATCGGTCAGCAGCTCACGGCGCTGGTCGAGGCGAAGGACCGTCCCAAGCTGCTGCTGGACTTCCACAACGTGGATCACCTGTCGTCGGCGGCGCTGGGGATGCTGATCAACGTGAACAACCGGGTGAAGCAGCAGAGCGGGCAACTGCGCCTGTCGAATATCCGGCCGCAGATCATGGAAGTGTTTGAGATCACGAAGCTGAACAAGCTGTTCAAGATCCTGCCGACCAGGGCCGAGGCGCTGGCGAGCTACAACTGACGCGACCGCGGCGCGCGGCGCCCCGCGCTGGGGCGCGCGTGTTGCGCGTGAGGACGTACATGAGCCCAGCGGATGGTCGAGCGCGTCGTTCTGCCGGCCGGTCTTCGGAGGCGAAGCGGGGCGGTCGAGGGCACGGAGGGACGGCGGCGGCGGCGGCGTCTGGCGCGAGGGACAAGATGACGATAGCGTCGGACCTGAATCAGACCCGGGAGGTGCAGCGACTGGTTCGCGAAGAGGTGGAGCGGGCCGGTTTCCACCCCGACAGCCAATTCGCCATCCGCCTGGCGCTGGAGGAAGCCCTGATCAACGCGATCAAGCACGGGAACAAGCTGGATCGCAAGAAGCAGGTTCAGGTGGAATGGCACGTGACGCCCAGCGCGGCGGAGATCATCATTGAGGACGAGGGACCGGGGTTCGATCGATCGTCCGTGCCTGATCCGACGGACGTGGCGAACCTGGAAAAGTTGACGGGCCGAGGGATCCTGCTGATCGAGTCGTACATGAACAACGTGGAGTGGACCAAGGGCGGGCGGCGGCTGCGGATGATCAAGCGGAACGAGGGGCCGGGGGCGGGGGTCACAAGCGTCTGAGGGCCATTTTTCGATTGCGGATTGCCGATTTCGGATTGCCGATTAATTAAAGAGGAGGGAGGTCGCAGGGCATTTTTGGCGCGTTAGAATCCGCGGCCCCGGGGTTAACCGATGATTTTTCCGGTCCGCACTGACATTCCGCTGCGATCGCGTCCGTGGATGAACTGGCTGATCATCCTGGCGAACGTGGCGGTGTCGGTCTGGGGGTGGAAGTACCCGACGCTGGCGGAACACTACGAGCTGAACACGCGGGACCCGCACCTGATCGACTTCGTGTCGTACGCGTTCCTGCACCAGGCTGGAACGGTCGCGCCGTAGCTGTCGGTACACCTG
>DATBFY010000153.1:0-5091 GCA_036558265.1 Tepidisphaeraceae bacterium | reverse complement strand
AGGCGATATCCCTCCACCCGTACCGTCCTCGTCAAGACGGGAACTTGACCGTCGTTCTCTGTGACCCTGGATGAACAGTTTCCAGTTACCAGTTTCCAGTTACCAGTTACCAGTTCGAGTTTCCAGTTTCGAGTTTCGAGTTTCGAGTTACCAGTTTCCAGTTTCCAGTTTCCAGGTATTCTCTTTCGCCAGCCGCCAGCCGCCAGCCGCCAGCCGCCAGCCGCCAGCCGCCAGCCGCCAGCCGCCAGCCGCCAGCCGCCAGCCGCCAGCCGAAGAAGCATCGAAGATTCGAACAGGAACGGCTTAGTTTTTCATCACTCCTGAAGTACTGGCTTGACCGGTGATGACCGCGGGCGTATTGATGGCTGCCTGCGGTCGTGCTGCGGCGAGATCCTCGGGGGCTCGGAATCTCGCACTAGCCGGTACCCAGATCATTCCTGAGCCAATCAGTCGGCGAAACGCGCGTACCTGTCGGGAGGGGTGGGCCATGCGAAGATTTCCGATTCTCGTCCTGTCACTGGCTGCGTGCGCGGGGTTCGCGACGCTCCGCGCCGTCACCGAGCACCTGTCGTCGGCGGGCGGTGCACCCGACGCGATCGAGGTCGTCGCTGATGTCGTCGCGACCGGGATTCCCGGGGCCGGCGCGATCACCCAGATAGGGACGTTCCATACAGGCGGGCCACTGCACGACAACCCGGCGCTCATCGCCGGTACTACCGATCCTGGCCGCGTTCTCGATCGAACCCGCCTCTTCGTGGCGAGCACGTCCAACTTCGGTGCGCCGCTCGCCATTGCCGATCAGGCCGAAGGATCGGTGCTGTCCCTCGACGTCAGTGGCAGCCGCGTTGACGTACCGGCCGGGTTTGCGTGCGCGCTCTGTGTCGGGTTTCCTCAGCCGTCAGCCGCCGGCGGCGCCGTGATTCTGTACTCCGCTCAAAGTCCGCCCTTCATCAACAGCGCGAACGGGAACGCCGCGGCGGCCACGAGCGCGCTGCCTGCCGCCAGCCTTCCGCTCGGCATTTCGCTCAATAGCGGATTCGGGCGCCCCTGGTTCGCGAACGCGCCGAAGGGGAGCACGGGAGATGGCACGATCACCGTCATCGACCCCAACGGCGCACCGCTAAAGGGTGCACCCAGCGCGGTTGCGGGCGGCGTCTTCGCCGGCACCCTGACGAATCGAACGCCCGGGCCTCAGCACGGCCTGTCGGCGGGAGCCCTGGCGACGGCGCTCATTACGAAGTCTCCTGATCCGCCGACCAACGGCCGCGCTGTATTCCTGGCCGCGCTCGCCGACGGCAGCGTCGCCCAGGTTCACGTGCAACTCGGCGTCGATGACCTCCTGCCGCCGGGATCATTTACGCCGCTGCGGCGCATCTCAACCGAGCGGGCCGAATCGAACAGCGCCGCGACGGCGACACGGGTCGGAATGCTCTTCAACTGGGTGCCGACCCGGACCATTTTCATCAGCGACCCGCTCGCCGATCGCATCCTCGTCTTCGATCTGGCCGACGACGGTCATCTCTTCAAGCCCGTCAATCTGCATTACCTGCGATCGCCGGCGCTGCGCCTGCCCGTCGATCTCGCGCCAGCCGCGCGCGAAGTGTCCGCGCGGAACTTTGCCAGCAATACCACGCTCGGCGGAGGCGCGGACTTTTACGTCCTCAATCGCGGCAACAACTCGGTCGTTCGCATGACGCAGTCCGGTGATGTTGTGGCGTCCCGCCGCGTGATTGCGGCTCAACCGGGCGACCTCAATGTCCATGGGATCCGCCTTAACGGCATCGCGGTTTCCGAGGACGCACGAACCATCTGGATGACGGCGACCGGACCGAACCGCCAGGGACTGGTGCTGCGGATGCCGGCATTTGGCGGCGGCACGGTCACGACCGATCTGCTCAACCAGGCGCGAGGCGACCTTCCGCCGGAGCAGGGCGCCGACATCTTCTCGCACGACATGGTGACCAACCAGGCGCTCGGCCCGCTATTCAACGCACAGTCGTGCAGCGGCTGTCACAACACGCCGGCCGACGGGGGTATGGGTTCGGATGCGGAAAGCTTCGTCACGAGGATCGCCCGGACAAAGCACGGCACCTTCGCACCCTTGCCTGGTCACTTTGGGCCAATCGCGCGTCAGCACTCGATCGCCGAGCTCGGGGTCCACTGCGGCCTGCCAACCGGCATTCCGCCGCAGGCCAACCTGACGTCGCTCCGCAGCGCGATGACGCTCCGCGGCACGGCCTTGATCGACAACGTGCTGATGAGTCAGCTCCAGGCCGCGGCGAGCGATCCAGCTGTTCCCGCGGGCGTGCGCGGTCGCGTCAACGTGCTTCCTGACGGGCGCATCGGACGCTTCGGCTGGAAGGCGCAGACAGCTACGCTGGTCGAGTTCATGGGCGAAGCGTTTCGAGACGAAATCGGCGTCACCAATCCGCTCGCGCCGGACGATTTCGTCAACGGCTGCGGCGCGAACATCATGAAGCCCGAGATGGATGCCGTCCCGCTAACGTCGCTGGTGGCGTTCCTCAATACAATTGATCCGCCGGTGCCCGCAGCCGCGTGCACGGCCTCGCCGGGCGCGGCGGTCTTTGCCACCGTGGGCTGCGCGAACTGCCACAAGCCGTCCTATACCGTTCCCGGCAGCAACAACGTCCTTACCGCGCGTCTCTACTCTGATCTCCTGTTGCACGACATGGGACCTGGACTCGGGGATGGATTCCAACAGGGTTCGGCAACCGGCAACGAATTCCGAACCGCGCCGCTGTGGCGCGTCGCGGATCGCGTCCACTTGCTCCACGACGGCCGTGCCACGACGATGCTCGAGGCGATTCTCTTGCACGGTGGCCAGGCGTCAGATGCGGTGGCCGCGTTTAACGCCCTCAGCGCCGCAGATCGCCAAGCGCTGCTCGCGTTCCTAGGCTGCATCTAGTCGATGGCTGATCGAGGATTGCTGATTGCTGATTAACCGCGGTACATTCGTTTGTCGACGGCGTGCAACCACTTTAACCAGCGACTCGTAAATGTAGGGGGGCATCAGGAGATGGAGTGGCGGGGTCGAGAGACCCCGCCCCTAGGAGTACCCAATCAGCACCAACGGGAAGCCATGTCAGCGCGGGCCAGCCGGCGATTCGTCAATCAGCTATCAGCAATTCCGCAAGATCTCCCCTCAATCAACAATCAACAATCAACAATTCCCATTCAGCGTTACAATATCGCCACCGTCCCCAGCTCAGTCTTTTACACCGGAGGGCATGCATGCGTGCGTTCAGTTTCCGGGGGATTCTCTCCGCCATCCTCTGTCTTTCGTTGTTCTCGATTCCGGCGCTGGCCCAAGGCGTCACCCAACCCAAGCAAGGGCAGGGCGGCAGCGTCGTCAAGGGCGCCGCAGGTACTGAAGGATCGACCGGCGACAGCAAGCTCGAACATTGCGCCACGCCAATGGGCGCGATGGCTGTGGTCGAACCGCAAGATTACGTGCTGACGGCGCTGGCACGCTACAACCTGCGGTCCCCGGTCGGTCTCATTCGCCTGATGATCCAGCAATCCAACTGCTTCATCGTTGTCGAACGCGGCGTCGGGATGCAGAACATGATGCAGGAGCGTGCGCTCGCCGACGGCGGTCAGACGCGCAGCAACTCCAACATGGGTGGCGGTCAGATGGTCGCCGCGGACTTCGTCCTGACGCCAGGGGTTGCCTTCTCCGAGAATAACGCCGGTGGCGTCGGCGGTGCGGTGGGGGGCCTGCTCGGCCACAAGGCGGCCGCGGTCGCCGGAGGACTCAAGTTCAAGGAAGCGCAGACCAGCATGCTCGTCGCCGATTCGCGAAGCGGCGTGCAGGTGGCGGCTGCGGAAGGCAGCACGAAAAAGGCCGACATGGCGCTCGGTGGCGCGCTCTTCGGCGGCGGGGGCGGCGCGGCGGCCGGTGGCTACGGCAACACGAACGAAGGCAAGATCATCGCCGCTGCCTTCATGGACAACTACAACAAGATCGTCGGCGTCGTGCGCAACGATTCGTCGCTGCAGCGCAAGGTCGGGACGTTGAAGCAGGAGGCGGCGGCGGGCGGAACGACGAAGGCGGGTGGCGGCTTCAACGAGGGCGACGTGCTCGTTCCGAAGATTGCCAACGTGAAGATCATGTCCGGTCCGTCCGACACCGCGAAGCCCCTGGGTACGCTTCCGCGCGGCGAAGAGCTAGTTGTCGTCGGCGCAGAGAAGGATGGCTACATCAACGTTCAGGGGGCCAACGGAACAGGTTGGGTGAAGGTGGTGTTGATGCAGAAGCGGTAAACTACGTGCCAGGAGTGCCGCGGGTACCAACCGTGCCCGGCGTGCCAAGAGTGCGGCGATGGCAGAACTAGTCGCGCTGGTGCTTTCGCTGACGACGTGTTTCCTTCCACAGTCGCCGTCGACTCAGGCGGCTGACGCGGTGTCGTGGCCCATCCCTGGTGTCGAGAGACCTGGGGATGGCGTCACCTCGCCACTCCTCGTACACGAGGTCAAACCCAACTACACCCCCGAGGCCATGCGCGCGCGTGCGCATGGGCTGGTCGTGATGGAATGCGTCGTCGAGGTGGACGGATCGGTCGGACCAGTCCGCGTGAGGCGATCCGTGGATCCGAGCCTCGATGATGCCGCCGTAAGGACACTCAAGCAGTGGCGCTTCAGACCAGGGATGAAGGATGGCACGCCGGTTCGCGTGGTCCTCATCGTCGAGATGTCGTTCACGCTCGGCAGCAACGCAGGCGATGGTGCCGCTGATCCTGCAATCACTCCAGATGTCATTGCGCCGCTCTCATGGCCCGACGCGTTCCTCGATTCATCTGGACGCGGGGATACGCCCGAATCTGGCTGGCTCAACGAATCTGCCGAGACCTCTCGCCTCGTCGTCCGGTTTGCTCGACCCGGGAACTGGTCGATTCTGCCTTCCTCCGGTGATAGACGCATCGTCACGGTTTATGCCGACAACGCCACGGGAAGCCGTTCGGTAACGATCTCACAGGGCGGCCCCGCGCCCGTGTCACTCAGCACACCCCTTTCACAATCCGCGCTCGATTCCTTCTTCGTCCAAACCGCACCGCGAGGATTTCCAGCGGG
>DATBFY010000152.1:0-5845 GCA_036558265.1 Tepidisphaeraceae bacterium | reverse complement strand
CGCGACGATCAAGAAGCACCAGCAGTACTTCGCCCATTACCACACGGGCGGCGTGCCCGGGCGCCATGAGATCGACAACACCCAGGAGCTCTATTGGCCGGCGATCATGAAGGCGATCGTCGACACGGGGTTCAAGGGCTTTGTCGCCCAGGAGTTCATCCCCGCGCGCAAGGACATGATCGCCTCGCTGGCCCAGGGCGTGCAGATCTGCGACGTGTAAGAAGGACTCACCGCCGAGACGCAGAGAACGCGGAGAAATAACAAATCTGGAACAGAGGGATAGAAGGACGTGATGCCACGCTCGCTAATCATCAGGTCCGTTGTCTTTCTCTGCGCCCTCTGCGTCTCTGCGGTGAGCTATTCGGAGGATTGGCCCCAGTGGCGCGGACCGCGCGGGGACGGCACGTCCACCGATACCACCATACCAACGAAATGGTCGGCCACAGAAAACATCAAGTGGAAGGTGCCGGTCCCCGGCAAGGGCCACGGCTCAGCATCGATCGCGGGTGGGCGGATCTTGCTGAACACCTGCATCGAGAGCGAGAACCGCCGCGTCCTCATGTGCCTGGACCAGCGTGACGGCCACACCCTTTGGCAGCGGGACGTGCTGATCGCCCCGCTCGAGAAGAAGCACCCGCTCAATTCCTACGCCTCCTCCACGCCGCTGGTCGCCGACGGCCGCGTCTACGTCACCTTCCTCGACATCGGCATCACCAGCGCAGGCCAGAATGTGCGGCCGAATACCAAGACCAACGGCCAGGTCCTCGTCGCCGCGTACGACCTCGCGGGCAACGAGGTCTGGCGCAAGCACGTGGGCAAGTTCTCATCCATGCATGGCTGGTCGTGCTCGCCCATCGCCTGGAAGGACAACCTGATCGTCAACTGCGACCACGACGGCGACGGCTACATCGTATGCCTCAAGTGCTCGACCGGCGACGAGGTCTGGCGCATCCCCCGCCCCAACCACACCCGCTCCTACTGCAATCCGACGATCTTCGACGTGAACGGATCGACCCACATGGTGCTCAGCGGATCCAAGTGCACCGCTGACTACGACCCAGACACCGGCCAGCAGCGGTGGCTGATCGACGGGCCCACCGAGCAGTTCTGCGCGAGCATGGTCTACGGCGACGGCCTCTTCTTCATCACCGCCGGCTTTCCCACCTACCACACGCTGGGCATCACGCCCGCGGGTCAGACCGCCTGGCATCTGAAGGGCGCCTCGATGGCGGCGTACGTTCCGTCGCCGGTCTTCGCCAACCATTGCCTCTTCCTGGTGACCGATGAGGGCAAGCCCAGCCGCGGCGTCTGCCTCGATGGCAAGTCAGGCCGGGTGCTCTGGAGCCACACCCTGGGCGATCATCATCGCCCCAGCGCCCTGCTGGCGAACGGGAACGTCTATTGGCTGAGCGACGAGGGGACGACCTACGTGGTGAAGGCCGCGGACAAGTTCGAGTTGATCGCCGAGAACCCCCTGAATGAACCCGCCAACGCCGCGCCGGCGATCGCCGACGGCCACCTCTACATCCGCACCGACCATCACCTCTGGTGCATCGGCGCCCCGTAGGTTCTACGACACGTGATGCCCGACGATCAGCGCGACGATCACCACCGCCAGGATCGCACCGCCGATCCAGGCGGCGGGAAACGCGCCGGTCCCCAGTCCCAGCAGCAGCAGGAATAACCCTACCACTGTCGCCACGATGAACAGTCTCCCCACGTGCGGGATCGGGGCGTTCGACGGGATCGCGCCCGCCGCCATCGGCGGCTTGGCCGGGCCCGGCTCCGCGCGGGCGCCGCACCTCGGGCAGTATTTGGCGCCGTGGGGGACGACCGTTTGACATTTGGGGCAGCGCATAGCTCACCCATATCCTACCCAGGCACGGCGCCGGAGCGACTATAAACCGCTGGTGGGTTTCGACGCCGGAACGCCTTAGAGCTGCGAGGAATCGAGCGAGCCGAGATTGATGCCGCACTCGACTTTTCCGCTCCCAGCCCACCGCCCCGCCCGCGGATCCTCCCCAGGCTGGATCGCCCGGGTGCAACTCAACGGATTGCAACCGATCGACGGATACCCCTTCTCGTACAAGGGGTGGTACGGCAACTCATGCTGCTTCATGTATTGATAGATCTCCTTGCCCGACCAGTTCAACAGCGGCGAAACCGCGTAGCAGTTGTGCCGCTCGTCCCACTCGACGAACCGTGCCAATTCGCGCGTCTTCGCTTGGTCCCGGCGTATGCCGCGCAGCCACGCCTTGGGCCGCAGCTCCTTCATCGCCCGATCCATCGGCTCGTTCTTATTGGCAGCGCAGCATTTCTTATCGTCGTTCCGCCACGTCGGATCCCCCTCGCCGTGCTCCCGAAGCCACATGATCGGGTCATGCTTCGTCCGGTACACCCACACGTTCAGGTTGAACCGCCGCCGCATCTCCTCCATGTGCCGCCAGGTCTCGGGAAAGAGATACCCCGTGTCGATCATGACGATCCGGATGTCCGGCTTGTGCTGGATCGCCAGGTGGATCATCAGCGCCGACTCGGCCCCGAACGACGACGTGGCCACGACCTCGTCACCTCCCCAGTTGGCGATCGCCCACTCCACGATCTTCGACGGGTGGGCCGTCTCGAACATCGCGTTGAGCTCGGTCAAATCCAGGTTCTGTGCGGTTTCCGTCGTCATTGCTTGAACTGCGATAAAACATACAGACATAAAACATAAGCGGCTTCGATCGCGCTTTATGTCTTACGTCTCTACGTCTCTACTCCTTCTCATCAACTCGTCCATCCACTCCTTCGGCACCCGCCTCCCGTTCGCCGCGCCGATCCGGATGTCCTTCTTGTTCGTTCCGTGGAAATCACTGCCGCCCGTCTTCAGCAGATTATAGCGGTCCGCCAGTCGGGCGTACTTCTCCATCTCGTCCGCCCCATGATCGCTGTGAATCACCTCGATTCCCGCCAAGCCCATGTCGATCAGGTCTTTCAGTACGCGTTCGAGATGCGCATCGTTCGTCGTGCGAAGCTGCACGGGATGGGCAAGCACGGGGATGCCTCCGGCCCGCCGGATGCGGTCGATCGCATCCCGCGGCGCCAATCGCTCCTTGTCGAAATACGCCTTTCCCCCCTGCCCGAGATACTCGTCAAACGCCTCCTTGATCGACTTCACGACCCCCTTCTTAACCAGCAGCGCCGCAATGTGCGGCCGGCCCAGCACCCCGCCCCGCGCCTGCGCCACCGCCTCGTCCCACGATATATCGATCCCCAAGTCCCGAAGCCGCTCGATGATCCGCGGATTCCGATTATCCCGTGCCTCCAGCAGATCCCGCGTCATCTGCCGCAACACGGCGTTCTCCGGATCGATCCCATATCCCAGGATGTGCAGTGTCCCCTCCGGCACCGGCGACACCGCCGAAATCTCAATGCCGGTCAGAAACTCCAGCCCCGCATCCCGCGCCACGGCGGCAGCTTCGCTCAGCCCCGCCACCGTGTCGTGATCCGTCAGCGCAAGCCCCGCCAGCCCGGCCTCCTTCGCCAGGCGCACAACCTCCGCCGGCGCGAACGTGCCGTCAGACGCGGTGGAATGAGAATGAAGATCAACGAACATCAAGGATGAAGGTGGAAGGATGAATCAGATCACGTCTGACGCGCGCCAAAATAGTTCCATGTCTCAAGATGCCGAACGATCGTCTCCGCCGCCGAGTCAGGATGGGTCGTCTCGGTGTCGATCAAGATTTCGGCGCGCTCGGGCGGCTCGTAAGGATCATCTACACCCGTAAAGTTCTTGATCTCGCCCGCCAGTGCCTTCTTATAAAGCCCCTTCGGATCCCGCCGCGCCGCAGTCTCCACCGAAACCTTCACATAAATCTCCACGAAATCCCCCGGTGCGTGCAGCGCCCGCACCGCGTCCCGATCGTTCCGATACGGGCTGATGAACGACACCAGCGTGATCACTCCCGCATCTGCAAACAGCTTCGCCACCTCCCCGATCCGCCGGATGTTCTCCGTCCGATCCTCCGCCGAAAACCCGAGATTCTTGTTCAACCCATGGCGAATGTTGTCCCCATCCAGCCGATACGCCAGGTGCCCCCGACCGATCAGTTCCCGCTCGACCAGGCTCGCGATCGTGGACTTCCCGCTCGCCGACAACCCCGTAAACCAGAGCGTCACCCCTCGCTGGCGCAGCAGCCGCTCCCGGTCTCCCCGCACGACATGCCCCGCATGCCAGGTGATGTTGGTCGCCTTCTGATCCACGGGACCACTCACCCTTCATCCTCAAACAACGGCGTACTCAAATACCTCTCCCCGAAACTGCACATCACCGTCACGATCAATTTGCCTTTATTCTCCGGCCGCGCCGCCACCTTCGCCGCCGCCGCCACGTTGCCTCCCGAGCTGATCCCGCCGAAGATGCCTTCCTCCTTAGCCAGCCGCCGCGCCCAGTCGAACGCCTCGTCGTCCGTGATCTGGATCACCTCGTCCACGATGTCCGTGTGCAGGTTGCCCGGGACGAACCCGGCTCCGATCCCCTGCACCTTGTGCTTGCCTGGCTTGAGCGGCTCGTGGTTCAGCGTCTGCGTGATCACCGGCGACGTCACCGGCTCCACCGCGATCGCCTTGAACGACGGCTTGCGCGGCTTGATCACCTCGGCCACCCCCGTGATCGTCCCGCCCGTCCCCACGCCCGAAACCAGGATGTCCACCTGTCCGTTCGTATCCGCCCAGATCTCCTCGGCCGTGGTCTTGCGATGGATCTCCGGGTTCGCCGGGTTCTCGAACTGCTGCGGCATGAATGACTTCTTATGCTCCCGCAGGATCTCCGTCGCCTTGTTGATCGCGCCGCGCATCCCGTCCGCAGCCGGCGTCAGCACCACCTGCGCCCCCAGCGCCTTGAGCAACCGACGCCGCTCCAGCGACATGCTCTCCGGAATGGTCAGGATCAGCCGATATCCCTTGGCTGCGCAGACGAACGCCAGCGCGATCCCCGTGTTGCCGCTGGTGGGCTCGACGATCACCGTCTCCTTGTCGATCTTCCCGTCGCGCTCGCCCGCCTCGATCATCGCCACGCCGATCCGGTCCTTCACGCTCGAGAGCGGATTGAAGAACTCGCACTTCACCGCGACCGTCGCGTGATCCTTGGGGATCAGCCGATTGAGGCGCACCAGCGGCGTCCCGCCGATCGTGTCCGTGATGCTGTCGAACATCCGGCCTTGGGGTTTCAATGGCATGCTCAAGCTCCTGCGTATCACGGGCATCCTGCCCGTGTCGGTCTCTTCCCAACTCACACGAGCGGGATGCCCGGATACAGAATCCTACTGGCACCGCACGTCGGGCAGCGGCGACTTGGCCTCCCCCGTCTCGATCGGCGCCCCGACCAGGTTCCCCCACTCCGTCCAACTCCCGTCGTAGTTCCTCACGTTCTCCACGCCCAGCAGGTACCGCAGCACGAACCACGTGTGGCTCGACCGCTCCCCGATCCGGCAATACGCGATCGTCGGCTTGGAAAAATCCACGCCCGCATCCGCGTACAGCTTCTTCAGCTCGTCCGGCGACTTGAACGTCCCATCCTCGTTGGCGGTCTTGGCCCAGGGGATATTTCGCGCCCCGGGGATATGACCCGCGCGCTGCGCCGTCTCGTTCATCCCCGGCGGCGCGATGATCTTCCCCGTGAACTCGTCAGGCGACCGCACGTCCACCAGGTTTACCCGGCCGCCGCCCACCACGTCCTCCACCTGCCGGCGATACGCGCGGATCGATTCGTCGCTGGCGGGGATCGGGTACTCGCTCCGCGCGGTTTCGGGAACCGCCGTGGTCAGCTCGCGCTTCTCCAGCTCCCACTTCTTGCGCCCGCCGT
>DATBFY010000151.1:0-5288 GCA_036558265.1 Tepidisphaeraceae bacterium | reverse complement strand
GAAACTGCCTGAGCCACATCCCGCAATTGAGAGGGGTGACTTACAGGCGGCACTTGGTGCGTTCGCCACTCGCGAAATGCTGGACTATCGCTTGCATGGTCCTGCCCACGGCGATGTCTGGGTATGCGGCTTTGGCCTCGTATCGTGGCTGATGGGCGATACGGACGGCGCTGGTCGAGTCTGGTCGAGGGCGTGTGACGAGGCGCTGAGAGGGAAGTTCAAGTATTCGAGCACCGGGACATTTCAGTCCGGACTTTTCCTTTGGTTTGCATCGGTCTGGTTGAAAGACGAAGACTGGCACGAGGAGGCTGAAAGACTCTTCGACAAGCTCCTACGCAAGAAGCGGCCTGTGATGGGAGCAGACTTTTCGATCCTGCTTGCCAGGCTGCTCAGACGAGTGATTGACCTGGCGCAGGTGCGAGCTGGCTTTCGTGATAAGCCGCCGCATACCCACGACAGCTATGAGTGGAAGGCATTGTTTTACGCCGGCGTCGTGGCTTACGAGGATGGGGACATCGAGGAGACGCGGCGATTGTGGAGTCAGGCGAAAGAGGGGAGCACGTCGTGGGTCGTGTTGGAGTATTATCTCCTGGAGCATGAGAGGAAGAAGCTCGGGCGGTGAGGCTGACCGAGCATTGCAATGGACCCGCGGGGCGGAACGGTCTCGTGACTCGAAAGGTGGCCGGTGCCCGCCCGGCCATTGAACGTCGGCCCGTCAGTCCAGCTACTGGAGGTCACATGTTACGAGCGTTTCTGATTGCCGCGACGACCCTTGCCGGAATCGGGGCCGTTCATGCTGCCGATCAACCCGCCAAGCCTGAGTGGCAGAAGGTCGCCGTCCCGAACGGCGAGGTCGTCATCTTTGGCAACGTTGCGCGGGCCGGCTACTACGCGTTGCCGGATAAGAGACTGTCGCTCAAGCAATTGGTGATCTCCGCAGGGGCGCCAGAAGGGCGCGAGGGGGTGGTCATCCAGCTTCGCCGGCACATCGGTAAGGACCAGGCAAAGGTCATTGAGGTCAAAATGGAGTCCCTGGTGTCGGAGGGAAACATCGCCCTGGAGCCGAACGATGTCGTCCAAGTTCTTTCGACGAAGGCGGTGGGGTAAGCCGCCGCTGCGACGGGGTATTTCGTTCGGATTGGGCAGGGGCGTTGGCAGAGCAGCGGGCCCGTTCTGCCGCCCCTACGGGGCTGGTTGTATTGCGTTGGTTGAAGTTCCCACGGCTTACGCCGTGGGCTATATTCTGGCGCCGCTCCGTGGCTGGGAGTTGGCGGGGCGTCCGCGGCTGAGAACGGGCGCGGGACGGTTTGGAAGACAACACTGGCAAGCCTCAGAGCTTGCCAGCGCCACCCGGCGGGGATGCGAGTTGCGCGAAATCGCGTTTGCGGCGGCGGAAGAGGGGGCCGGTCAGGACGAGCACCAGCAGCGTGCCGGCCGGTTCGGGGACCGAGGCGACCCGGAAGCCGACGGCGGGGTCTTCGAGCGTGGGCGTGAAGTAGTTGCGGCTGGTGGAGGGCAGCATGCAGGGGCAGTTGGCCCAGGAGCTGCCGCGCTGGCCGCGGAAGGCGGGGTCGATGAGCGTTTGGTTCCATTGGAAGACGTCGCCGGCCTGGTCGAAGGTGCCGTAGGGGCCGGGGGAATTGCCGTAGGCGCCGACGTCGGTGAGGTAGTTCTGACTGTCGCTGAGCGTGAGCGAGCCGGTAAGGGCGTAGCCGGTGGTGAAGCTGTCGTAGTTGGCGGCGTTGGCGGCGGTGGGGCGGGGGGGAACGGATTGGGGGACGGTGTCGCTCCGCGTGGCGTAGAGCCAGTAGCCGGCGGTGGCGCCGCCGCCCTTGTAGTAGGCGGCCTTGTACCACTCGTCTTCGGTGGGGAGGACGATCGTGGCGGTGGGATTACGGGTGATGGAAGCGGCATTGGCTGGGGTGGGCGTGCCGCCCTGGAGCGTGTAGGCGCCGGATTCGGTATCCGCGTTGCCCTGGCCGTTGTTGAGCCAGTTGGCGAAGCGCAGGGTGCTGTACCAGCTTACGTAGGTGATGGGTTTGTTGCCCTGGCCGGGGAGGACGGTGTATCGGGTTCCGGCGGGCGCGGCGGGATTGAGGGCGACGCCGGCGACGTGCGGGTCGGTGGACATGCCGGGGTTGTAGAGGCCGAGCGTGTTGGCGGCGGTGGGGTCCCTGGCGTTGAGGAACTCGACGTACTGGGAGACGGTGACGTCGTACTTGCCGATCTGGTAGGCGTAGGGGACCGAGCCGTGGCCGGTGAGCGGGTCGGGGGCGTTGCCCGCGTCGGCGACGGGGACGAGTTGGATCGGCACGGCGTAAAGGGTTGCCGTGGCGGCGAGGGTCAGGAGGGGGAACAGGAATCTTGCGGGGGTCATCTGTAGTGAAATGGACTTTACGGGGGCGCGGGGCCGGGGTTCAATGATAAAGTGGCGTCGGCGCGGTGGCGTGAGTTGGGATCGTAAGGGCTGTGCGGACGCGGCAGGCAATACAGGAGAATTATCATGCTCGCAAGCGGTTACGGTGTCCGGTCGTTCGTTTTCATATTCGCGGCCATCGTGCTGGCGTGCGTGGTGATTGGTCCGCTGTCGCGGGTGCGCGCGGATGACCCGGCTGCGCCGAAGGTTTCGGCGGCGGTGGCGAAGCTTCGGCAGGAGCGGATCGCGACGTTGCGCGAGGCGTCCGAGATGTCGGCCGCGATGTTCCGTCAGGGCCTGGCGTCGGAGGCGGACGTTGGCGGTTGCCAGCGGGCGCTGCTCGAGGCGCAGTTGGAGTATGCATCGACGGCGACCGAGCGGGTTCAGATCCTTCGGGAGGCGTTGGAGGCGGCGAAGAAGCAGGAGGCGATGGCCTTGAACCAGGCGAGGGCGGGGTTGAGCAACGGGCTGGCGCCGCTGGAGGCGAAGGCGTATCGGTTGCGGGTGGAGATTCAGGTGGCGGAGGAGGGGGGGAAGTAGGGTGGATATGGCGGTCGTGCGCGCGCGCGCCAGAGGTGGCCCGGCGCGCGATCCTGGGCGTGTTGCTCTACGACTTCGTAAACGTTGATCCGGAAGGGGATGGCGGCGGAACGCGGTTCGTCTTCCTGGTCGTGTTCGGGCTGGTGATCTACGGGGGTTTCCGCGTCGCACAATGGATTTCGCAAGGGATGCGCCGCGAACCGCGCGGTTTCGCTGTCGACCCGTTGCCGCCGCCACGGCCGCCGGCGGGCGAGGAATGATCCGATCGTCGCGGCCGCGCCCATCGAATTCGCACGCTGCGAGGGCTGAGGGATATACGGCTCAGCTTGCGGGGGAAGGATTATATCGCAATCTTGCCTGTGTAGTGCGATGTGGTCGATGTGTCCGCCGGTCGCATTTGGAGATTCGGCCGGATTCTGCGGCGCGCGGCGCGGCAAAGTCTCAATTCTCTTCAAGAAAGGAGTCGTCATGTCTCGGACGACAACAGCCCCGACGTCAACAGCCCCGGTGGCCACGGTCTTCAAGGAACTGCCAGGCGACAAGAGCGGGATTCGTCCGATGCGCGTGAATGTCCCGGAGGCGGAACTCACCGAGTTGCGCCGGCGCATCGAAGCGACAAGGTGGCCCGACCGGGAAACGGTCAGTGATCAAACGCAGGGCGTTCAGCTCGCGACGACGCAGGCGCTGGCGCGCTACTGGGCGACGGATTACGATTGGCGCAAGGTGGAGGCGAAGCTGAACGCGCTGCCGAATTTCATCACCGAGATCGATGGGCTGGACATTCATTTCATTCACGTTCGTTCGAAACATGCGAACGCGTTGCCGGTCATCGTCACGCACGGGTGGCCGGGCTCGATCGTCGAGCAGTTGAAGATCATCGGCCCGCTGACCGACCCGACGGCACACGGTGGGAAGGCGGAAGACGCGTTTGACGTCGTGATCCCGTCGATGCCGGGCTACGGGTTTTCCGGCAAGCCGACCACTCCCGGCTGGGACGAGGCCCACGTCGCACGTGCCTGGGTCGTGCTGATGAAGCGCCTGGGCTACACGAAATTCGTGGCGCAAGGCGGTGACTGGGGCGCGATCATCACCGAGCTGATGGGCGCACAGGCCGCGCCGGAACTGCTCGGCATTCACTCCAACATGGCGGGGGTGATTCCGGCGGACATCGACAAGGCCGCCCAGTCCGGCGCGCCGGCGCCATCGGGTCTCTCGGCCGACGAGAAACTCGCGTACGAGCGGCTGGCCTTCGTCTATGCGAAGGGAATCGCCTACGGATACCAGATGGGATTGCGTCCGCAGACGTTGTACGGGATCGCGGATTCACCGGTGGGCCTGGCGGCCTACTTCCTTGATCACGACGCGCGCAGCTATGAACTCATCGCGCGCGTCTTTAACGGTCAATCTGAGGGCCTCACGCGGGACGACGTCCTCGACAACATCACGCTCACCTGGTTGACGAACACGGCGATTTCCGGCGCGCGTCTGTACTGGGAGCGGAAGGTCGGCTTTTTCAGCGTCAAAGGGGTCTCCATCCCGGTCGCCGTGAGCGTCTTCCCCGACGAGCTGTATCCGGCTCCGCGGAGCTGGGCAGAGCGTGCGTTTCCCAAGCTCATTCACTACAACAAGCTCGATCGAGGCGGGCACTTTGCAGCCTGGGAACAACCCAGGCTTCTTTCAGAAGAGGTTCGCGCGGGGTTCAGATCCCTGCGCAAGTAGAACGGGTGACGCGCTGGGGAGGGTTGTACCCTTCGGGCCCTTGTATGTTCCCAAAACAGTCAAAACATCGTGTAAAGTCTTCTCGCCGTGCCGGCGGCTTTGAGCGTAGCGAAAAGCCGGCGGCACGGCGGCCGGCGCGAGATCGGTCGTGTCCCGGTCTTCGACAGACCGCCACGAAGCGTGATCCACGCCGGCCTTGTGGATCGCAGTCCGAACAGTCGCTTGGACCGTCCCACGCCGTGCCCGCCACGCGGCGTCGCGTCGCGGGTGAGGCGAAACGGGCGAGTCCGCATTCGCAAGATCGGAACCCGTCCATGAGAGAATCGTCCTCGCCGCAATCGTCCGCTACGCCGCCGCCCCGCCCCCAGGCCTTCGTCGGCATCGACCTGGCCAAAACCAGCTTCCAGGCCGCCGCCGAAGCCGAGGTGCCCGCCGCACGCTTCAATGCCGCGTTCGCGTACGACGTCGCCGGCATCGCGTTGCTCCTCGAGCGCCTGAAGACGCTCGACGTCCCGTTGATCGTCATGGAGGCCACCGGCGGCCTGGAACGCGAGCTCGCCGCCGAACTGGCCGAGGCCGGTTACGCCGTCGCCGTGATCAACCCGCGCCAGGC
>DATBFY010000150.1:0-3193 GCA_036558265.1 Tepidisphaeraceae bacterium | reverse complement strand
TGGACACCGTGACCGAGGCCGCGCTGGCTATCGCGCTGGCGCAAGAGGGGGGCATCGGCATTATCCACAAGAACATGTCCCTCGAGGCCCAGGCCCGCGAGGTGGAGAAGGTCAAGCGCAGCGAGAACGGCGTCATTGTTGACCCGATCACACTGCCCCCCTCGGCCACCATCGGCACCGCCCGCAAGGTGATGCGCGAGTACAACGTCAGCGGCATCCCGATCGTGGACGGCGATCCGGCCGCCGACGGCGCCAATCTCCGCGGCGGCGGCAATCGCAACGGCAGCGGAAAGACCCCGCGCCTGCTGGGCATCATGACCCGGCGGGACCTGAAGTTCCAGGAAGACGACAACCGCCGCGTCGGCGACGTGATGACCCGCGAGAACCTGGTGACCGCCCCCGAGAGCACCTCGCTCGAAGAGGCCGAGCGCATCCTCTTCAAGTCCAAGGTCGAGAAGCTCCTGCTGGTGGACAAGCAGGGGGGCCTCGCCGGCTTGATCACGATGCGCGACATCGACAAGCTGCACCAGTACCCCCACGCCTGCAAGGACCGCCGCGGGCGCTTACGCGTCGGGGCGGCGACGGGGGTGAAGGATTTCGAGCGCGTCGAGGCGTTGATCAAGGCTGATGTGGACGTGGTCGTCGTGGACACCGCGCACGGCCACTCCAAGAACGTCGTGGACACCGTGCGCGAGATCAAGCGGCAGTGGGACATCCAGGTGATCGCCGGCAACATCGCCACCGCCCAGGGCGCGCGCGACCTGATCGACGCCGGCGTGGACGGCGTCAAGGTGGGCATCGGCCCCGGCTCGATCTGCACGACGCGGATCATCTCGGGCGTGGGCGTGCCGCAGATGACGGCGATCTTCGAGGCCTGCTCGGTCGCCGCCCCCGCGGGCGTGCCGGTCATCGCCGACGGCGGCATCCGCCAGTCGGGCGACATCACCAAGGCCGTCGCCGCCGGGGCCCACTGCGTGATGATGGGCTCCCTCTTCGCGGGCCTGGACGAATCGCCGGGCGAGCTGGTGATCTACCAGGGCCGCCGCTACAAGACCTACCGCGGCATGGGCTCGATGGGCGCGATGATCCAGGGCAGCAAGGACCGCTACGGGCAGGGGGGCGTAAAGGAAAGCTCGAAATTAGTGCCCGAGGGCGTCGAAGGCCGCGTGCCCTACCGCGGCCCCCTGGGCGATTTCGTCTACCAGATGGTCGGCGGCCTACGCGCCGGCATGGGCTACTGCGGCGCGAAAAGCATCGAAGAGTTAAGATCCAAGGCCCGCTTCTGTCGCGTCACGGGGGCGAGCATGGCCGAGAGTCACCCGCACGATATACATATCACCAAGGAAGCACCCAATTATTCGGTCGAGTACGCTTCCGAAACCTGATCGGGTAAGATGCGCGTCCTGACCGCCGCCCCCGCCGGCCATATGATTGTCGATGCGAACGCCACTCCCATCCTCGATCGCCGTGTCCCTCGCCGCCTTCGCCGCGCTGCTGGCCGCCGGCTGCACATATGAGAACGACAGCGCCAAGCGGCCGACCACCCGCACCTCCGACGCCGCCCTGGCCGACCCCTACGGCAAATGGTCCGGCGACGTGAACACCGATATCACGGGGGGCGGCACGAACAACCTGAACCGCGACGCCCTCAAGCGTGACATGGACAGTGTCCTCCTGAAATGAGATTCGCCCGCATGAAGAACACCAAGACCTTCGTCCTCCTCGCGTCGATCGCCGCCCTGACCGGCTGCCAGCACGCCCACAAGCCCGCGCCGGTCGCCCAGGCGTCGCCCGCCGAGACCGAAAACCTGGCCCCCTCGACCGGCCCGACCACGGTCGCCGTCGCGACCGCGCCGGTCCTGGCGCCCTCGGCCGCCGCCGGTCCCGCGACCACGCCGGTCGCCGCCACCGCCCCCGCCGACGCCGGCCCGCACGTCTACGTCGCCGCGGACGCCGACGACGCCACCCTGCGCCGAAACTGGAAACCGTCCGTCAACTTCTACCCCAGCGGCCACGCGATCGCCGGCCCGGTCTATCGGATGATCCCGCCCCCGCCGCGCAGCAACAGCCTGGACGACGTCGTCACCGTGGACCTCTTCGACACGGTGCTGGCGATCGCCGGGCAGGTCGGCACGCCCATCGGCATGCTGATCGTCCCGCCCTGGACGCCGGTCGAATACCACGGCGAGCAGTTCCCGCCGTCCTACACGGTCAACGACCCGCTTCCGTACTACGTCGACGAGAAGGTTCCGGGGATCATTCAGATGAAGCGGGAGAAGTAAGGCATTCCCCCTGCGCCACGGTCGCGCCAATGTCATCCTGAGGGAGTTTCAACGACCGAAGGATCTGGCCCCGAGGGGAAGTGATCGTCTCTTCGCGGCAAGATCCTTCGTCGGTAAAACCTCCTCATAATGAGGATGACGATGCGCGCGCAATGGCGCTCTCACTGTTCCTTGATCGACGCATCCTCTTCGAACCGCGGCATCACGCTCGACGCCCCGCGCGCCCGCGAGTTGTCCTGCAGTTCCTTCACCAGCGTCGCCGTCGATTCGACCTCCACGCGCCGGTTCAGGCTCCGCGCGTCCCCCGTGTACGCCCGCTGCACTACCGGCTCGAACGTCGAGCACCCCTGCACGCGGATGGTTTCGCGGTCCACGCCCCCCTTGGTGATCAGGTAGTCGGCCGCCGCCTTCGCCCGACGCAGCGACAAGTCCATCTTCAGCGCGTCGTCAGTGCCGTCGGGGTAATCGTCCGGCGACGCGTGCCCCTTGACCATGAAAATGTTGCGGTGCCCGCGCACCAGGGCCGCGATCTCGTCGAGCGCGTGCATCGATTCGGCAGTCAGCGTCGCGTCTCCCGGTGCGAACAGCACCTTCGCCCCCGTCCCCACCTGCTTGCTCGGGCGGATCATCTCCACCTCGGGGTCAGTGCCCTGCGGGGCCTTGCGCTCCAGCTTGGTCTTGCCGCCGTCGCCCGGGCCCTTGACCTTCATCTGCTCGAGCTTGCGCTTGATCATCTCGATGTCCACCGGATCCGTGCTCTGCGGGTCCGGCATGTGGTCGAATGCCTCGCGGATCGCGATCAGGAGGTCCATCGGAAGGATCTGCTGCTGCTCGCTCGGATGATCCGGCGGCGGCGGCTTGAGCACCCACAGGATCACGAAGAACCCCATCATCAACATGACCAGATCCGC
>DATBFY010000149.1:0-24153 GCA_036558265.1 Tepidisphaeraceae bacterium | reverse complement strand
TCTTGGTGCCGGCGAACACCCCGGCCAGCCCGTAGTAGTCCTCGGTCCGGATCGGGTCGTACTTGTGGTCGTGGCAGCGGGCGCAGGCGACGGTCAGCCCCAGCGTCGTCCGCGTGAGGGTGTCCACGCGGTCCTCCCACTCGTCCGCCATCACGTCAAGTCGATTGCGATTGTAGTACTTGGGTCCAAGCCCCAGAAGGCCCAGTGCCGCCAGGTCATCGGCCGACGCATCGGGCAGCCGGTCCGCCGCGATCTGCAATTCGATGAAGCGGTCGTACGGCAGGTCGCGGTTGAACGCATCGATGACCCACTTGCGGTACTTCCACGCGTAGGGATAGAAGAACTTCGTATCGCTGCCCACCTGGTGGGCCTGGTCCTCCGCGTACCGCGCCAGCGGCAGCCACAAGCTTGCCATCCGCTCGCCGAACCGCGGCGACGCCAAGAGCCGATCCACCAGCCTCTCGTACGCGTCCGGCGACTGATCCGACTTGAACGCCACCACCTCATCCGGCGTCGGCGGCAGCCCGGTCAGGTCGAACGACAACCTCCGGATCAATATCGCTCGCGGCGCCTGCGGCGCCGGCCCCAGGCCGTGCGACTCCAGCCGCGCCAGGATGAACCGGTCGATCCGCGTCCGCGGCCAGCCGATCTCCTTCACCGGCGCCCGTTCCATGGAGCGCGGCGGCACGAACGACCAGAACCGCCGATCCTGCGCCGTGATCTGCGCCTCCGGGGCCATGGGCAAGATCGTCTGCGTCGTCGCCACGGCCGCTGTCCCGCCCGGCTCCGACCAGTGCGCCCCGGTCTCGATCCACCGTTGCAGCAGCGCGATCTCCTCGGCCTTGAGCCGCTCACCCTTGGGCGGCATGGCTTGGTCGGGATCGTTGGTCCGCACCAGCTCCAGCAGGTGGCTCTTCAGGCTGTTGCCCGGCACGATCGCCGGCTCGCCCGATTCGCCGCCCTTGAGCGCGCTCGGCTTGGAATCGAGTCTCAACCCGCCCTTGTGCTTTTCCGGGCCATGGCACTTGAAGCAGTGCTGCTCGAGGATCGGCTTGACGTCGCGATTGAACTCCGGCGGCGTCCCCCCCAATGCCGGCAGCGCCAGGACAAGCGAAATGCAGATTAGACCCAGCCGCATCAAGTACCTCTGTCCGCGCCGACGTGAACCGTAATATCCTAACGTCGCGGCAAAGGATTGTTGACCTGCTTTTGCATTACCAGTGCAAACGCCGTGATGTGTTTGCACAAATAGGGGCTCTGCCTGGCCAATTCCCACCACTTCCTGGGCCGGTAGAAGGGCGTCAGCAACCGCGCGAGTGTCCGCCCCAGCGTCCGCCCGCGCTCGGCCGCCTTCCACTGCCGCCAGTTCCCTGAGTCGATGGTCGCGCTCTCCACGATCCGCGTCCCGGGAAAGAGCGCATGCGCCTGGTCGATCGTCGGCCGGAACATCGTGTCGATCGGGTCGGCGTGGTAGGGGTAATCGCGGGGCCCCGAGACGAAGAGGTATCCGCCGTCGGGTACGAGCCGCAGGATCGCATCGCAGACGGCCTGCCGATCCGTCACGTGCTCCAGCAGGTTGGACATGAGGATCGATCGGATCTGGAGCTTCGACAACTGATCGATGAACGCCGGGTCGAGAAGATCACCCACCCGGTCCACGCCAGGCGCCGCCTTCATGTCCGCGTGATAAACCACCCCGCCCCGATGCCGAAGCGGGGCGAAGATGTTCGCGTCGATATACGGCTGCACCCGCGTCCGAAACTCCTCGGTGGACGATCCAACGTTCAGTAGCGGAAACAATTCCGCATCCCCCATCCGCGCGAGCCTCTCGCCCAGCCACGTGGATTCCAGCAGGTTCATGCCCCTCGCCCCTGCTCGCCCGGGATGATCCGCGCCGGGATGCCGACGGCCGTCGCGTGCGCCGGCACGTCACACAGAACGACCGCGTTCGCCCCGATCTTCGCGTGGTCGCCGATCGTGACCCCTCCGAGGATCTTCGCTCCCGCGCCGACGTCCACGTGCCCGCCCAGCGTCGGGCAGCCCCCCACGGGCCCGCCGTAACCCAGCGTGACCTGCTGGAACAAGAGGCAGTTGGGCCCCACCTTCGCCCCTGGGCTGATCACGATTCCGTTGGGGTGCGGGATCGCCAGGCCGCCGGCGATCTCGGCGTTGAGGGGGATGTCCGCGCCGGTCACCGCCGTCCAGAAGCGATGTGCCAGGACTGCATATCGCGAAACGATCCATCCGACGGGGCCGGCCCTGCCCCGCCAGCGCTGGTACCGCCGGATCGCGCGCAGGAGGCGCCTGGACGGCTCCCACCGTCCGAAGACGCAGCGCTCGCGCGACCAGTCCGGCACGCTCGCGGAGATCTGCGGCGGAGACGGTGGCGCTGCTTCGCGCGGCTCAATGGGTGTGACGGTAGACATCCTGGAAAAACTCACCGTACTGACGGGCGACGATCGCCCAGTCGAACCGCGCCTCGGCCAGGGCGCGGCGGGCGGCGACGCGTCCCTCGTTGCGCCCGCCGTCCAGCGCCGCCCGCAGTGCGACGACGACGCTCATCTTATCGGATGTGTCGGCGAAGTGGCCTTGATCCTGAAGGATCCATCGCGTGGCCGGCGTGTCGTGGGCGACGACCGGCAGCCCGCTCGCCAGCGCCTCCACGTAAATGTTCCCGAACGCCTCGTCCTGGGCCATGTGCAGGAGCACGTCGGCGGCCCGATAAAGCTCGGGCATCCGCTCCCGCGGCAGGCTCACGCGACGAAATCGCTCGCCAAGGAGTTGCCGGCCCAGGTCGTCCACGGCCCGCCGCTGCTGGCCGTCCCCCGCGACGACCAATTGGACGTCCGGCAATTGGGCAACGGCCGAGATGCCATCGAGCACCCGCTTGTTCGGCATCAGCGCGCCGACGATGAGAACGACCGGCGATCGCTCGTGCAGGCCGAGCGCCGCGCGATCGGCCGGACCGGGCCGAAACGTTGCCGTGTCCACGCCGTTGGGAATCAGCGCACAGCGATACCGATCCCGGTGCCGCTCGTAGTACTGCGGGTTGGTGCAGATCAGTCCATCGCAGCTGAAGTGCTTGAACTCGGCATTGCGCGCCTGGGCCATCCAGTCGCCGTTTTGGGTGACGAATATGTGGGCCGGCCTGCGCGCGCCGTCGCGCCCCCGCCGCAGGATCCAGTTGGAGTACGGATAGCCGCAGGTGACGGTCAGATCGTAGTGGGCTGGCGAATAGTTCAGGTACAGGCTGGGGGCGAATGCCAGTTCCTCCCACGCGTAGTCGTCGCGCACGTACGGCAGGCGCGGGAAGTGCCGGAAGAATCGGCGCGAAATTCCGCGGAGCTTGTGATACCGATACGGTTGTCCCGCCCGCGTTCCACCCGACCCGAAGAGCGTAACGTCGAAGTCCGACGCGCCCGCCAGCCGGCTCGCCACCTCCTCAAACGCCACCTCCGCCCCACGGTTGACCCGGTGCAGTCCTGGCAACGAGAACAACACGCGCAGCCGGCCCGCCGTATCACGGGCATGCTGCCCGTGAAGAATCTGTTTCGCCGAAGTTTGGTGAGAACAGGTCGTCAATTTCTGCACGGGCAGGATGCCCGTGGTACGGGGGTTTACGTCCTCAACGGCCTGACCACCAATGCCAGCGCCTCCGACACGCTGCGATACCGCTCCGGGTCCGACCGCCGCCGGCCGGTCAGCACCATCCGCGCCTTCCGCAGCGCCAGGGCCACGATGTCACAGGCGCGCACCATCCACGCCGCCGCCCGGCCGTAACACTTCCGCTGCACGCGGTATCTCGCCTGCCAGGTGTACACATTCTTTAGCTTTTCAGCGACCCGTGTCGGGTCGGAGGATGATCCGCCGATGTGCGTGATCGCCACCGCCGGGTCGTAATGCACGCGCCAGCCGCGGCGGTGGAAGCGGAAGCAGAACTCGATGTCCTCGCCGTAGAAGAAGAACGACTCGTCCATTCGCCCGCCGATCGCCTCCAGCGCCGCCGCGCGGATGAACATGAACGCCCCGCCGATCCAGTCCACGTCGCGCTTCTGCCGAAGCAGGTCGTCCGGCACGTCGTACACGTCCGCCCAGCGAAATCGCGCCGGCCAGGTCCAGGGCAGGCCGAACGAGCAGATCGCCTGCTTCAGCGGCGTCGGAAAGTCCCGCGTCACGTTCTGAAGCGACCCGTCAGCGTTGAGCAGGAGACAGCTCATCACGCCGATCGTCGGCTCGCGTTCCATCAGCTCGTAACAGTACCGCAGCGCCCCGGGCCGCACGATCGTGTCGCTGTTGAGCAGCAGGACGTAAGGCGCTTCGCGGTACTGCGCTTCCAGTAATGCCAGGGCCGCATTATTGCCACCGGCAAAGCCGCGGTTCTCAGGCAGGACCATCAGCGTCGCCCAGTCGCGCCAACCGGTTGCCTGGATGGCGTGACGGATCACCGCCGCGCTCTGGTCGCCCGAGCCATTTTCGACCACGACAACCCGAAAGCCGCCGGGAATCTCCTGCTGCTTATCCGCCAGCGAACGCAGACAATCGACCGTCAGGCCGGCCGTGCGGTAGTTGAGGATGATGATCAGCAGCTTCACAGCGATGGAGAGGACGACGGCTTGGCTGCGGTCACGGCGGTGGCCGCCCACGCCGCAGGTCGCGCATGGGCGATCAAGCCCGCTGAGCGAAGTACGTTCCGCAGCGCCGTCCCCCAGCTCCGCTCGGGATCATAGAACTGCCCCTGCGCCGCCCGGCACCCGGCGACCTTGCTCCGGTAGTAATTCAGATCATCGCACAGCCGCAGGATCGCCGCGCCGTACGCCCCCACGTCGTCGGGCGGCGCCTCGACCACGGCCTCCCGCACGTACTCCAGCGCCGGGCAGACGCTCGACGTGATCACCGGCCGACCGCTCAAGACTCCCTCGGCCACCACCTGGTTAAACCCCTCGATGAACTGCGTAGTCGTCGGCACGATCACCGCGTGACACCGCGCGAACATCTCGCGCATCGTCGCCTTGTCGCGATGCCCGTGACACCGGAAGCGTCCGCCCAGCCCAGCGGCGGCAACCGCGGCCTTCAATTCCTCCAGCACCCCGCCCGTGCCACACAGGTCGAACTCGACCTCCGTCCGCCCGGCGGCGCCGAATGCCTTCGCGATCTCGAGCAGGTCGAACACGCCTTTCTCCCGCTCGATTCGCCCGGCGAACAGCACCCGGAACGGCTTGCGCTGGGGCGGTGGCTCACCGAGTCCCGCGAACTGCTCCCGACGATACGACGGCAGGAACTCGTGCACCGGCCGGGCCCGGCCGCCGGCCACTTTTGAGATCTGGGTCGTGATCTCGTGCGATGCGCTCATGAGCGCCGCCACGCTGCGCGCGAAAAACTTGCGATCCAGTGTGGCGATGAGCTTTCGCACCCCGCGAAGCCGCTCCCCCTTTCGCCAGAGCACGCAATGCACCGTCGGCACCACCTCCACCCCCAGCGCCGGCAGCACCCGCAGCGGGAACCAGTCGCAAGTCCCGTTCACCACCACCGCCACGTCCGCCCGATACCACAGCGCCGAGCCGATCAAGCGGATCGCCGACCAGAACTGCCCGAGGTGATACAGCACCCCCGACGCGCTCTGATCGAACGGCACCGCCCGATGCTTGATGATCAACGCCCCTTCCCAAAGCCGCGCCGGCGTGCGATTGCTCGCCACCACCAGCGCCTCGGCCTCCAGTTCCCGCACCAGGTCGTAGAACTGCCCCGAGTACGTCACCGCCACCTGGGACGGGTCATCGCGCCCCTCGCGCCAATGCCGGTAGGTGCCCAGCACATCGCCGGGGCCCGCCGCGTAGTAGATGCGCAACGCGCGTGACATTGATCAAACTATACCACACCCGCTGGCGGCTCACCGGACGATGAAGCCTCTGACTCTGGCTTCCTGCACGGTTTCCGGCATCACCCAGGCCACGTTTGAATCCATCTCTTCATCGGGTTTCCCCTCCATGGCGCGCAGCGCCAGACGTTGCAGACCGAACCGTCGCTTCAATCCCGCGTCGTATGCCCGATAACCCAGCCCCCGCATCAGCTCGAACAGCTCTCCCACCGACGCCCCCGCTCGCTGCAGGTGCTGGCCCATCACCTCCGTGATCACCGCTGGCCGGTATCGCCGCAGCGTCCCTTCCAGCCCCCGCAGCGCCCGGCACTCGAAACCCTCCACGTCGATCTTGATCGTCACGGCTCCGGTCAAACTGTCGCCCAGCAACTCGTCCCCGCGCATCACCCGTGCCGTATGCCGGGCCGACACCAGGGCGGCATCCGACCCCGCCACACTGGCGAAGGTCCCCATCCCCAGGTGCTCGGTCACCACGCTCAGCGTCAATTCCGCCGGCGCATCGGAGAGCCCCATGTAATGAAGCGTTACGCTCGCGATCCGGTTGTCGTCCAGCGCCTCCCGGATCGCCGCCGCCGCCTGCGGATTCGGCTCGAACGTGTGGACACGCCCCGTCGCTCCCACCAGCCGCGCCCCCAGCAACGTGATCATGCCGATGTTGCCGCCGACGTCGATCAGCGTGTCCCCCGGCCGCAGGCACGCCATCAGGAACCGCTGCGTCGGCAGCTCGAAATACCGACCCAGGAAATACGTCTGCCGCTCCGCCCAGCTTTCCAGGGAAAGGCGCATCCGATACCCGTGCAGCTTGCCGCGGATCGTCCGCACGGGCGCGCCCTGCCATCGAGCATCGTCGTACACCCCCGCCGTCCGCAACACCCTGCCCCAGCCGGGCAATTCGAGGCGCGCATAAGGAAGTGCAAGTCGGGCAAGCATCGGGAAGCCTTCGCTCACGCCGGCACCACTCGCCGCGGTCGCGGGGGCGCTCCGATGGGCTGAACTTCGACCGCCTTGCTTCGCCGCGCCGCGATCGGCGCCGTCGCCCCACCCGCCACCGCCCCGGCCAATCCGCCCAGTCCCAGGATAAAGATCGGGTTCAGCATCGCGTTCATCAGGTTGTCCATCGAGTGCAGCGTCAGCAGCACCGCGAACACCGCCGCCCCCGCGAGCATCGGATCCCCCCACGACGCCGCCCGGAACCGCCGCCCCACCAGCGCCACCGGCAGCAAGAGGGCGCAGAACAGCGACAGCAACCCCACGATCCCGTTCGACCCGATCGCGATCACCCACAACCCGTCCGGGATCGACAAAATCGTCCCATCGTCCGCCGTCACCAGATTCCGTCCGTTCGGCCCCCAACCGAAGAGCGGCTTCTTCATCGCCTTGTCGAGAAGCAGCTTTTCGTTATCCAGTCGGCATTGGAGCGACAGCGCCCGGTCCGGCTCGATGTTCTGGGCCACGAATTGCAGGACGTCCTGCGCGTCCCACCCCGCCACCGACCGTGCCCCCATGTACACAAACGGGAACACACACATGACGACCACCAACGCGTAGTTCCTTATCGCCCGCGTCACGAAAAGCGCCACGACTCCGACCAGGAGCAGCACGATCGCCCCCGAGGACTTCACCGCCACCGCCGTGATCATCAGGATGACCAGGGGCACGCCGACCGGCATCCCCCAAATCCGCTTCAGCGACCCCGTCCACCACAGCCAAACCCCCGCCAGCGACGCCCCCGTCATCAGCATCCCCACCGCCAGCCCGTGCTGGAGGTAAACCATCGGCCGCCATCCGCCCATCCGAACGACCTGGCTGAAATCGTGCTGATAAAACCCGTAAGTCAGGAAGTGTAACTGCGGGCTCAGAATGCACTCGAACAGGCAGAAGGGGACGTAAATGACTCCCGCGACGAACAGCCACACCGCCAGTCCCCTCAGCCCCACCGCGTCCGCAAAATAAAGCCGGCCAAGGACATACGGCACGCCCCAGATGACCACCTGCGTCGCCGCCGCCGCCGCCCCGTCATAGGCCTCCAGGCCGTTCGACAGGGCCGCGCAGAACGGCACCATGCACCAGACGGCCATGGGCAGATCCACCAGCGCCGGCTTGAATGCCAGCACCCGCCGGGTATCGAAAATCAGCACCCCCAACAAACCGCCCAGCGAGGTGACCAGGTGCTTGTCCCACTTGACGAAGGACATCGGCAGGCCCATCTGCGGCAAAAAGAGCCAGCCGATGACAAACCCCACCACCAGCGCCCTCCTGGCCGGCATAAACAGAAACAGCGCCACAGCCAGCGCAGGCCAGCCGCAGAGGAGGACGAAGGAGAGGAGGTTGGGGGCGCCGATCATCGGGGACTATGGATGTACTTCGGTGGGTGCTTTTCTCGCATGCTCGCAAACGGACGATGCGCGAGCGGGAACGCGCGGGATCACGTAATTATAATCGATACCTCATTTTCGGCCAAATTCCGTGGGTCAGCCTGTGTCGCCACGAACGCTTATGGCTGTCGATTTTCTGCGGGCGTGCGGGTCACGGGGACTATAATCCGGCTTCGTGAAGCTGCGACCCGTCAAAACAGGCGCGAGCACATGAGCGAGGACCGGGACAACCAGCGTTCCGAGGCTGACCGCAAACTCGAAGAGGAAATCCGAAAGGAGCGAAAGTTCAACCTTTGCGAGGCGATCGGGCGATTGGCCGGCCCGGGGGCAATGAAAGGGGTGTCGCCGATCACGCGCAAGCAACAGGCTGAAGCGGTCATCGGAAATTGGCTGCGGCAGCACTTGGACGAGGGCGGGATCGAGGTCGTGGTGCTCCGTTACATCGCGCAGAGCGAACTTCTGCTCAACAATTACGATCAACCGTTGGTTGTTCTGGCCGCATATTGCCAGCAGGTTCTCGGCTCGGCGCAGCTTTTGAAAGAGCTTGTTCGCGAGGCCGACGTGGAATGGGGACGGGTCTTCGGCGAGCGGCCGTACTTCGAGCACCCAGGTACCGCGCCGAACCCCAATGATCCGTACACCTTCGAGTCGGTCCGCAAGACGCTATCCGGGCTGATCGACCAACTCGCCTCGTCGATTGCGGGATAGAACCGAAGTGGCCTGCTTTCCAACGCGCGTCCCCATTCCCGCTACCGAATCGCCCGCAACACCTTGATCCCCGCCCAGGCACAGGTCAGCCCGCAGACCGTCACCGCCACGACGCCGTCGAACAGGAACACGCGCTCGGCTGAGCGGTTCAGGATCTCCGGCAGGAAGATCCCCAGAAGGCTCGCAACCAGCAGGATCGCAGAATAGTGAAGGTCCTGGCGAAAGACCGGCAGGCCGACGCGGGCCATGGCGATCTGGATCATCAGGTGCCCCGCGAGCTTCCCCGCGCACATCCCAAGCATGAAGCCGACGATGCCGCCGGGGTGGCCCAGCACATGCGCGTCGATGTGCTGGCCCAACAGCGCGCCGACCACCGTGACCGCGAGGTTCACCGCGTTGCTCGTCGCCAGCGGGCGGGTCTTGCCCAGCGCGAGCAGCGCGCGATCCGCCGTGGCCTGCAGGAGCGTGATCCATGCCCCGATCGTCGCCCACCGCGCCAGCCATCCGGCCTGGTGCCAGGGGGTGCGGAAGAAAAGTTTGATGAACAGCGGCCCGCCCAGCACCACGCCCACGGTCAGCGCGATCGAGACGATCAGGATCAGCGCCCGCGCCCGCAGGAAGACGCGCCGCAGGTCGGCCGGCTGCTGCTCGGCCGCCCGCGCCAGCGCCGGGAAGAGCGTCACGCTCGCCAGCCTCCCCACCACGTCCACCGGCACGCGCACGAGGTTGAGCGCCAGCACGTACAGCCCCAGCCACGCCTCGTCCAGCAGCTTGGCCATCAGCGGGCGGTCGATCTGCATCGCCGTGTACGTGATCAGCGTGCTGACCATGATCCAGCGGCCAAAGCGCATCAGCTCGCGGCCGATCTCGCGGTCCCAGTGGAAGCGGTTGCGGATGCCGGGCAGGATCGTGTGGCTGGCGACCATGACGTAGGCGTTCGCGGCCAGCCCGCCCAGGATGATCGACCAGGGCGTCGGCCAGCGCCACGCGATCGCGATCTGCACGGCGACGGCGATCACCTGGTGCCCCAGGCTCAGGATCGTGATCCGCCCCATGTCCAGGTGCCGGTTGAGCGAGAAGACGCGCGTGGAGTTAAAGCCGTTGAGCAGCGACGCGATGCCCGCGACCGGGAACATCATCACCAGCACGCGGGCGTTGGCCTTGTCCTGGTAAAGCCAGTAGACGGGATATGCGATCAGGCAGCAGCCGATCCACAGGAGCACGCCGCGGATCACGTGGAGCGTCCAGGCGGTGTTGAGGAAGTCCGGGTCGTCGCCGCGCTTGTTCTGGATCACCGCCTGCTCGATGCCGACGTCCGATAACGCCGACAGGCCGGTCACAAAGACGGTGATCAATCCGACGATTCCGAAGTCCTGCGGCGTGAGCAGGTAAGCCAGGATGGGGCTGGTGAACACGCGCAGCGCCTGCCCGAAGCCGAAGGCGCCCATCGTCCAGAGGGAACTGCGTACCGCGCGGCGCTTGATGGAGGCCATCCCGCCCGCGGCGTCGCCATTGCGGTCGGGCCCGGCGAGGGTATCGGCGGGGGCCGGGTAGGACAGGATGTCCGCCGCGGCGACGGCGCAGGTATCCCCCGCGCCCGCCCCTGTGGGAGGGACGATCACGTCCGCCTGATCGGCGCTTCCGGTGCTGCTGCTGCTTATGGGACCACTCATCCGCTCACACCCACGTCGCGCGCGCGAACCCTTCTCCCAACCAACACGGTTGCCGGCCACGCGAGGTCGGTTGCGCTAACTATACCGCAACTTTCACCGACACATCGTCCGCCAGGTCCGAAAACTCCAAGGCCGGCAAACTTTAGAATGCGCGTGGCCGCCCGGCCGCATTGGGGAGACGGTCCGCGTCGATAACCTTCCTCTGAAACTGGGGATACCACTCCCGCATTTCCCGCGCCGAACGGGCGAACATCGCCGGCAGCATCCGCAGCGCCCGCCATGTGCCGCGGGCGCGGGGCATACCCCAGCGGCGTTTGGAGAGGTCCGCCAATGCCTCACTGATGACCCGCCGCCATAGGAATTGCCGGTAAAGCCGTCTGGACCGTTTCACGTCCGTGCTGTGTAAAACGTGCAGGGACATGAAGTTAAGGTATCGCAGGAAGTGGACCGCCTCGACCGATAACCGCCCGCCGGGGGCTTCCAGGTGGCATTGACGGGCTCCGGGGCAGAACGCGATCAGGCCCAACGGCTTGATCCGCTCCGAAATGTCCCAGTCTTCGCCCGCGGCGTAACGTTCGAGCATCTCCTCGAAACGGGCGTGGCGGACGACCTCCGTGCGGAACGTGGCCGAGCCGGTCGAGAACGGGACCAGGATCAGGTTAAACCGTTTCACGAGCTCAGCCGCCCCGTAGGGTGGGCTCGGCCCACCACCTCGCGCAATCGACGCCGTCCCGCGATACGACAACAGTTGGAGATCGGACCACAGGAGTCGTCGCAACAGTTTTCGCAGCGGGCTCGCGCGCGATTCATCCGCCCCGGCGCGGCCTTGGGTCGGCTCGCCTCCGGCAGCAGGGGGATTTACGTTTGCATCCGGCACCTCGACCACGAACACCGGCGTGAGCGCGACGATCCGCCGGTTCACATCCGCTTCGTACACCTCCATGATCCGCTCGGCCGAATCGGCGAAAAGCAGCGAATCGTCATCGAGCATGAACGCGACGTCGGCCGTGCACAGCTCCAGTCCCTGGTTCCGCTGGGCCGTGAGGCTCGCCCGCCGGGCCTGCACGTACTCGAAACGGACCTGCGGATGGTCAGGCGTGAACTCTGACAGGACCGCGTCGCGCGTGCGCTGCCAATCGGGACTGGCATCGACGACAATGACCTCCCTGGGCGGCCGGGTCGAACCCAGCGCACAGCGAACGCAGCGCGGCAGCACACGCTCGCGCCGGTAGGTGCACACGACCAGTGACCAGGTCAGCGCGCTCATGGCCCCTCGTCGGGGTCCGGCACCGGCATCGCGAACGCCGGCCTGGGCCGCCCGCGCGGGTCCATGACCCACCGATAGACCTCCAGCGTCTGCCGCGCCTTGGTGTCCCACGTGAACTGCTGCCGCGCCCGCCGAAATGCCGCCTCGCCTTTGTCTTCGATCTGCTCAGGATGCGCAGCCAGCTCCGCCAGGATCGCCCGAAAGCTGCGGACGATGTGCTCGCGATCGCCCATCTGCACGCGAAAGCCCGTCTTGTCGGTCACCAATTCGCCGGGCCCGCCGTAATCCAGCACGATCGGCACCACGCCGACCGCCATCGCCTCCAGCGCCACCGCCCCGCCGAACTCGCGCACGCTGGGAAACGCCAGCACGTCCGACCGCGCGAGCCATTCCTGCACCTTCCCGTGCTCGACCCAGCCGTGCAGCGTCACGTTGGGCGGCGAGCCGAGCCGCACGAGCAATTCCTTGAGTTCGCCCATCATCGGGCCGTCGCCGATCACGTCGAGGATCACGTCGCCGGACTGCGCCAAGGGTGCGACGGCCTCGATGAGCATATCGGCCCCCTTGTACGGCACGAGCCGCCCGACGAACACGACACGGATCGGACGCGTCGCCCGGTGCGTGCGGCGCAAGCCAAAGCGTGCCGGATCGATCGCGTTCTCCGGCAAATAGAAGCATCGCTCCCGGCAGTCCCGCGGCATCTGCGCCAGCGTGTCGCGCGACGCGACCAGGATGGCGGCCGCATCGCGCCGCGTCGCGCGGTAGCCCGGAAGCAATCGATACGCGCCGCGGACGTACGACAGCCACTCCCGCTCTTTGCGGCGCTCCGCATCGAACTGCCGCGGCCACGGCACGCCGCCGTTGAGCGGGCCGATCACGAACGGCACGCCGATCGGCTTCAACTTTGCAGCCAGCGTGCTGGGCGCCGTCGGGGTCAGGGGCGTCAAACGGTGGACGAGGTCGAACTCTCCCGCCGCCAATCTCCGGCCAAATGTACGCCAGACCTGGTGCTCGAAGTAGTAATACGTCGGCACGAACAGCGCCGCCTGCAGCGTCCACCCCTTGCCCTTGCCTGCGATCGTCTCGCCAAGCCACCACGCGAGCTTCGCCGGCCGCTCGGCATCGATCGCGGTGAAATCGCGCCCCTCGACCCACCCCGCCGCGTCGCACAGGTCCGGCCCGTTCCGCCAGTGCGTGACGAGGTGGGCGTCCACGAGCTGTCGCAGCGCCGCCGCCTGGGAATAGCCCACCAGCGGCACGCTGATCATCCGCGGGTTGCATGCCTCGGCGAGCAGGAGCACGCGGAGCCGGCGCTCGATCATCGCCGGTCGCTCCGGATTCTCGTGCTGGATCGCCGAACCGTCCATCATCTTCCACGTGGCACGGGCGGCCCGCCCGTGTTTCTTTTGGCGCAATCGGCCCCTCAAAATGACCAGGAAAACGCGACGATGATCGCGACCAATATCAACGCCGGCCCGACCACGAACAGCCAGAAGCGCCAATCCCATTTGCGAGTTCCCGGTTCGTCAGGCACCGGCGGGCTGTGATAATCCAGCTTGATCTTGTTGCCCATATCGCGTCGTGAGTGTTCTGGTTGGCCGCTTGCGCGGCGGCAACACGGCCGGGCCGCCCGTGCCACGGAATGACCTATGGCTTGCGGAAAAAATACGCCCGCGCCCCGTCGCCGACCGTCTCCATCTTCAATTCCGAATGCCCCGCCAGGAACTCGTCCACTGCCTTCCGGCATCCGGAGAACGAATCGTAATCGTCGAACTGCATGAACCCGCCGGGCGCCAGCACCGGATACCATTTCTCCAGGCACAACCGCGTCGGTTCATAAAAGTCGCAATCCACGTGAACCAGCGCCACCGGCCGCACCTGGGCCTTCGGAAAGGTCTGATCAAACCACCCGCGGTGAAAGTGCACGCGGTCGCGCGGCACGCCGAGCCTTCGCATGATCGCCGCCACGCGTGCCGGGCTGCCGACGACCTGCCCGCTCCACGCCGCCGCTTCGACGCCGTCCTCCGGCGTCGTCTCCGGCAGGCCCTCCCAGGCGTCGAAGAGGTGCGCGTCGCGCGCCGGTTTTGAATCTCGCGTCGCCCACGCCATCAGCGCCGCCGTCCCGCCGTCGAGCACTCCGCACTCCACGATCGCGCCACTCACGCCCTCCCGGTCGATCAACTCACCCAACCGCACAAGGTTCCGCTGCCGCACCGGGTGGGCCTGCGTGTAGGGATAGACCGATCGATACGGCTCTTCCAGCTTCAGGAACATCCGCTGATAGCGCTTCCGCAACCCCCGCAGCGCCGGCTGAAGTCGCCTGGGCAACAGCGGGCGCAGCCACCGCCAGCTTTGCTTTGGCGCGTAACTGGGCGTTGCCGTGGGTTGGACCAGGGGGGAAGCCATCACGAGATCGTACCGACCGCCGGTCCCGCAGGCGACACGGCCGCCGCTCCGCCCGTCTCGCTCGCGTCGATCGACGGGTGCGGCTCGTCGCACGCCGGCGGCGAGCTGTGATACAGGTACTCATACAACCGGGCCGCCCAGATCCGGCTGTCGAAGTTCGCCACCACGTGCCGCCGCCCCGCCTTGCCCATCTGCCGCCGCAATTCGGGGTCGCGAATCAGCTTGACGAACGCCTCCGCCAGTTCCTGCGGGTTGTTGGGCGAAACCAGCAACCCCGTCTTGCCGTCTTCGATGAGCTCCTTCGCTCCCAGCAGGTTCGAGCCGACCGCCGGCACCTCCATCGCCTGCGCTTCCATGTAAACTACGCCCATCGGCTCGCCGTGACTCGCCAGCACGAACACGTCCGCCCGCTTCATCTCCTGGAGGTACGTGTCTTCCGACAGGTTACCGAGCATCTCGACGCGGTCGCCAACGCCCAGCTCGGCAATCAGCGTCTCGAGCGCTTCGCGCTCGGGTCCGTCCCCGCCGATCTTCAGCTTCGCCTCGACGCCTCGGTCCTTCAGCAATCTCATCGCGCGGACGCAGACGTCGTGACCCTTGCTCGTGACCAGCCGCCCGACCGACAGGATCTGCGGCACCGGATTCTCGACACGGTGGGCGGCGTCCGGGCGCCACCGCCGCGTGTCCACGCCCACCCGCCCCAGCGAATACTTCTCGCGTCCGATCGACGGGAAGTCACGCCCCATCTGCTCGATCATCCATTGCGTGACGAAGAACGTGTGAGCCGCCTCGCGGAACTTCTGCTCCATCGCCCCGCCCCACCATTCGATGTGCGCGTTGACGACCATGCTCCACCGGGTCCCCGTCAGTCGCTGCACCATCATGCACAGGATCGCGCCCCGCGCAGCCGTGTGCGTATGCAGGTGGGTGATCCCGTGACGCCGCACCAGGGATGCCAGGTGACACGCCGGGAAGATCAGCGGCCACGTGTGCCGTGGCCGAGGCCGCTGCGACCAGTCCACCCCGATCGTGATGCCCAGCCACAGGCACTTGAGAAACCCGATCGGCGCGCGCACGAAACTGGCGATGCAGACCGCCAGCAGGCGCAGCGGACCGATCGGCCAGAGGTAGGTCGTCTCGTCCTCGGCCTGATCCGCCCACGCGTGCTTCGCCCGGTCGCGCATCGATGGGTGGCGCGTGGAAAAGAGCTTGAGCGGGACGTCCCAGCGTCTCAGCCAGCAGACTTCCCGCCAGAACCAGAGGTGCCCCTGGTGGGGGAAGACGGTCATCAGATAACCCAGTTTCATCCCGATGCTGCTCCGGCTCCGCGCGCACGGCCCCGGCGAGTAGGCCTGCTGGAACGGCGTGGCGCGGAAATTATAACGAGAAGCGCTCCGATCGCTGCAAAAACTATCCGGTTGTGAGCCTGGACGTTGTCTGGCTGATTCATCGGCTGAAAACGGCTATGATTTGCGGTCAAGGTCCGGATATGAATTGCATCAACCCCGCAACGGAAGAGCCCTTTGACTGTCCTGGGGAGTTCACCGAGCAGCAGATCCATGCAACGTTGCAATCCGCCCGCCAGGCGTTTGAAACGTGGCGACAGACGCCCGTTGCCCAGCGCGGGCGGTTAATGAAGGCCGCCGGGGCGGTCTTGAGACGCGATCGCGACCGTCTGACCCGGTTGATGGCAACGGAAATGGGCAAGCCGATCGCGGGCGGAGAGCAAGAAGTTGAAAAATGTGCCTGGACCTGCGACTTTTTCGCGGACCATGCCGCCCAGATGCTTCAGAACGAGTCGATCGCCACCGACGCCGCTCACAGCTACGTCCGATATGACCCCCTCGGCCCGGTCTTCGCCATCATGCCGTGGAACTTCCCGTTCTGGCAGGTCTTTCGTTTCGCCTGCCCCGCCTTGATGACCGGCAACGTCGGATTGCTCAAGCATGCCCCCAACGTGCCCGGATGCGCCCTGGCCATCGAGCGGACGTTCAAGGAAGCCGGGTTTCCCCCCGGCGTATTCGCGAACCTTTTCCTGTCCAACGACCAGGCGGCCGGCGTGATCAAAGACCCCGTCGTCCGCGCGGTCACCCTGACCGGGAGCGGACGCGCCGGCCGGTCGGTGGCCGCGACGGCCGGTGCCGCGCTCAAAAAGGTCGTCCTCGAACTGGGCGGGTCAGACCCCTTCATCGTCCTGGACGACGCCGACGTCCAGCAGGTCGCCCGGGCGGCGGCGGCGGCCAGGTGCATCAACTCCGGGCAATCCTGCATCGCCGCCAAACGATTCATCGTGGAACGATCGATTGCGGAAGATTTCGAGTACCACTTTAAAGAGGCCATGTGCGCGCTGCCCGTCGGCGATCCCCGGGACCGCCAGACGGCCATCGGCCCGATGGCGAGGCTGGACTTGCTGGAAAACCTCGATGATCAGGTCCGCCGGTCCGTCCAGGCGGGCGCGCGGGTGGTTTGCGGCGGTAAGCGCGCGGCGCGAAAGGGATACTTCTACGAGCCGACCGTCCTCGCCGAGGTTCGGCCCGGCATGGCGGCGTTCGACGAGGAAACCTTCGGCCCCGTCGCCGCACTGATCGAGTGCGACGGACCCGACGACGCCGTCCGGCTGGCGAACCAGTCCATTTTCGGCCTGGGGGCATCGATCTGGACCCAGGACATCGAGCGGGCCGAGCAGTTGGCCGCGCGAATCGAAGCCGGCTGCGTCTTCGTCAACGCATCGGTCAAGTCGGACGCGCGCCTGCCGTTCGGCGGGATCAAAGACAGCGGCTTCGGGCGCGAGCTGGGCGTGCCCGGCATACGGGAGTTCGTCAACGTTAAGACGGTTTGGATCCGGTGACGCGCGGCATGGAGGTCGATCGATGAGCGGCCCTGCCCAGGTTGATGAACGTGATCGGCGGGGGCTGGAGGATCCGCGCCGCCTTCGCGTGCACCGCCCACCGGCCGAGCGCGACGTCCCCTTCGTCCCCACCGACGACGCGGTGGTGCCCGCGATCCTGCGGCTCGCCAGCGTCGGGTCAGGCGATGTCCTTTATGACCTTGGCTGCGGCGACGGGCGCATCGTGATCGCCGCGGCGCGGCAGTTGAGTGCTTCCGGCGTCGGCGTCGATATCGATCCGCTGCGCATCCAGGAATGCCGCGAGGCCGCCCGCCGGGCCCGCGTTGGGGATCGCGTTCGCTTCGTCCAGGCCAGCCTCTTCGACGTGGACCTGCGCCCCGCAACGGTCGTCACGCTCTATCTCCTGCCCAGCCTCAACATCCGCCTGCGCCCCAAGCTGCTAACCGAACTGCGGCCCGGAGCGCGCGTGATCTCCAACCACTTCGACATGGCCGACTGGCGCCCGGACGAAGTGGCGCACGCCCATCACCGCACCCTCTACCGCTGGATCGTTCCCGCCTGGGTGGCGGGAGAGTGGCATTGCACCATCAACGACCCCGCGGGGCGCCGGCGGATCGTCCTCAACCTCGAGCGCCGCTACCAGATCGTCACCGGCACGGCGCTGGTGGGCGGCAGGCCGGCACTGATCGGCGAAGGCCGCATCCACGGCGACATGCTGACTTTCCGCCTGGTCGAATGGGGGCGCGGCGGCGCCATCATGCGCTATCGAGCCCACGTGGAAGGCTCGCAACTGCGCGGCGCCTGCTGGGAGGACGGTGACGACGCGCACCCGGTCGAGTGGGGCGGCGTGAGGGCCCAAGCTACGTCGATTGCTCCCAGAGACCCATCGCCTGCTTGAAAAACCCGCCCGGCTCCTTCGCCCGATATCGCGTCCGGAATCGCTCGATCACCCGGTGATTGAGCCAGAATCGCAGGCACACCCGCACGCGATAGTCCGCCTGACGCTCACCCATCGCCCGGTTCAGGCGGTCGTGAATGTCCTCGAAGTGCAGCGGGCCGTCCGCCTCCGCGATCACCCGGGCCGCCGCCTCGTAAGCGTCCTTCGGGCAGCGGAAGGGCTGGGAGCCGGATGGACGACGCTCGGTCAGGAACTGCCCCTCGTGGGTGGATTGGATGAGGTACTCCTGTGCGCCGCCAGTGCCGGCGTCGCCTCCCGCGCGCGGCCCGGCGCGCGACGGTGGCGCGTCCGGGTTGCGCTTCGCCTCGATCTTCTGTTGCAACGCCTCGACCAGTTCCAGCGCATCACAAATCGGTACACGCGATTCCGGTGAGTTCCGCAACACCTTGATCAGCGACGTCCGCAACTGCGAGAACGCCGCCGATTCGTTCTGGGCCTGCGGACGAGATGGCAGGTCAGGCAAGACGTTATGTGGCAGGTGGCGGTCCACGAAAGTCGTCCAGAAATCCTGTGAGGCTCACAGTATGACATTGCATGCGCGCGTATGTCAGCCCCGAAAATTGCGCGCACCTGCGATCAAAATTGTAAGTGGTTGAGGCGGCGGCAGGTGTGATCCGCGTGACGATCACGCGATCCGTGCAACGCTCACAGTGCGCGTTTGTCGGCGCGCCCGTTGCGTAGCATTCCTCTTGAGGAAGGACCCGTCAGTTAATCGTAAAAGCCGGTCACGGAGGACGCCCTGTGAACGCCCGACGCCATGAATGTTCTCCAGTCAACCAGATCCCGCACAAAGCACCGACCGGGGGCCATGCCCCAGCTCGTCGCGCCGATGCTGGCGACGCTCTCCCCAAGCCTGCCGGTCAATCAGAAAGACTGGGCATTCGAATACAAGTGGGACGGCGTACGGGCCATGCTCCGCTGGGACGGCAAGCAGTTCTCCATGTGGAGCCGCAACCTCCTCGATATCACCCCCCGTTACCCCGAGCTCTGGCCCATCCGCGACCTGTTCGGCTCCCGATCGGTAATGCTCGACGGCGAGGTGATCGCCCTCGATGACGCCGAGCGCCCGAGCTTCTCGCGCCTGCAGCAGCGGATGCATCTCCGCGACGCCTCGGCCGTGCGACGCTTGATGACAACCGTCCCCGTCTTCTTCGTCGTCTTCGACCTGCTTTGGCTCGACGGGCAACCGCTCGTCGAACAGCCCTGGATCCAGCGTCGCGACCGCCTGGAGGAACTGGAGCTTGACGGCCCGGCGTGGCTTCGGTCGCCCGCGCATCTCGCCGACGGCGAACAGGTGCTCGAGTCCGCGCGGCGAATGAAACTCGAAGGCGTGGTCGCCAAGCGGATCGATTCGTCGTATCGGCCGGGTGTGCGCTCGCCCGACTGGCTGAAGGTCAAGATCGTCAGCGAGCAGGAATACGTCGTGGGCGGCTGGGTTCCGGAGGCCATGACGCGCACCAATCGGGTGGGATCGCTTCTCCTGGGTTATTACGACGACGCGGGGCGCCTGCGTTTCGCGGGCGGGGTCGGCACGGGCTTCGACGATGAGGATCATCGGACGCTGGCAGGGCTGATGCGCAGGTTGGCGGTGCCAACTAGCCCGTTCGCCGACCCCGGCCCCGCCAAACGCGGCGCCCTGTTCGTCAAACCCCAGGTCGTCGTCCAGGTCGAGTACCGCCGCAAGAGCCCTGAAGGCATCCTTCAGCAGGCGGCGTTCAAAGGCATCCGCGACGACAAGGACGCGCGCGAAGTCGGTCCGGTTTAACACAGAACGGTAGGGCCACGATTATGGCATCCAGATCCATTTGGACCGGCTCGATCACCTTCGGCCTGGTCAACATCCCGGTGAAGCTCTTCATCGCCGTGCGCGAGAAGGACATCCAGTTCCACATGCTCCACGACCAGGACCACGTCCGCCTCCAGCGCAAGATGGTCTGCCCCGCCGACGGCAAGGAAGTCCACAACGAGCACGTCGTCAAAGGCTATGAGATCTCCCCGGGCCAGTACGTCGTCGTGCACGAGTCCGAGCTCGAGGCCGCCGCCCCGAAGAAGAGCAAGACGATCGAGATCGAAGACTTCGTCGACCTCGACGAGATCGACCCCGTCTATTTCGACCGCCCCTACTACATCGTCCCCCAGGAGCAGGGCGCCAAGGCGTACCGCCTCCTGGTCGAGGCGATGGAGAAGAGCAAGAAGGTCGGCGTCGCCCGCTTCGTCATGCGCAACAAGGAGTACCTCTGCGCCATCCGACCCCAGGAGAGCGCCCTCGTGCTTGAAACGATGCACTTCAGCGACGAGGTCATCCCCGTGGACAAGGTGGACGGCGTCCCGCACAAGGCGCGCACCGACGAGCGCGAGCTCAAGATGGCCTCCCAGTTGATCGACTCGCTCTCCACCCGGTTCAAGCCCGAGAAATACCACGATACGTACCGAAAGGCCGTCCAGGAGATCATCGAGCGCAAGGCCGAGGGCGAGGAGATCGTCACCCAACCGGCCGTCGAGGAAAAGCGGGGACGCGCGACCAACCTCATGGCCGCCCTGGAGGCCAGCCTCGCCAAGGCCAAGTCCGAGGCCGGCAGCGGCGGCGGCGGCGGCGCGTCGACCCGGCCCCGATCCAGCCGCCACCACGCCTCCCACGGCGCCGCCACCCGGACCCCCCGCCGACGCCGCAGTGCATAGGCTCAGCATGCTTGAATTCATCCCACGTCCGCATTACCAACGACATCCATGTCCGCAGCAGGCGCCGCCAAGTCGAACACCGTCCGCGTCGGTCGCCGCGACGTATCGGTCTCCAATCCGCAGAAGGTGCTTTATCCGGAGGCGGAGTTCACCAAGGGGGAGGTGGTCCGTTACTACCTCGAGATCGCCCCTTGGCTCCTCCCGCACCTGAAGGACCGCCCGCTGACCCTCAAGCGCTACCCCAACGGCGTCGACAAGCCGTTCTTCTACGAGAAGATGTGCCCCTCCCACCGCCCCGACTGGGTCCAAACCGCCCGGATGAAGACGGCCAACCGTCTCATCGATTTCTGTGTCGTCAACGACGCGCCCACGCTCGCCTGGGTGGCCAACCTCGCCTCGCTCGAATTGCACACCCTCCTCTCGCGCGCCCCCGACCTCGAACGCCCGACCTTCATGGTCTTCGATCATGACCCCGGCCCCGGCGCCGACCTCCTCGACTGCATCCGCGTGGCCCGGCGCTTCCGCGACATCCTGCAGCGCCTGGGTCTGGAGTCGCTGGCCAAGACCTCGGGGGGCAAGGGGCTGCACCTCTACGTCCCCCTCAACACCCGCACGGTCACCTTCGACGACACCAAGCTCTTCTCCCGCGCCGTCGCGCAGCTTCTGGAGAAGGAGGACCCGGCCCACGTGACGACGAACATGCGCAAGGACCTGCGCGCCGGACGGGTCTTCGTCGATTGGAGCCAGAACGACCGCCACAAGACCACCGTCTGCGCCTATTCGCTGCGGGCGCGCTCGCGCCCGATGGTCTCGACGCCGCTGGAGTGGGGTGAGCTCGACCGCGCCGTGCGGAAGGGCGATGCGTCGGGCCTGGCGTTCGAGCCCGCCGACGTGATCCGGCGGGTCAGGAAGAAGGCGGACCTTTTCGAGCCCGTCCTGCGGATGAAGCAGAAATTGCCGCGCGGGTGAGAAAAGGTTGTGACCGATTCCCATTTCGCGCACAATCCTCCCCTTAGATGAGTGAGGCCGGTGTAGCGAGCCACGGAGGGCGGACGTCCCGGGCGGCGGCGTCGGGGTCGGGGTCGGGGTCCACGGAACCCACGCCCGAGGGCGGCGCGCGCCGACGACGTCTCGATGCGATCCCCTTTGCCGTGCTGCTGGTCACCGCCCTGCTCAGCGCCCTGGCCGCAGGCTACGTGGGCTGGGCCGGTCGCGGTATCGAAGGCGCCTCCAGCCGCGCGCTGGCGTGGTGGGTGCTGGTCGTCGGACTCCTGGTCAGCGTGGTCCTCTTCGCGCTCACCCGCGCCTTGTCGCGTGCCCGGCGGCAGGCGGAGCGGGTCGCGGCGGAATTGGCGGACTCCCGCCTCAACCTCCTGCACTCCCTCGAGGAACGACGCCGCGCCGAAGACGCCCGGCAGGAGTTGCTGCTGCGCGAGCAGCGCGCCCGCGAGGAGGCCGAGCGGGCCAACCGCGTCAAGGACGATTTCCTCGCCACCGTCTCCCACGAGCTGCGCACCCCCCTGAACGCCATGCTCGGCTGGGCCCAGTTGCTCCAGGAGGGCGCCCTCCAGGCCGCCAGCCGGGACGAGGCCGTCGAGGCCATCGAGCGCAACGCGCAGGCGCAGGCCCAGCTCATCGAGGACCTGCTGGACCTGTCGCGGATCATGCGCGGCAAGCTGCAGCTCACGGTCCGCACCGACGTCCAGCCGTCGAACGTGATCGAACAGGCCATCGCCACCGTGTCGCCCGGTGCGCGCGCCAAGGACATCCGGATCGCCGCAGGGCTCGAGCCCGGGGTCGGCCCGGTCCGGGGCGACCCCACGCGCCTCGAGCAGATCGTCTGGAACCTGCTGACCAATTCGATCAAGTTCACGCCGCCGGGCGGCCGCATCGACGTCTTTCTCGAGCGTCGCGGGGGATACGCCGTCATCCGCGTGGCCGACTCCGGAAAGGGGATCGCCCCCGAGTTCCTCCCGCACGTGTTCGACCGCTTCCGCCAGGGCGACGTGACTGCCGCCGCCGCCACCGCGACCACCCGCCAGCAGGGGGGCCTGGGGCTCGGACTGGCCATCGTCCGGACGCTGGTCGAGATGCACGGCGGCACGGTGGAGGCGTTCAGCAATGGGCCGGGAACCGGTGCGACATTCACCGTGTCGCTCCCCCTGGCGGTCATGCCCCCGGCCGTGGACCGGGCCGCCGGCGCGCCCGCGGGGGAATCGGGCGTCGCGACCACCGCCAGCAAGCCTCGCCGCGACTCGCTCAACGGCATCTGCGTGCTGCTGGTGGACGACGACGCCGATGCGCGGCGTGTCGTCGGCAAGGTGCTCGAACGCCACGGCGCGCGGGTCGCCACGGCGGGCTCGGCCGCCGAGGCCCTCGACGCCCTCGACCAGCAGACGCCCGACGTCCTGCTGTCCGACATCGGGATGCCCGGTACGGACGGATACGACCTGATCGCCCAGGTGCGCTCGCGCGATCCCAACCGCGGCGGCGGCGTGCCTGCGGCCGCGCTGACCGCCTTTGCCAGGGAAGAAGACCGCGTCCGCGCCCTGGCCGCCGGCTTCCAACTCCACGTCGCCAAGCCGGTGCCGACGGCGCGCCTGGTCGGCGTCGTGGTCGAGTTGGCGCGCGGGGGCGCGCGGGCGTGAGCGGAGATTTGCTGATCCGCAAGCGACTTTCGAGCGGTCGGGCGAAGGAAACGACTATCCAGAGGAAGGAGACGCACATGAAAGTCACACGGTTGATTCTGCTTGCGACCCTTGCGCTCTGTGTCCGTGCCCAGCAGCAGAATCCTGCGGCCCTGGCACTGCATCCGGACAACCCGCATTACTTCCTCTTCCGTGGCAAGCCGGCCGTGCTGATCGGATCGACCGAGCACTACGGCGCCGTGATGAACCTGGACTTCGACTACCTCCCCTACCTCGACGAGCTGGGCAAGAACGGCCTCAACCTCACCCGCACGTTCTCGGGCACCTACCGGGAGATTCCCGCTTCCTTCGGCATCACCGACAACCCTCTCGCGCCAAAGGCGGAGCGCTACATCGGACCGTGGCCTCGCGGCGACAAGGGCGGCGCCGGCGACGGCCTCAACAAGTTCGACCTCACGCGCTTCGACGACAAGTACTTCGACCGCCTGCGGGACTTCGTAGCCCAGGCCGGCCGCCACGGCGTGGTTGTCGAGTACGTCCTCTTCTGCACCTTCTACAACGACGCCCTGTGGGACGTGAACCCGATGAACCCGAAGAACCACGATTCCAACGTCGGCGACGTCCCCCGCCGCGAGGTCTACACTCTCAAGCATCCCGAACTGCTCAAGATCCAGGACGCGTTCGTCAAAAAGGCCGTCACGGAGCTCAACGCCTTT
>DATBFY010000148.1:0-12013 GCA_036558265.1 Tepidisphaeraceae bacterium | reverse complement strand
GCTCGACACCCCGACACCCGTCCTCGACCAGCGTGACGTCGAACCCGAGCTTCCGCCCATCCAGCGCCGTGAACTTCACGCAATAGTCCGTCGCCAGGCCCATTACGTACACGTCGCGGACGCCGCGATCTGACAGCCATTCCGACATTCCGGTCGAGCGACGGTGACCGTTGTCGTAGAAGCCGCTGTAACTGTCGATCGACGGATCCGTCCCCTTCCTGAAAACCTGGGCGATCCGCCCCGTCTCCAGCCCCGGCACAAACTCGGCCCCCGGCGTCCCCCGCACGCAGTGTACCGGCCACAACACCTGTGACAGCTCGTTCAAATCAATCACATCACCCACCTTGTGGCCGGGGTGATTGACGGCGAAGGAGCCATGGTCGGGCGGATGCCAATCCTGCGTCGCGACGACCAACTCAAATCGGCCCGAGCCGGCAAGGCGATTGGCGACCGGCGCCACCTGGTCGCCCTCCGTCACCGCCAACGCCCCGCCCGGCACGAAATCGTTCTGAATGTCCACGAGGATGAGCGCGCGCATCGGCGTCTCCTTTCATCCAAGAGCATAGCGGGCGCCTGCGCCAACGAGTCGATCCGCCAGCTCGATCAGGTCGGTTGGCCAAAACTCGACTGGGCGTGGGTGCCGCACGCCAGGTCGTCCGGCCTCAGGCCGGCAGGTCAGCACCGCCTCGCGCCACTGCCGCGGAATCGCCGCCTCGCCGTGTATTGCACCCAGCAGCGCCCCCGCGATCGCGCCGTTCGTATCGGTGTCGCCGCCGCACATGACCGTCGCGACCACGCCCTCCTCCACGTTCGCCCCGTGCGCCAGGCGGTGGAACGCGTTCTGCAGCGCAATCCGAACCCACCCCATATTCATCGAAGCGTCAGTCGGCGGCCCGCCCGCGGCATCTTCCAGCGCGGCGCGAACCTCGGCGGTCAAGCCGGCGCGCGCCGCCCAGTCCCGGGCGAACTCGAACAACTCCCCCGGCGATCCGCCCCGCCCCACCGCGCGGGCGATCGTCACCACGAAGATCACGCTCGCGTCCTGGCAGATCGAATGCGGATGCGTAAGCGAAGCGTCCCGCCGCGCCAGATCCGCCAGCGCCTCGGGCGCCATCGCATGCCCGAATACGCCCAGCGGACTGACGCGCATGAGCGCCCCATTCGCCTGGCTCTCTCGATTGGCCACCTTGCGCGCCATCGCCGCGTGATTCTCCGCCACGCGCGACACGACTGACAGCGCCCTCGCGATCGTCCCTCCACAGTCGAACGGCGGCGACGAATACCATGCCCCATACGCCCGAGCCACCGCATCATCCTCATACCGCCCCTCGCGCGCCAGCGTCCGCGCGAGCATCAGCGCCAGCTCCGAATCATCCGTCGGCTGCCCAGCCAGCAGATCCCAGTGCCCCCCATCCCGCAACTCGCGAACGCCCTGCGGATACTCGACCCGGATGGACTCCGCGTCCTGAAACTCCACCAGTGCCCCGAGCGAATCCCCCGCCACCTGCCCAAGCAAGCACCCGCGGGCACGGGAGAGGACGGCGGGATCGATCTCGTTCATGTCAGTCATGACATCCTCGCATGCATCGCATCACCCGCGCCGGTTCGTCGTAATCGCCTCGCGCGCCGCCAATTGCTTTGTCAGCATCGCATCCATCTCCGCCGCCCCTTTGCCGCTCCGGCGATCCAACTCGTCGCGCACCTGCAACAGCGCGACGCCGAGCCAGTTCTTCCCGCGCCACGTCCGTGGATCCTGCGCGCGCGGGTCGTCCTGAGCCAATCCAATGCCCCAGATCGAATCCTTCGGGCTCGCCTCGACGATCGTCCGACCTTCGGTCGCCAGGAGAAGTTCGCGCAGGTCGTCATTCTGCTCGAATTTCGCGAGGTTTCCGAGATAAACGATCCCGCGGCAGACCGAGTTCCACGTAGCCACGTCGAAGTGTCGAACCGTTCGCCCCAGCGCCTTCTGCTGCCGCGGGTTCGTCGCAGCCAGGATCGCTCGCTCGACGTCCGCATCGCCGAACACGCGAGCCTTCTCCGCCATCATGAACTGCTCGCAGCAGTTGTACGTGACGCCATCGATCGAAAATCGACACCGATGCCACTGAGACGGCCATCCACCCCAGAAAAACGCGAACCGATCCGTCACCATCACGTCACTCATGCGCCACCCGTCTCTTCACGTTTCACGTCTTCACGTTTCACGTCTTCACGTTTCACGTTCAAATCTCAAAGTTAAACCCCCGCTGAACCAGCCGCCGGTAACGCTCCTCATCAAACCGGTATAACCGCGCCGCCCGATGGGCCACGTCCTTCTGAATCTCGTTCGTCTCCACCAGCAGCCCCATCCCCAGGATCTTCTTGCGAAAATTCCGCTTATCCAGCACCCGCTCCAGCACGACCTCATAGAGCCGCTGGAGCTGCGACAGCGTGAACCGCGCCGGCAGCAACTCGAACCCGATCGGCTGGTACCGCACCTTCCCCTTCAGCCGCGCCAGCGCGATCGTGACGATCTTGCGATGGTCGAACGCCAGCCGCGGCAGCTCGCTCACCGAAAACCACGCCACGTCCGCCGCGTCCGTGTCCGCCTTGAGTACGTGATCCCCCAGCTTCACCAGCGCGTAATACGCCACCGTGATCACTCGCTCGCGCGGGTCGCGCCCCACGTCCCCGAATGTGTAAAGCTGCTCGAGGTAAAGCCGGCTGATCCCGGTCTCCTCCTGGAGCTCGCGCCGGGCGGACTGTTCGAGCGTCTCGTCCATGCCGACGAACCCGCCCGGCAGCGCCCACGTGCCCACGAACGGCTCCACGCGCCGCTGGATCAGCAGGATCTTGAGGTCGTCCGCGTCCAGGTCCAGCCCGAAGACCACGCAATCGACGGTGACCGCAGGGTGAGGATGAGGATAACTGTAGGGCATCGCAACCAATCGTGTACTTATTACACTAAGGTAGTGTATGAGGGACACGATGTCAAGTCGAATGCGCGCGCGGCGGAGCCCCCGGCGGCGGTATGATCGCCACCCATGCCCGACATGCTCGTCCACCTGCTGAAGATCGCCGACCCGGCCCCCCTGATCGATGAGATGCGCAAGTCGGCGATCGTCATCCGCCGCGCCCAGCCGTTCGAGATCACGCCCGTGCGCGAGTTCATCACCCGGCACTTCGCGCCGACCTGGGCGGACGAAGTATCCGTGGGTTTCGCCAACAAGCCCGTCTCGATCTACCTGGCCATCCGCGACGGCGCGATCGTCGGCTTCGCCGCCTGCGAGTGCACCCGCCGGGCCTTCTTCGGCCCCATGGGGGTGCTGGAGGACCAGCGCGGCCGCGGGATCGGCCGGGCCTTGCTCTTGGCGTGCCTCGCGGGTCTGCGTGACATGGGCTACGCCTATGGCATCATCGGTGGCGTCGGCCCCGCCGACTTCTACACCAGAACCTGCGGCGCCACCCTCATCCCCGACAGCACACCCGGCATCTACACCGACGGCCTGAAATAGAGCACGGGCCGGTCCGCTGTGTGGGAGCGCTCGCGGGCCGGCCCGTGTGGAGGGATTTGGACTCCGCGCGCTCCGATGCGCGCGGGCGAGGCTCAGTTGCGCTGTTGCCGCCGCCGGATCACGAGGCCCGTCGCGGCGACGGTGAGGAAGCCCAGCCCCGCCGGCTCGGGCGCCGGTACCACGCCGCTCACGTTCACGAAGCTCCCATCGTCATAGGAAACCTGGCCGGAGTACGTCGCCGACTCGCCGCTGGGCAGCACGAGCTGGGCGATCGGCCGCCCCGTCGTGCCCACCGGGATGTTCCCCGGCCCGCCGCTGCTCGTCGGCACGAATCCGAACACGCCCGACAGCCAGCTCGCGCCCTCGCTGTTGAACCCGTGACCGTTGCCGCGGGTGCCGTTGGCGGTGGTGAGCTGCGTGCTGGAAAAGAGCCACTGCGTGTCGCGGTTGACCTGCCCGCCGGTGAGCGGGATCACCCCGTTGTTGTCCTGGAAAGTGGTGTTCAGCGCCCCGCCGGCGTTCTGCTGGCTAAGCGTGCCCGCGGCAAACTCCAAATCGATCGCGGCGATCGGCTTGGCCTCGGCGCCGACCGCCGACAGCGTCACCACATGCTGGATCAGGCCCGAGCCGACGTCGTGGCGTAGCTGGAAAACTGGACGCCGGCGCTCGCCGCAGATGCCGCCAGCCCGCTGAACAGGGCGGCGGCCGAAAGCACGTACTTGTTCACGTTCATGTCACTCTCCAAAGAAAGGTTCTGGTTCATCGTGTGATTCCCGAATGTTGAGGGTTTGAGTTGCACCAACGCGGCGCGTCATCGACGAGGCCGGCGGCGCCGCCCGGCCAATGCGGCGGCGGCGATGCCCGCCACGCCCAGGCACGACGGCTCCGGCACGCTCGCCAAATCCAGTCCGACCATCGCCGCCGCCTGCTCGATGCCGATCGGCAACGCCGGCGCACCGGTGTTCAGATTCGTCCCGAAATCGGTCGAGAGCAGGCCCAGGTCCCCCACGTTGACGATCCCGTCGCCGTTGAAGTCGCCCAGTCCCCAGCGGGAGGTGTTCTCGCCGAAGTGCGTCGAGAGGATGCCCAGGTCGCCCACGTTGACGATCCCGTCGAAGTTTGCATCCCCCGACGTGAGCTTGCTGCCCGAGACCAGGTTGTCCTTGATCAGGTTGAAGTCGGCCCGGCTGATGTCGCCGGTGTCGTCCAGCTCCGCGTCCACCAGGCTGATCAGGCGGGTGCCCTGCGCGTCCGTGATGACCGCGCCGAGCTGATCGTCCAGGTTCCGGTAATCCTTGCCCGAGAAACCATCGACCGTCTTGGCGTCGAACCGGCTCACCAGGCCATCCCGGTTCACGTCGAGCTTGTTGAACGCGTTGGCGCCGGTGGGATCGTTGGTCGCATTGGCGCTGGCGTCCACCTTCTGCTGCGCCGTCGCGTTCGCCTGCATGTAGTCCAGTGCCGCGTTCTTGCGCAGCACCGCCCGCCGCAACGCCGAGCCGAACGTCTCGCCCCCCGCCAGCGTCACCTGGTCCGTGGCGGCGCTGTCGGACAAGGCGGCGCCGTGCGCCATCAGGTACAGGTCCTTCCCGTCGAACCGCCCGTCGGAATTGAAATCCCCCAGCACGATCAGGTCGCCCTTGGTCGCCCCCGTCGTGCCGTCCTGCCCGGTCATCCCCGCCAGCGGCGCCGAGAGGCCCGCGATCTTCGCCGTGTTCGATCCGCCGAACATGTCCACGCCAGCCGGATTGGCGGCCAGCGCCGCCTGCGCGGCCTGCGCCTCCTTCACCGCCGCGAAATCGCGCACCCCGTTCTGCTTGAAGTCCCCGAACAGGTAATTCTGCGGCGTGATCCGGATGCCCGCCGTGCTCGTGGCGGCGATCGCGCCGTACGTCCCGCCCACGCCCGCCGTCACCGTCGCCGGGTCGTCCGGGTTGAAGGCGACCGTGTAACCGTTGGTCGGATTGAGGAACGCCGCCGCCAGGCTGGCGTTCTGACCGACGTTGGCAACGGACTGGTTGATGCCGTCCTGGCCCTTCTTCACCGCCATGATCTGCGGGAGGATGAAGCTCGTATTCAGCAGGCCATCCGCCGCGCTGGCCGCGCTCGCCAGGTTCGTCGGCAGCGGAAAGCTGGTGACGGCGCTCAGGATGTTGTTGCGGAAGCTGCGGACGTCGTTGGTGGCGTTGTCACCCTGGATGCCCGTGTCGGCGACCTTTCGACCCGCCCACTGACCCGCCGTGTCCCCCGCGAACCCCGCCCCGGGCTTCTTGACCGCGACGTACGTCTCGTTCTGGTAAATCACGTACGAGCCGTCCACGATCGATTGCGCGCTGGGCGCGACGAACGTGTTGCTCGCCGGGTCGCTGTACGAATCGCGCTGGTCTCCCGTCGGCGTGCCCGGGCGATAGGCGTTGTTCGAGTTGTTGGCAACGTCATCATCATCGTCCCGGTACGACAGGGCGCGCAGCGGACGGGCGACGCTGTTCTTCGTCGAGCCGATCGCGTCCGACATCGACAGGTGACCGACCGACATCCGCGAGTTCTGCACCGTCGGCCGCAGGTTGCTCCCGCCCGACGTCTTGTTCGAGAACCGGATGCCCGCCCCGATGTTGACCTGCGTGGTCGCCCCGTCGGCGGCGTTGCCGTTGCCGTCGTCGTTCTCGCCGACCGCGAACGACGGGTCCAGCCCGGCGTTCAGCGACGCGACGTTGAGCGTGCCCGAGTTCACGTCCCGCGTGGCGACGTTGAAATCGGCGCCGTTCGCAAGCCGACCCGTCGCCTGCAGGAACTGCGCGTCCCTGCGGTTAAGCCGATCCAGACCCGTGCCCGGGTTGGCGACGAACAGCGTCGCCGTGATCGCGACCGTCTCGTTGTCCAGGTTGTCCACCCCCGCCGTGTTCCACGGCCCCGCGCCAAACGCCGCGCCCGTGCGCGGGTTGATCGCGGCGGCGGCCATGTTCAGCGACGACTGGTCCGCCAGCTCGTGCCGCACGCCCCCCTGCCCCAGGCCCTGGCTGGTCGCGCCCAGCGCCAGCGCCGGGTTGCCCTTGCCATACCCGGCGTCACCAGGCCTGCGACTGTACACGCCGCTCGCCCCGCCGACCGAGAATCCCTGCCGCGTGGTGACGTCCGAGATCGCCATCTGCACCGCGCTCTGCCCGCCGTTGGGGTTCGAGCCGTTCAACGCGAAGTTGGGCATGCCGCTCGTGCCGCCCGGCGTCGAGTAGATCTCGCCCAGCGCAAAGCCGTTGCTCGACCCCACCGCCGTGAAGCGGTTTCGGTTCACCCACGTGGGGTTGCCGGCGGTCGGGTTGCGGTTGGACGCCGTGACCGACCCGACCGCGCCGATCTGGTCGTTCACCATCTCCAGGATGCCCTCGACCGACCCCTGCTCGTGCCACTCAAGCCGCGCCGCATCGGCGGCGCCGAACTGCGGGTCCGCCGACGTCCCCGGGAACGCGCCCGGCGCGAGCTGGAACGACACCCCCGCCCCGTTGGTCGGCCAGTAGTTCGCGCTCGACGGGTAAAGGTTTCCGCCGATGCTCACCTGCTGCCTGGGCGTCACCAGCGAGAACGCCGGGCTGGTCGTGAAGTTCCGCATCGCCGTCGAACCGCTCAGCGAGATCGTGACCTCGCTGCCGGTGGTCCCGGCCATCACGTCCCGGCTCATCGCCAGGCTCGCGGCCGTCGCCGTCGTCGCCGCCGCCGCGAGCGCTGCGACGCTGCCTCGGCGGCGCCGGCGCCATCTCGGGAATCTGATCCTGCTACGCATATCCTTCGCCTCCTGTCCTGGAGAGTTGTGGAAACGACTCTTGGCCCCACGCGCGGCCCGGCACACCCGTCCACGCGATCCGAAATGACCTGCGGAATCCTGCCGGCCCCGTGTGTTGGCCGAATGCGGAGCTCGTTCAATCTCCCGCAATCCGGCGCGCAAATCGCGCTAGCGCCCCGTGTGACTGGCGCTGCGGGGCGCGCGCGTGCGCGCTGCTGGCGCGCCCCGCGTCACGGCACCTTCACGTCCCCGTTGGGGCTCAGGCTGTAATAGGTGTAGCCCCACTGGAAGATCGGGTCCAGCGTCTCGCGAACGTGCTTGGTTTCCACGTGACCGTCCACGTAGAGGAAGTTGCTCTTCTTCTCACCCGCCTTGCCCGTGCCGTGGTTGCGCCCGATCCAGTCCAGCAGGCTGTTGATCGCCCCGCCCGGCTGCGGGGGGTCGGCAAGGATGTCGTTGGACGTGCAGCGGTAGATCGTGGCCCCCCCGCTCAGGTTCGCGCCCACCGTCTCCATGTCGAACGTCCCGCCGCCCGTCTTGAAGCCGTGTATCGGGCGGTGGCTCTTGCACGCCTTGGCGTCGGGATTGACCCGCCCGTCCGCCGACACCACCCGCCAGTTGTTGTTCCACTCGGTCGCCAGCACCGTCTCGGCCGCGTTGCGCACGTTGCCGGCGCGGACGAACTGGTACGCGCGCTTGGCCCCCTGAAAGCCGGGATAAAACTTGTTCCGCGGACAGACCGCCGCGTTCACCGTGTACGCCAGCCGCGGCGCCTGCAGATCCACGACGCCCGGCGCGTCGGCCTCCTGTCCGTCGTCAAAGTTGCCCGGCGCGGGATTCGTCGGCGGCAGGCCGCCCTTCTCGATCGACGGGCACTGGAACATGTCCCACCCGGTCACGGTCTGAAAGATCGACGTGTCCGTGTTGGCGCCCGCCTTGTTGCCGTAGAGATAGCTCGACCAGTGGATATACCCCTGGCTGTCGTCCTCGACCCCCGGCCCCCCCTGCGTGGTCTTCTGACCCACGTACATGTACGCCGGCGGAAACGTCTGCCTGAACTCCGCCACGTACAGGGCGATCCCCTGCCCGATGCTGCGCAGGTTCGCCGCACACTTGATTGTGTTGGCCGACTCCCGCGCCTTGCCCAGCACCGGCAGCAGGATCGAGATCAGGAGCGCGATGATCCCGATGACCACCAGCAGTTCGACCAGCGTGAACGCCGCCGCCGCCGCCGCCGCCGCCGCCAACCTCCGGCGGGCACGGCGCATGTCCGAAATTCCAACGCGCATGAGAGCAATCCTTTCTTCCCTGTAAAAAGGCACGCTCCGCGCAGCTATCGGCGAACACTCCGCTTGCGGGGTGCGCGCAGCCGCGAAGTCGCGATCGAGACAGACGTCCTGGTTGCTCCCACGCCGCCGAGCGCTCGCACGCAAGATCGCGAAGCGGGCGGACGTTTGGATGTGACGCCAGGACGCTACCCCGCACCCTTGAAGAATTGGCTAACGCCAATACATGTTTCGATCAGGCTTGCGCTAAATTGCGGCTCATCCGTTTGCGGTATGATGCCGTCCGCCATGCCCAGACAGATCCTCGTCCTCAGCGCCGCCGTCGGCGCCGGTCACCTCCGCGCCGCCCAGGCTGTCGAACTCGCGCTCAAGGAGACCGCCCCGCCCGGCACGCGCGTCGAGAACGTCGACGTGCTGACCCTGACCAACGCGCTCTTCCGCAAGGTCTACGGCACCGCCTACCTGGACCTGGTGAACAAGGCCCCCCACGTCCTGGGCTACTTCTACGACATGATGGACCGCCCGCGCCGCCCCGACTCCAGCCGCGACGCCTTGCGCCGCGCCGTCGAAAAGCTCAACCTCCGCAAGCTCGAATCCTTCCTGCTCGACACGCCCTGGGACCTGATCGTCAACACCCACTTCCTCCCCGCCGAGATCATCGCCGGCCTGCGCAAGAAGCGCCGGCTCACCGTCCCGCAGATGACCGTCACCACCGATTTCGAAACCCACCGCCTCTGGGTCAACACCCCCTGCGACCACTACACGACCGCCACGGACGAGGGCAAAGCCTACCTGGTCCACTGGGGCGTGCCGGACGAGAACGTCACCGTCACCGGCATCCCCATCCACCCCGTCTTCGCCAGGGAAAAACCCCGCAACGAGGTCCTGCGCCGCCAGGGAATCGGCGGCGACCGCCCCGTCGTCCTCCAACTGGCCGGCGGCTTTGGCGTCGGGCCGGTCGAGCAACTCTTCAAGGGCCTGTGCGCGATCGAAACCCCGCTTGAGATCGTCGTCGTCTGCGGGAAGAACCAGAAGCTCCAAACCCGCCTCCAGAAGATCCAACCCCCGCCCCGCCACGCCGCGAAGATCCTCGGCTTCACCACCGACATGGACGAGCTCCTCTGCGCCGCCGACCTGGTCCTCTCCAAGCCCGGCGGCCTGACCACCTCCGAGATCCTCGCCCGCGGCGCCGCCTTCGCCATCGTCAACCCCATCCCCGGCCAGGAATCCCGCAACAGCGACTACCTCCTCGAAAACGGCGCCGCCGTGAAGATCAACAACCTCGCGACAATGTCCCTCAAACTCGGCCCATTACTCGCCGACCCCAAACGCCTGGAACGCCTGAAGGAGAACGCAAAGAAACTCGGCCGCCCGCGCGCCGCCTACGACGTCGCCCAAATCGCGCTCGAAATGGCCCATTGTCGGCCATGAGGCAAACCGCCCGGGTGCCATGCCCTCACGAGCCGCCATCGGTCCACTTTTGCCATCCGGCGCCCCCGCGGCTCGGGTGGGCATGCCCGTTGTGCGCCCAATGGCAACCGCCCGCACCTTGCACGCATGACGATCGAGTTGTCATCAGTATGAATCGCGCCGCAACTCCCCGCGCGTAGCAGCGTATCAACCTCCGTCGTGATCCCCGCTCTGCTCACCGTTTGTATCGTCGCCCTGACTGCCTTCACCCTCCGCCGGCTCCTCGCCCGAAGCCGCGCCCGCATCGTGACGGACCCGACCTGCGTCGCCTGCGGCTATATCGTCACCGGCCTGCCAGGTACAACCTGCCCCGAGTGCGGCGCCGACCTCACCCGCCCCGACGCAATCCTGCAGCCCCGCGCCGTGCCGCCGCTCCCGCGCGGCTGGCTGATCGTCCTCTGGAGCGCCGTCTTCTGGCTGGGGTATGGCGTCGTTGACTGGGCGTGGCTTTCAGCGATTCAGCGGGTCTACATCATCGACGTGAACCGCCGGTTCGAAGATCCAATGTCGAGAGCGTACCATCGCGTTTCCATGGGATTCAAGGGCGAAGAATACCGTCGGCAACCTCTACATGGTGAGGCCGATTTGACGCTCGAATTGACGCTGGACCAAAAGGCCACGCCGAAGCTGACCGTGGAGGTTACGACCAACACATGCCTTATCCAGATGGATGGGACGTCCCCTGCCCATGAGACCGCGTTCGGTTCGGATGCCGTCATGGCATGGATGACCCGGTGCGGTGTGGATGTTAAGCGCCCGGGAGTGCGTCGTGAGGCCGAGACAATCGTAGAAGCCGTGAGGTCGGCCGCAATTGATGGCGGGTTCCCAAGCGACGGGTTCTCGAATGGTGGTGGCGGTTACTCTACGGATGCGAGGCCCACCCGCCCCGTCCAGGCCGCCCGCTGGGCCTTCGTCCTCGCCTGGCTCGCCGGCGCCGCCTGGCTCTGGCGTCGCCGCGACCGCGCCTGGCGTGGGCTATTCGTCCGCGCCGCGCCACAACCGCATCAAGGAATCCCCTGAACAGGCCGATACCCGCCCCCGCGCCCACCAGCTAACCTGCCCCGCAGATGGACGACGTCTTCCCCCTCGCCCTGGTCGCCTGGCTCGTCCTGACCGCCGCCACCGGCGTCGCGATCGACCTTCTCCTCCGTCGCCGAAACCGCCGCCGCCAGCGTACCATCGACCCGCTCCCCACCTGCGCCCAGTGCGGTTACATCGCCTTCGCCCTGCCCATCGGGCGGCGCTGCCCGGAATGTGGGTCGGACCTGCGCATCTCCGGCATCGACCGGTGACCCGCCCGCGGCCCGCGTGTCCACTGATCCACAGCGAGTACACTACCCGGCGTGGTACCGCCATCCCTGCTCGCCTACGCACCGCTCCAGACGCCGACCCACACCAGCATGTTCCTGCGGGCGCTCGTGCTCCTGATCTCTTTCGCCGCGGCGACCGCGCTGCCCTGGGCGCTGATGCGCGCCGGGTTCCTGGCGTCGCGATTCGTCGAAGGCGTGTGCGGGCGGTGTGGGTATTCTCTTCGCGGGCTGCCCACCCCCGTCTGTCCGGAATGCGGCGCCGACTCGCTGGTCGTGGGTACCCGAAGGCAGGTCGGCAAGAGCCGTCGAGGTTACTGGATCGCCGCCGCGGCCTGGGTGTTGGTCGTCTACACCTTTGGCACGATCTGGCAATGGGAGATCGATGCCTGGCTGCTGCGGGCCGTCTGGGGCATCCGGTACTATAGCGGCACCCTCCTTGCCAGCGGTCACTACCCTGATCCCGCCCCGCTACGGCGTTCCATGCTCGCCGCACTCGCGCTCGGCGGATCGATATTGATCCTCTGGCTTCACCGACGCCGGCGGGGAGGTACTGCCGCATAGAGCGGGACGTTGAGGCCTCCCGAACTGCGCGCTCAACCTTTCCCCGCGCGCCAACAACCCGCAATTTTGTTGCGCGCCCGTGACGCGCGAAGCGCCACCCCCTCCATCGAAAAATTA
>DATBFY010000147.1:0-3855 GCA_036558265.1 Tepidisphaeraceae bacterium | reverse complement strand
TCCATTGCCCCGGCGCTTGGCCGGGTTTGCCGAAGGATTGGCGGCGCTGCGGCGGCATCACGTGCTGGCGAAGATCGTCATCCTTCAGATCGCGCTGATCGCGCTCACGGCGACGGGCTTGTGGCTGGCGTGCCTGGCGCTGCCGGGGGGCGAGGGCGTGAACTGGTTCATGGGATTGATGATGGGGCTCCTGGTGATGGCGTCGGGGGTGGCGAACGTGACGCCGGGCAACCTGGGTGTCGAGCAGGCGGCGGCGATGTTCACGGCGCACCTGCTGCACGTAAGGCCGGAGGTGGGGTTCCTCGCCAGCTCGCTCTTTCGGGTGATGGCGGTGGCGGTGGTGTTCGCGATCGGACCGGTGCTGGCACACTGGCTGGCGAAACAGCGGCCACGTTTTGCAGGTGAGGAAGTCGCAACGGTTGTCGCGAAGCAGGAGGATCGCGGTGGGCCGGTCGCCCGCGCGAGTATCGGATGAAGACGCTGGATCGGACGAGATCGAAGATGGCGACGCTGAGCAAGCCGGTGATGGCTGAGATTCCCATGCGCGGAGAAGAGGTTGCCGCCGCGCTGACGGGCGAGCCAGGCCGGCGGGTGGGGCGCGGGTGGTTGTGGTTCTGGGCGGTGTTCGTGACCGCGATGTACGCGCTCTTGTGGAGCCCGAACTGGTATCCGCTGTCGGACAGCTCGCTGTATCTGAGCCTGGGTCGGTCGATCGCCAGCGGTCGGGGGCTGACGATGATGGGCGACCCGGTGAAGCTGACGCCGCCGCTGGCGCCGCTCCTGATCGCGGCGGCGATCAAGCTGGGCGGGGGCATCGGCGCTATCCAGGCGTTGATGACGGCGCTGATCCTGGTCGGTCACGCATTCTGTTTCCTGTCGTTGCGGCGGATCGTCGGGGAGCGATTGTCGCTGGCGTCCACGCTGGCGGCGTCGATGAGCTACTGGGTCTTCGCCAACGCCGTGACGATCATGTCCGAGCCGCCGAGCATGGCGCTGATGTGGGTTGGCGTCTGGGTGCTCACCGGCGTGCGCGAGGGCGAGACCGAGGGTCGGAGGTGGGGAAAGGTGATCGGCGCGTCGTTCCTCATGCTTGGCGCCGCGGCGGCTCGTGACGCCGTGGTCGTGCTCGCCCCGGGATTCCTGCTGCTGTTGCCGGGCGCGACTCGGCCGGGCTTGAAGGTGGGCGCGATCCTCTTCGCGTTGGGCGTGTCGCTCGCGGGGGCGTATGTGATGATGCAGGCCAAGCGCGGCAAGCTGCCCCACTGGGCGTGGGGCGCGGCGATCCTGATCCCGGTGGGATTGGTGCTGATCGCCTGGGGCTGGCGCCGCCGAGACCTGCTGGAGCGCTGGCTCGACCGCCTGCGCGTGCCGCTGGCGCGGCGCGAGGCGTGGGGCCACATCGCGGTGTTCGCGGTGGTGATCGGGGGCTGGGTGCTGGTGTACCGCTATCCGCCCAAGTTCCTGATCGCCGCGGTGACGCCGCGCCCGACGACCATGACGTCCACGACCATGGTGACGCCCGAGGGCACCATGGTCACCGCGCCGATCGCCCCGGTCGCCGCCGGGGAGGGAGACGAAGACGTCTCGCGCGAGGGACGCTACAAGGCGCAGTGGCTTTACGGTGTGCCGCGCGACGCGCGCCATCTGTTGACCGAGCCGCCCGTCCTCGGCGGACGTTGGGTCTGCGAAGGACTGGTCGCGGCGACGAACTCGATTTTTGAATCGAAGGTACACCTTCTCGCCGGGCTGGGCTACGCGATCGCGGTGATCGCCCTGATACTCAGCGTCACAGGCCTGGTCGTGATGCTCCGCCGCGGGCATTGGTGGCTGCTGGGCGCGGCCATGTACTTCCTGGTGATCTGGCTGCAGTGGGGCATCCGGATCAAGCCGCGGTACATGATCCCGATCGCACCACTGCTGTTCCTCCTGGCCTGGGCAGGCCTGGCGGCGGTGGTCTCCTGGGGACGGCTGTGGCGCGGCCGCCGACCGGCGACCGCAACGGCCGACACAAAGCTGGGCTGGGGGCTGGCGGTCGCGATGGTCGCCCTGGTCGCGATCGGCAATGCCTTCCCGTGGTGGGTCGAGTATCGCGTGCGGCACACAGGTGACGGACGGGACTTTTACGATGCCGCCCGGCGCGGGGCGTTCGCCCAATTGGTGGACATCGGCGCCTGGGCCCAAAAGAACATCGGCCCGCACGAGACGATCTGGATGAACGCCGGGGCGCAGCGGCGGATCGCCTATTTCCTGACCGGGCGCCGGATCGAAACCAAGGAGATCATTGCCCCCACCTGGGGCGAGTGGACCAACGCGCCCGGCAGTCGGGAGAAGTACGACAAGCCCATCCGCAATTTCCGGCGGCAGCTCCCGGCGAAGGACCGGTTCATCATCGTCTACGTCGATCATCCGATCCGGGGCGTGAGTTGGCCGGGATGGCACTGGCCTCTGAAGCACTGGGAAACCGAGCCGGTCTGGTGGAAGCTCTACACGCGATCAGGGGATCAATGGGCAGAGGTCAAGGTACCGCGGCAAGACCGGTCATACGTGCGGGGGGTGCCGGTGGCGGGGATGTGAGGGGGCGAAACGCGTCAGCCTTTAATGGAATAGATCCACCGCCACCACGGGTTCTGTTTGCTGGGCGCCCATCTGGCTTTGCGCCGTTTGGTGGAGTTGAATATGTCGAACCCGTCGCTGAACCCCCGTGGCCGTGGTGCGCGCTTCGAGAATCTCGAAGACCGCCTGCTGATGTCCACCTCGAGCTTTTACGTGCAGACGAACCTGGTCTCCGACAACGGCGTCCCGGGCACGCGCACCGATGCAAACCTCGTGAACGGCTGGGGCCTGGCGGCCGCGCCCGGTGGCGGGCCGTGGTGGGTGGCGGCGGCGGAGAAAGGACTCTCGCTCGCGTTCGATTCGACCGGGGCGCAGGCGGCGGCGAACGTCATCATTCCCAACGCCGCCGGACAGACCGAATCGAATCCCACCGGCGTGGTCGCCAATGACACTGGCGGCTTCGTCGTCAGCAGCGGCGGCAACAGCGCCGCCAGCGAGTACGTGTTCGTCACCGAGAACGGGACGGTGTCCGGGTGGAACATCGGCGTCGATCCGACGCATGCCATCATGGAGGTGGACAACTCGGCCTCGGGCGCGGTCTACAAGGGCGCGGCGATCGCCAGCCGAAAGCACCACGCGATCCTTTACGCCGCCAACTTTCACAGCGGGCGGATCGACCTGTTCGACTCGAACTTCGCGTCGATCGCGACCAAGCGCAAGGCGTTCAGGGATTCGTTTCTGCCGGCCGGGTACGCGCCGTTCAACGTCGCCAATGTCGATGGATTTTTGTACGTGACGTACGCGCTGCAGGACGCCGACGCGCATGACGACGTGGCGGGCCCGCGGCATGGCTTCGTGGACATCTACGACACCAGCGGGGCGCTGGTGAAGCGGTTCGCCTCGCGCGGCGCCCTGGATTCACCCTGGGGGATGGTGGTCGCGCCGCACGATTTCGGCCTGTTCAGCGACGACATCCTGATCGGCAACTTCGGCAACGGGAAGATCAGCGCCTTCAACCGCAAGGGACGCTTCATGGGCTTCGTCGTCGGCTCGGACGCCAATCCGGTCGAGATCCCGGGCCTGTGGGGCCTGTCCTTCGGCAATGGCGGCCAGGCGGGGCCGACGAACACGCTCTTCTTCGCCGCCGGGCCGGATGAGGAATCGCATGGGTTGTTCGGGAGCCTGACGGTGGGGCATAGCCATCGGCACAGCGCCGGGACGGGGACGACTGTCGGGCCCACCACTGGCGGCACCTATTGAGACAAAGGCCCCGTAGCACGGGCGCCCCGCCCGTGAAAGCAA
>DATBFY010000146.1:0-6116 GCA_036558265.1 Tepidisphaeraceae bacterium | reverse complement strand
CGCAACCGCCTGACCTTCGGCCCGATCATGCTGGCCGCCCTCCTGGGCCTCCTCTGGCTCGACAGCTATGTCCAGATTCGCACGAAAAACGCGGGGATGGTGCGCGAGACGGACGACCGCGTGCTCTGGGCACGCTTCCGCGAAGCCCATCCGATCCCTCCGACGACCCTGCCCGACAACCCACCCCCGATTAATTACGGCGTCGCGGGGGTCGGCCTCCTCGTCCTCCTCCTGATCATCCTCCCGCTCGCGACCGAGGAGGTGGCGAGGCTATTTACGGCGGAGAATGTGCGGCCGTACCGCTTCATCTCCGCCGCGGGGTCAGGATCGCTCGTTCTTCACGCTTTTTTGACCCAGTTCCCGACTTTTCAACCCGTTGCGGCATCTTCACTGGCATTTGTGGTCGTTTTCGTAATGCTCTTTTCCGCGCTGCGCCGCGCCTGGACGAGGCAGACGCAGGGGGCCATCGTGCACATGGCCGGCACCGTTCTTTCCACCCTTTACCTGGGGGGAATGGGGTGGTTTCTGATGGCGCTGCGCGTCAAGCACGCGTTCAAAGCTTCGGGCGTCCACGGGAGCACCATGATCGTCGTGATGATCCTCCTGGTCGTGAAGTTCACGGACATCGGCGCCTTCTTCGGTGGCAAGGCAATCGGCCGGCATAAGCTCATCCCCTGGCTGAGCCCTGGCAAGACCTGGGAGGGCCTCTTTTGCGGCATGCTGACGGCTGGCGCCGTCGGCGCCGTCATTGCGCGCTGGATCAACCCGCCCGTGTACCCTCTGCCCTGGACCAAGGGTTTCATCTTCGGCATGATGATCGGCGGCATAGGCCAACTGGGCGATCTGCTCGAGAGCCTGATGAAACGGGACGCGGAGGTGAAGGACAGCGGCAAGCTGATTCCGGGCTTCGGCGGCATCCTGGACGTGATCGACAGTCCCCTGCTGGCGGCGCCGTTCGCGTACCTGATGTTCAGTTTGTTCTAAATCTGTTTTCCACAGAAACTTACGGCATATAACCTCATATCCTCTCGACTTTTACCCCCTCCCGTGAGACAATTCCCCACGCTCGATCTTCGCCATCGGAGACACGTATCACTGATCTCATTCGCATGAACCCGAGAACGGGCCGGCAATCGCCGGGCAACTTTGCGCTCGACGATCTGTCGGCCCGTGTGATTTGAACGCCACGCTCGTGACGAGAAGCCGCCGCCCAACGCTGTGAACCTCAACATCTCCCTCGAACAACCTGATAAGAAGCTCGCCCTTTTCGGCTCGGCCGATCGCTATCTCCGCATGATCCGCGACGCCTTTGGCGTGCAGGTCGTCAGCCGGGATGACGAGCTGCGCATCTCCGGCGACGGCGAGCAGGTCAACAAGGCCGCTGCCGTTTTCGAGCAGATGCAGAAAAAGCTCCGCCGTCAGGACTGGCTGAGCACCGAGGACGTCGGCGACGCGATCGGCAAGGCGTCGGCCGAGTTGCGCGAGCGCAAAGAGGGGGAGATCGACGTCTACTCCCGCGGCCACGCGATCAAGCCCAAGACCGAGGGCCAGAAGCGCTACGTCGAGGCCATGTTGAACAACGACATGACCTTCTGCGTCGGCCCGGCGGGTACGGGCAAGACGTACCTGGCCGTCGCCGTCGCCGCCAGCATGCTCAAGCACGGTCAGGCGAAGCGCATCGTGCTGGCGCGACCGGCGGTCGAGGCCGGTGAACGCCTCGGCTTCCTCCCAGGCGACCTGCAAGCCAAGGTCAACCCTTACCTTAGGCCGCTTTTCGACGCCCTCCACGACATGATCGATTTCGATCAGGTCAAGCGCTTCATGGTCAACGACGTGATCGAGGTCATCCCGCTCGCGTTCATGCGCGGCCGCACCCTGAACGACAGCGTGATCATCCTGGATGAGGCGCAGAACACGACGCCGTCGCAGATGCTCATGTTTTTGACAAGATTGGGGCACGACTCCAAGATGATCGTCACCGGCGACACCAGCCAGGTCGACCTGCCGCCCAATCAGAAGAGCGGACTGGACGACGCGCTGGAAAAGCTGCGCGGCATCAAGGGGATTGCTTCGGTGGTCTTGGAACGCGGTGACATCGTGCGGCACCGCCTGGTGCAGAACATTGTCAACGCGTACGAACGCGGTTCTCGGTAGTAGCGCGGCGGCGGAAAGAACGGGCAAACGCCCAGGCTAAGGACGTATGTTCTGGTCGCGAAAACATGGCGCCCGCAGGACCGAGGTGCGGAAGAACCGTCCCGACCTGGGCCAAAGCCTCCTGGCTGACCTGAAGGCCAAGGGGGTCATCGGCTCGCTCGGGGTGGCGGCGGTCTTCGCGCTGGTCGCCTCCGCGATCGTCATGCTCCGCGAGGACGCGGTGCCCTATAAGCCCGGACAGTACGTCCCGCAGGACATCCTCAGCCGCGTTGATTTCACCTTCAACGACCAGGAACGCCTCACCAAGGCCCGCGAGGCGATGCGCGAGAACGAGCCGCACGTCTACCACCAGTCCGCCGGCGACGCATGGGGCGAGTTGCGGGCGCGGCTGCTCGAACTGCCCGAGCGCATCGGCGAACGCGACGCCTCGCAGTTGCCCGGCAAGCTCGCCACCGAGTTGCAGGTCGCGCCCGGCAGCGACGGTGTGCTGAACATCCTCCGACAGTTCCAGCAACCCACGCAAAAGCCCCGATACCAGAACGCCGTGGAGGACTTCATCAAGGAACTGCGCGGCGACGTGGTCCTCCCCCGCGCCCAGCGCGACGAGGAATTGGCGCGGGCGACCCAGCGCTTCGTGTCGGTCCCGATCATCTCCGTCGGCGGGCACGTCCTGCGCGTGGAGGAGACGTTGGCGGACGGGGCCAACCACGATCTGGAGGACCGCCTCAAGGTCGTCGCCGCGAAGGATTTCTTCTTCTCCCCGCCGCTGGCGTCCAAGCTCATCGTCTACACGCTCCAGACGCTGCGGCCCACCCACGAGCTGGACGAGCTGGCGACCGTCGGCGCCCAGAACCTCGCCGCCGCCAAGGTGCCCCCCGCCGAGGCCACCGTCCAGTACAAGCGCAACCAACTCCTGGTCCAGGGCAGCCGCGTGCTCAGCGAGAACGGCTGGCAGCTTCTCCGGGTCGAGAAGGAAGCCTTCCTCGCCCAGCTCGGCCGGCAGGTCATCAAGTCCAAGTTCGGTTTGGCGGGGATGGTGCTCTTGATCACCATCGTGCTCTCGGCGTACGTCTACAACTACCACCGCCGCGTCGTGCGGAACAACGTGCGCGGGATCGCGATCGCGGCGCTGTTGATCTCGATGCTGCTGCTGGCGCAGCTCGCGGCAATCGGCACCGGGCCGCTTTACATCTTCGGGCTGGCACCCACGATCCTGGTGGCGATGATCATGACCATCGCCTACGACCGCCGCTTCGCCACCGGCGTCGCGAGCATGCACGGCCTCATGGTGACGCTGGCGCTGGATCAGGGAATCGGATTCTTCATCATCCTCTGGGTCGGGGTGTTCGCCTGCTGCTTCACGCTCGACGAGATCCGCACCCGCAGCAAGCTGATCGAAGTCGGCGGGCTGACCGCCGTGGCGATGATGCTGGCGACGGCGGCGGCGGGCGCGATCTCGCTCGACCCGGTTCAATTCATCGCCCAGTCCTGCCTGTACGCCGGCGCCGCCGGACTGGCGGTGGGCTTCGTGGTCCTGGGAATCCTTCCCTTCGTCGAGAAGACGTTCAAGATCACGACGTCGATGACGCTGCTCGAGCTGGCGGACGCCAGTCAACCGCTCCTGCGCCGCCTGGCGCTGGAAGCGCCGGGCACGTACAGTCACAGCCTCCAGGTCGCCACGCTCGCCGAGGCCGCCGCCGAGGCCATCGGCGCCAACTCCCTGCTCTGCCGCGTCGCTAGCTACTACCACGACGTCGGCAAGATCAACAAGGCCGACTACTTCATCGAGAACCAGGTGGACGGCCGCAACCGCCACATCAACCTCTCCCCCAGCGTCTCCCTGCTGATCATCATCGGTCACGTCAAGGACGGCGTCGAGCTCGCTAAGGAATACAACCTGCCCGCCAACGTCCTGCCGTTCATCCAGCAGCACCACGGCACGACGCTGATCGAGTACTTCTACCACCGCGCCTGCAACCGGCAGGACGGCTCCGCCGACGGACCCGCCGTGCCCGAAACGCAATACCGCTACCCCGGCCCCAAGCCCAAGAGCCGCGAGATCGCCCTGGTCATGATCTGCGACGCCGTCGAGTCCGCCGTCCGCGCCATGCCCGAGGCCAACGCCAGCCGCATCGAATCCCTCGTCCACGACCTGGCGATGAAGCGCCTCCTCGACGGGCAGTTCGACGAGTGCGACCTGACCTTCCGCGACCTGGAATTGATCGAACGGGCGCTGACCAAGACCCTCCTGGGCATCTACCACGGCCGGATCGCCTATCCGTCACAATCCCAATCCGTTGCGACCCCATCCTCCTCCGCCGGCACGCCCCAGCCGGCGATCGCGGCGAGGACGGCGTGACCGCGCCGATGCGTCGCCCGCCCGATCCACTGCGTCTTGAAATCTCCGGGGTCACCGGAAGCGAGCACATCCCCTACGTGCGCCGCAATCTGACCCGCGCCCACGCGATCCTCAACCCCGCCGCGCTGCGCGAGATGGCCCTCGCCCTGGTCGGCAACCGAAAAATGGCGGAGCTCCACCAGCAGTTCATGGGGATCGCCGGTCCCACCGACGTGCTGACCTTCGAGTCCGAACACGACGCCCGTGGCCGTCCCACCGCCGGCGAGGTCGCCGTCTGCGTCCCCTACGCCCGCCGCCAGGCCCAACGCCACCGAACCGGGCTCCGCAACGAGCTGCTCCTCTACGCCCTCCACGGCATGTTGCACTTGTGCGGCTATGACGATAGAACCGCCCGCGATTTCAGCAGGATGCACCGACGGGAAGACCAAATCCTGACCGCACTGGGAATCGGCCCCGTCTTCGCCCCCACGCCCAGGCCACGTTTAGCCGCCCCGGCCACGGGGCGTCCCCAGCGCAGGCGACCGGCGAATGCCAAAAGGCGGGTACGCCCGTGATCCTCATCCTCTGGGTGGGCATCGTCCTGGCGGCGATCGCCTCCCTGTTCTTCTCCGCCCTCTCCTACGCGCTGCGCGATTACTCCCGCGCGCGCCTGGGCGACTACCTCGACGTCCACGGCCGCTCCCGACTCCTCGAGCCCATCGTCGAGCGCACCAGCGACCTGATCTTCGTCACCGCCACCGCGCGGCTCGTGCTCAACATCATCATCCTCTTGTGCATGCTCAGGGCGTTCGAGAGTCCCGACCGGCACTGGTACAGCCAGTACGCCTGGGCCACGGCGCTGACCGTGCTGATCACGATGTTCGGCTCGGTCGCGATCCCCCACGCGATCGCCGAGCACGCCGCCGAATCGCTGATCGGCAGTTTCGCCGGCTTTCTACTGGGCCTGCGGGTGCTCATGATGCCGGTGACCCGCGTCATGCGCTGGGTGGACGAGGCCGTCGGCCGCCTCGCCGGCAGCGGTCAGGCCGCCGAACCGCAGCAGATCGAGCAGGAGATCCTCGACGTCGTCAAGGAGGGTCAGAAGGAGGGCATCGTCGACCAGCAGGAACGCGACATGATCGAGTCGGTCATCGAGTTCCGCGACACCCAGGTCGGTCAGATCATGACCGCCCGGCCCGAGATCGTCGCCCTCGAGCTGCACGCCACCCGCCAGGAGGTCAAGCAGACGCTCGAGGAGAGCGGCCACTCGCGCGTCCCGGTCTACGACGGCACGCTCGACCACGTCGTGGGCATCCTCTACGCCCGCGACCTGCTCAAGCACCTGGGCCAGCCCCCCGAGAAGTTCGACATGCGCTCGGCCATCCGTCCCGCACTCTTCGTCCCGGAGATCAAGCCCCTCAAGGACCTGCTGCGCGAGTTCCGACAGAAGAAGGTCCACATCGCGATCGTCGCCGACGAGTACGGCGGCACGGCTGGCATCGTCACGATCGAGGACCTGCTCGAGGAGATCGTCGGCGACATCCAGGACGAGTACGACCGCGAGGAGGCCAAGATCGTCGCGGTCAGCGAGGACGAGGCGGTCTTCGACGCGACCGTCTCGATC
>DATBFY010000145.1:0-3864 GCA_036558265.1 Tepidisphaeraceae bacterium | reverse complement strand
CACTTTTTCTTGTCAGAGGATTCGGCGCGGGTCGGGCGCGAACCTCCGATTTTGACCCAAAGAACGGCATTTGGGTCAAAATCTCCGGTCCCGCGGGGACGATGAACGTTTGATTGCGCACCGGCCTTGAGGCCGGGTTCGCCGCTGTCGCGGCGCCTACACCGTCCAGGACACCGCAGCCAGGCCGCCCTCCCGGCGGATTGTTCGCGCGGCCGCGGTCGCGAGCGCCCGGGCCGGTGGGACTCGCAAGCCGCCCGCACTAGAATGCCCGCCGGAAAGGGTTGGTCGCGCGCGTGAGACTCAAGCGTGTCATCCGGGTCGTGCTTTGGGGCGTCAAGGGCGTGCTGCTGGCGGTGTGCCTGGGGGCGCTGGTGGCTTGGCCATTGACGTACCGCCAAGGCCGGACGATCGCCTATTGCCGGTTGCGCGCCGATGTGGACCCCGCCCGATATTGTTCATTCCAGGTTGGATGCTTCGGCGGCGTGGCTGGAGTGTGGTACGGCACGGGCCAGGTCAGCGTGAGGCCGGAAGGGGGGCGCCGGATGGGCCCTTTGGCAACACTTGCGCCGCATCGAAGGCTGGCGATCCTATCCGGAGTCGCAATCGCCGCGGTGGGCAACGCTGGCGCGGCGCGGATGGACCTGCGGTGGGTTCGCGGCAGATCACGAAGTCCAGGATGCCGGCGCTCTGCGATTTGAGAATCGGCTCGCCATCGCCCCGCTCTGGTCCGTCTGCCTCCTCGCCGGGGCGTGGCCCGGAGCCGGTCTCTTGCGCGTCCTTTGGCGACGGTCGCGGTCACGGCGGCGAGCGCGCGCCGGCCACTGCCCCGCCTGCGGCTACGACCTCCGCGCCACGCTGGAGCGGTGCCCGGAGTGCGGTACGATCCGGAAGGCATGAAGCGTCTGCTCCGCATCCTGCTGAACGCCGCGACGGCGGTGTCGCTCATGCTGTGCGTGGCGACGATCGTGCTATGGGTGCGGAGCCAGTGGTCGTCGGACGAATTGGGGTATCGCTACGCGACGGTTTGGAAAGATCAGCCGGCACACCGCGAGGTGGTCTGTCAGGCCTTTCAGGGCTCGATTCGAGTCGGCACCATTCTTGACGCGTTCGCTTCAAAGTCGTCCGCGGATGCCGCCCAGACGGGGCGCGATTTGCGCATAAGAATGGGTCTGACGTACGCAAATGGAGCGGCCGAGGAGTTGGACCCGTGGGACGGGGGCCTGGGGCGATGGGGCTTCTACTGGCATCGTCCTTCCGGTAGGGCGTACGGGACGCTCTCGTTCCGGGATGACGCCGTGGCATACAAGCTCACGAGGTATTACGGACGGGCCTTCGCGCTTCCTTGGTGGTTTCTCACGGTGGCGCTCCTTGTCCTTCCGGCGCGCGCCCTGTGGCGATGGGCCCGTACACTTGGCCGGCCGTCGACCGCCTGCTCGGTGTGCGGGTACGATCTCCGCGCCACGCCTGACCGCTGCCCGGAATGCGGCACCGTGTCCGCCGCCCAGACTCCGGCGTGATCGCGCGCCATCCGTCCCGCGCCGCTCTCCGACGGCGTATTCTCTGCTTCTCCGCTGCTTTGCTTCTTTGCGTCACCGCGACAACCGCTCGGCACGCAGGGGAGGACACCCGCACTACAGAATGAAGAGGCGAGGGCATCGGTTACCACACGAGCACCCGCCGCTCGCCGGAGCCTCCATCCGGCTGAGTGAAGATCGATTCTTGGTCTGTCGGGGTTTGGTACCTCGGGGCTTGCTGGTCGTCCCCGACTCGGTCCAGGGATCGGGTGAAGGGGATATCAAACTGATCCACCGCCCGCGGTCCATTCGGCCTGTCCCGCTACCGCCGTCATATCCGCATCATTCGATAAATCCGCCCTGTTATCGGGCGAGAAAATCTGTGCGTAAATCTTGTTTCGGGGGTAATCTAACCCCGTCGGGATCATCGTTTTACGAGGGTCGTCTATGCGATGGGGAGCGTTGATCGGGTTGGGTGCGCTGCTGGGAGTGGGCTGCGCATCACAACCGCCTGCGGCGGTGGTCGCACCTGCCCCAGTCGCACAGGTGGCGACCACATCGCCGTGGGTTTACGACAACGCGGTGGCGGCATCGCTGGTTTACGCGCCGCCCGTCACCGCAACGGCTTCCTATTCTGACTTTTCCCGCGAGGGACGTGCCCCGGCCGCTTACGCTGGGTTCGATGACGTGATCACCACCTACTACTACCTCTGGCAGGATGATCGCCAGGGCGGTTGGGGGTGGGGATGCCGGGGCCGAGGTCGCGATTGCTTTGTTCGGGATGCGATCACGGTTCGCACGGGCGTTTCATATCGTTAGATTGCGTTGCTGTCATATCGTTGGGCAGACATTTCGGTAACATTTCTCGCTTGACTGCCGAGGCCCCTTCGCTTCTACTGCGCAAGGTAAGTCTGTTGCCTGTCGAAATTTAAAACGATCCTGAGGGACATTATGGCAACCATCACCAAGAAAGAGCTGATCGACCGCATCGCCGATGGCACCGGGCATCGCCGCGTCCAGGTCAAAAAGGTCGTCCAGCAGTTCCTCGATGAGATCATCAACGAGTTAGGCAAAGGCAACCGGTTGGAATTCCGTGACTTCGGCGTGTTCGAGACCAAGGTGCGCAAGGCCCGCAAGGCTCAGAACCCCAAGACGTTGGAACCGGTGGAGGTGCCGGAGAAGCGCACGGTCAAGTTCAAGGTCGGTCGCCTGATGAAGCAGAAACTGGCGGGGATGACCGGCGCTGCGATCGATGACGAGGCCGGTGACGTCGATGAGATGAACGAGGATGCCCACGACGAGGATCACGACGAGAACAGCGAGCCGTCCTCGCACTCCAACCACGCCAACCCTAATCAATAGCGGCTGTTACACCTTGTCGTCGATCGCTGCCGACCTCGATCAGCTCATCGTCGAAGATCTCGCGCTGCGGGAGCGTGACCACCGGTTGCGAACCCGCCGCGCCGTCGTGCCGCTGTCTTCGACGAGACTGGCTATCGACGGCGTCGAATACGTCAACTTCGCATCAAACAACTACCTGGGGCTGACCCATCATCCGCGCCTGCTGGCGACGGCGCGAGAATGCCTGAAATCCGACGGTCTGGGCAGCGGGGCGGCGCCGCTTATCACGGGCTACACGCAGCGGCACGCCCAGGCCGAGTCCGCCATCGCGCATTGGAAGGGCACGGCCGACGCGGTCCTGCTCCCCAGCGGATATCAGGCCAATCACGCGGCCATTCAAACGCTGGCGGCGCTGGGGAAGAAGCAGGGCGGCGGCGGCGGGACGCGGTTCCTGATTGACAAGCTCGCTCACGCGTCGCTGCTGGACGCGGTGCGCGCAAGCGACGCCGAGTTCAGGGTCTTTCCGCACAATCACCTGGGGAAGCTTGAACGACTGCTCCGGGACGCACGATCGGATCAGCTCCAGGTCGTGCTGACCGAGTCGATCTTCAGCATGGACGGGGACGCGGCCGACCTGGCGGGGCTATCGGAACTCAAGGATCGCCACCGGTTCATCCTGCTGCTGGACGAGGCGCACGGGAGCGGCGTTTACGGCGCAGCGGGCGCCGGATACGCCGCCGAGAAGGGCCTTGCCTCACGGGTCGATGTCAGCATCGTCACACTGTCGAAGGCACTGGGCTGCGTCGGCGGCGCGGTGTGCGCGTCGAAGGCGTTCTGCGCGGCCGTGGTGAACCATGGGCGCGCGTTCGTGTACTCGACTGCGCTCCCGCCGGTGATTGCGGCCGCGGTGAGCGAGGCGATCGCGCTGCTGCGCGAGGAACCCTGGCGGCAATCGACGGTTCGAGCGATGGCGCGGGAGGTGCGCGCATCCATCGAGAAAATGGGGGTG
>DATBFY010000144.1:0-7665 GCA_036558265.1 Tepidisphaeraceae bacterium | reverse complement strand
CACGTTTCACGCCCCCCTTCTCGCTTTCCGCTTCTCGCTTCTGTATTCTTCCCTCATGCCCCGCTCCAAAGACCAACTCCTCTCCCACCTCCTCGACACCGGCGTCGTCGCCGTCATCCGCGCGCAGTCTAAAGACCAGCTCACCCCCCTCGCCCACGCCCTGCTCGAAGGCGGCGTCCTGGCGATCGAGGTCACGATGTCCACCCCCAAGGCCATCGCCGGCATCGAGATGCTCGCCGATTCGCTCGGCGACCGCGCGATCATCGGCGTCGGCACGGTTTTGGACGCGCACACGGCGCGCGACGGGATCGCCGCCGGCGCACAGTTCGTCGTCTCCCCCGTCCTCGATGAAGAGGTCATCGCCACCACCCAGCGCTACGGCAAGATCAGCATCCCCGGCGGCTTCACCCCCACCGAGATCCTCCGCGCCTGGACGCTGGGGGCTGACGTCGTCAAGGTCTTCCCCTCCACCAGCCTGGGCCCCACCTATTTCAAGGACCTTTTCGGCCCCCTGCCGCAGGTTCGCCTGACTCCCACCGGCGGCGTAGACCTCAAGAACGCCGCCGACTGGATCAAGGCCGGCGCCGCCTGTCTGGGCGTCGGCTCGTCACTGGTGACCAAGGACGCGCTCGCGAAGAACGACTGGCCGGCCGTGACTGCTACCGCCAAGGCGTTCGTTCAAGCCGTCGCCACCGCGCGGGGCAAAGCCTGAAGATCCGATGCCCGACTCCCCCCCAACACCGACGCTTCCCTACGCTACTCCAACCGAACTCCGCCACGACATCCTGGTCTTTCGTTCGAATCGCACCGTCGCCCTAATGTTCCTCGCAAGCGGCGGATTCATGCTGGCGGTCTGCGGCATCCTCCTCACCCTGAACGCGGCTGCGTCCGTTGCCGACCATTGGCTCATCATCATCCTGGTTGGCGTCGCGCTCATCGTGCTCGGCTTCTCGCGACTCCACGACCGCTCGCCCAATCTCATCCTGACCGATGCCTCGCTCCTCTGTACCATCGGCAATCGGATCGAAATCCGCTGGTCGGATCTGGCCGACGCTCAGACCGCCACCCATCGAGACGAGATTACCTACCTCATCCTCCGCCTCATCGACCCGGCCGCCGAACCCCAGCCACCGACTCTTTGGAACCGCCCCGCTTTCGACCGCCCACCCGAAGCCGCGGACGAGGACATCATCCTTCCCATCAGCGGCTTGAATGCCTCCCCCGAACTCATTCTGTCTCAGGTCCGCAGCCGAATCGCCACCGCTCAGCGAAAGACCGCCTAACCCGCACCCCCGCCTCAACTTCCCCGCACCATTTGCCCTCGCCACCGTACTCACTAGAATTAGGAATTCCCCGCGGCTCGCCGGCTATCCGTCGGCAAACCACTGGCAACTTACAACTGGCAACCGGCAACTGCGTTAATGCAAATCCGCAATTTCTCCATCATCGCCCACATCGACCACGGCAAGTCCACCCTCTCCGACCGCCTCCTCATGCGCGCCGGCGCCATCACCGAACGCGAGTTCCAGAACCAGATGCTCGACGACATGGACCTCGAACGCGAGCGCGGCATCACCATCAAGGCCAGCGCCGTCACCGTCTTCCACGAGCACAAGGGCGAGCGGTTCATGCTGAACTTCATCGACACCCCCGGCCACGTCGATTTCCACTACGAGGTCCAGAAGGCCCTCCAGGCCTGCGAGGGCGCGATCCTCGTCGTCGATTCCACGCAGGGCGTGCAGGCGCAGACCGTCGCCAACGCCTACGCCGCCATCGAGGCCGGCCTGGAGATCATCCCCGTCATCAACAAGATCGACCTCCCCGGCGCCCGCCCCGAGGTCGTCGCCGAGGAGATCGAGCAGGTCCTCGGCTTCGCCGCCGAAGACTGCATCCTCGTCTCCGCCAAGACCGGGCAAGGCATCGATGAGCTCCTCGCCGCCCTCTGCCAAAAGCTCCCCCCGCCCCGCGGCAAGGCCGATGCGCCCACCCGCGCGCTGATCTTCGACAGCCTCTACGACGACTATCGCGGCGTCATCTCCTACGTCCGCGTCATCGACGGCGAGCTTTACAAGGGCCAGCGCATCCGCTTCATGGGCACCGACAAGCTCTACCAGATCACGGATCTCGCCAAGCTCATGCCCCGCCCCAAGCAGGTCGAGCGCATCGGCACCGGCGAGGTCGGTTTCATCGTCGCCGCCATCAAGGACCTTCACGACGTGCGCATCGGCGACACCGTCACCGACGCCGACCGCCCCGCCCCCGAGGCCCTCGCCGGCTACAAGCCCATCCAGCAGATGGTCTACTGCGACTTCTACCCCAGCGGTAAGACGCAGTACGACGAGCTGCGCGACGCGATGGACCGCCTCAGCCTCAACGACAGCTCGTTCAGCTTTGAGCCTGAGAGCAACGACGCGCTGGGCTTCGGCTTCCGCTGCGGCTTCCTGGGCCTGTTGCACATGGAGATCATCCAGGAGCGGCTGGAGCGCGAGTTCAGCATCGAGGTCGTCCAGACCGCCCCCACCGTCACCTACGAGGTCAAGAAGACGGACGGCGAAGTCTTCCGCATCGACAGCCCCAGCGAGCTGCCCAACCCCACCCACGTCGAGGAGATCCGCGAGCCGTTCATCCTGATGAACCTGATCCTGCCCGCCGACAGCGTCGGCGCGATGATGAAGCTCTGCGAGGATCGCCGCGGCGTCTACCGCAAGACCGAGTACATCGGCGCCACCCGCGTGATCCTCCAGTACGAGATGCCGCTCGCCGAGGTCATCTACGACTTCTACGACCGCCTCAAGTCCGCCACCAAGGGCTACGGCACGATGGACTACGACCTGATCGGCTTCCGCGCCGGGGACCTGGTGAAGATGGACATCCTCGTCAACGGCGACAAGGTGGACGCCCTCTCGGTCGTCGTCCACCGCGACAAGGCCGAACAGCGTGGCCGAAAGCTCCTCGTCCGCCTCAAGGAGGAAATCGACCGCCACCTCTTCGAGATCCCCCTGCAGGCCGCCATCGGCGGCAAGATCATCGCCCGCGAGACCATCAAGTCCGTCGGCAAAAATGTCACCGCCAAGTGCTACGGCGGCGACGTCACGAGAAAACGCAAGCTCCTCGAAAAACAAAAGGAAGGCAAAAAACGCCTCAAACGCGTCGGCAGCGTGGACATCCCCCAGGAAGCGTTCATGGCCATCCTCGAACAGGAGGATTAATTGGCGTCGAGTGGGGCAAGGCGGAGCCGCGCGACAGTTTCGCTCGGTACTCGACGAACTGGCCGCTGCGGACAAGTGGGCCCGCGCTATACCGACTCTCGAATCCGCGCGCGACACTCCACAAGATTCTACGTTGGCCTATTTCGCAGGCGAGGATAGCGTTACGGCTGTGGCCGCTTGGCTCTCTCCGCATCGCGCCCATCGGATCCACGGTTCTGAATTTCCTGATGCGCCCCGCCGGTCGCACGGCTTGACCCAACCGCCGCCAGCGCCAACGCTATCCGATTCGCACCGTTCCCGGGGGGACGGAGGAAGCGGTACATTGCCATAGGTGGGAATCGCAGGGTGAGTGGAGTGATGATCTCGATCGACGCGTTCCGTTCCGACGCCGAGCCCGCCCGCCACCTGCTGGCGGCGCTGGCATGCGTCGGCGACGCGCTGGTCGCGCTGGATGACCGCTGGAACGTCGTGTACCTCAACCCGGCCGCCCGGCGCGTCTTCGAGATCCCCGCGGGCGAGTGGGTGGGGCGGAGTTTCTGGGAGGCCTGCCCGCAGGCGACCGGATCGGTGTTCGAGCAGCAGTATCGCCGCGCGGCGCGCGAGCGCGTCACCGTCGAATTCGAGGCGCAGTGTCCGCACCTGGACCGCTGGTTCGCCGTGCGGGCCGAGCCTGCCGTGGGCGGACTGGTCGTCTACGCCCACGACGTGACCGATGCACGCCGGGACCGCGCGGCGCTGGCGGCGGGCGAGTCGCGCCTGCGCCTGGCGCTGACCGCCGCGGACATGATCGCCTGGGAGACAGACCCCGTGACCGGGCGCGTCACCATGTCCGACGGCGCCGAGCGCATCTGGGGGGCGCGCGAGGGACAGAGCGACGAATTCCGACAGCGGCTGCACCCCGACGACCGCCAGCGCGTCTTCGACGAATGGGAGGCCGCCGTGCGCGCCGGCGGGGTCTTCGCCAGCGAGTTCCGCGTGACCCGTGAGGACGGCGCGATGCGCTGGATCGCTTCGCGCGGGCACGTGGTGCACGCTGCCAACGGCCAGGCCGAGCGGGTCTTCGGCGTGATGACTGACGTCACCGAACGCCGCCGCGCCGAGGCGGAGCTGCGCCAGGCGAAGGAGATCGCCGAGGGCGCCAACCGCGCCAAGGACCATTTCCTGGCGGTGCTCAGCCACGAGCTGCGGACGCCGCTGACCCCCGTGCTCATGGCGGCGGCGTCGCTGGAGGCCGAGGACGGCCTGCCCGCCAACGTGCGGCAGGACCTGGCGATGATCCGCCGAAACGTGGAGCTCGAAACGCGCCTGATCGACGACCTCTTGGACCTGTCGCGGATCGTCAACGGGACGCTGATGATCCGCCTGGCGGACCTCTCGCTCCACTCGCTGTTGCGCAACGTGGGGGAGATGGTCGCCCCGGAGGTGGTCGCCAGAGACCTCGTGCTGCAATGGGATCTCGGGGCGGCGCGGGAGCAGGTCCGCGTGGACGCGGCGCGGATGCACCAGGTGGTGTGGAACCTCTTGAAGAACGCGATCAAGTTCACGCCGCGGGGTGGGCGGATCACCCTGCGCACCGACAACCCCTTTCCGGGGCGCGTACGCGTGAACGTGATCGACACGGGCGTCGGGATCGAGCCGGGGGTGCTCCCGCGCATCTTCGACGCCTTCGACCAGGGCGAGCACGGTCTGTGCCGCCGCTTCGGCGGGATGGGACTTGGACTGGCCATCGCCAAGGCCATTGCCGACATGCACGGGGCCGCGTTATCCGCCCACAGCGCGGGGAAGAATTGCGGCGCGACCTTCACGCTCGAGATGGCCAACGCGGTGGCGCCCGCGGCCGTGGACCTGAACGTGGACGTGCCCCCGGGGGGCGCGGCCGGGATGGCCGTGCGGCCGCCACGCGTGCTCCTGGTTGAGGACCACCCGGACACGCGAAACACGCTCCGGCGACTGCTGGAGGGGTACGGCTTTGCCGTTGAGGTTGCCGCGTCGATGGCGGCGGCGGTCTCGGCGGCGGGCAGCAACGGGTTTGACGTCCTGGTCAGCGACATCGGTCTGCCCGACGGCACCGGAAACGACCTCATGCGCGAGTTCCGCGTCCGCTACGGCGAGGTCGAAGGGATCGCCGTCAGCGGGTTTGGCATGGAGGACGATATTCGCCGCAGTCGCGAAGCGGGCTTCCGCGAGCACCTCACCAAGCCGGTGAATGTCCGCGAACTGCTGGCGGCGATCGGGGCCGCCGTAGCCCGCCGGGCCAACTCCGCGGCGGGACGGTCGGAATTGGGAAATCAACCGGCTTAAGACGGGACATAAAAAAGGCTTACACCTCTTGACAGGGGTTGCTTTTGGGCAGCAATCGATAAGAATACGCATATTCTGGATGTGAATGTCCAGAATTCGTCCAACGTCCGCCGACGGCGCGATTACTGTGTCGTGACAGGGACGACTTACGATGACGACCCGCATCACGTTAATCCTCATCCTCACGTCCGTTTGCGCCTGGACCCGCGCCGACGATGCGCTCTACGAACGCGCGCCGATCAACTACACAACCGCGGTGGTGCGGGACCCGATCGCCCGGCTTCAGGCGAAGATCGACGCCGCCCAGGTGAAGCTGACCTACGACCCGAAAACCGGATACCTGCCCTCGCTGCTCAAGGCGCTCAACGTCCCGGTCTCCTCCCAGGTGCTGGTCTTCTCCAAGACGAGCTTTCAGCGGGACCTGATCAGCCCCGATCATCCGCGGGCGCTGTATTTCAATGACGACGTCTACATCGGGTACGTCCAGGGCGGCGACGTCGTCGAGATCTCGTCCACCGATCCGAACAACGGGCCGATCTTCTACACGCTGCGCCAGAAGCGGCACGGCGGGATCAGCTTCGCGCGGCAGACCGATTCCTGCCTGCAATGTCACGCCTCGACGATGACCAACGACCTGCCGGGGCACATCGTGCGCTCGGTCTACCCCGACGCCGACGGTCAGCCGATCCTCTCGGCGGGCACCTTCCGCGTGAACCCCACCACGCCGCTCAAGCAGCGCTGGGGCGGGTGGTACGTCACGGGAACGACCGGCGAGCAGGCGCACATGGGCAACGTCTTCGCACCCGACAAGGACGACGCCGAGCGGACGAACTTTGCGGCGGGCCGCAACGTGACCAGCCTGTCGGGGCGGGTGGACACCTCACCCTACCTCTCGCCGCACAGCGACGTCGTCGCCCACATGGTCCTCGAGCACCAGACGTTCGTGCACAACCTCATCACGCGGGCGAACTTTCTGACCCGCCTGGCGACGCACGACGCCGCGGAGCTGAACAAGGCGCTGGGCCGCCCCGCCGGGTATTGCTCGGAAAGCACGACCAGCCGCATCAACAACGCGGTCGAACCGCTCGTGAAAGGGATGCTCTTCAGCGACGAAGCCCCGTTGACCGCCAAGGTCGCCGGTACCAGCGCCTTTGCGACCGAATTCGCGGCGCGCGGCCCTCGGGACGGCCAGGGACGGTCCCTGCGCGATTTCGACCTGGCTGGGCGGATGTTCGTGCACCCGTGCAGCTACCTCATCTACAGCGAGTCCTTCGACACCCTGCCCGCCCAGGCGAAGGAGCGGTTTTACGTCCGTCTGGCCGAAGTGCTGTCCGGCAAGGATCAATCCAGGGAATTCGCCCACCTCAGCACCGCGGACCGCATCGCCATCCGCCAGATTCTGATCGCCACGAAGAAGGACCTGCCGCAGTGGTTCGCGGCCAGGAGCGCCGGGACGCCGGGTTGAACGGCCGCGGCTTGCCCGCCGGCCATCGGCTGGGGACAATTGCCCGGCAGCAAGGAGACCCCGATGAGCCGATCGATCCGCGCGACGTTCGTCACGATGCTGGCCGCAGGCCTGATGACTTCGGCGCTGGCGCTGGCCGCCGCCGACAAGCCCAACCTCCTCAAGCCCGCCAACAAGGTCGATTCCTGGCGGTTCGAGCAGCACGAGCAGGCCAAGGGGACGATCCGGACCGACGGCGACGCGATCCTCCTCGAAACCACCAGCGCCGACGGCGAGGCCTGGCACGTCCAGACCGTACAGACCGGTCTGACCCTCAAGGAGGGCAAGGACTACCTTCTGTCGTACAAGGCCAAGGCCGACCCGGCGCGCACGATCTCGATCAACGCCATGATCGACCAGGAGGACTGGCACACGATCGGATTGGCTGAGGAGGTCGAATTGACCGCCGACTGGAAGGACTACTCCTCCACCTTCAAGGCCGAGGGCGTCGACAAGGGCGGCAAGAACCGCATCAGCTTCATCGTCGGCGGCGACAAGGGCAAGGTCTGGCTCAAGGACGTAACGCTGACCGAAAAATAGTGCCGCGCCGCCTGGTCCGTCGCCTTCACAGCAGTTCGTCCAACTCGCTCACCAACCGGTCGAAGTACGCCAGCGCCGCGTTCACCGGCGCCGCCGTCTCCATGTCCACCC